>JAUIBX010000300.1 GCA_030427595.1 Bacteriovoracia bacterium | reverse complement strand
ACCGCGGTCTTTTTCATGAAGTTAAGGCTCTATGACGAAATCAAAGATTATGAAGTTGATGTGGCAAAAAACCCTGATAGACCCCTTCCTCGAGGCTTGCTAGAACACTTTGATGTCAAAAAGGCGATTGAGCTTTGTATTATCTTAGAAGTCATCTTCTTTACAAGCTGTGGCATGCCGGCCTTTACTTCCATCCTTTTGGCCATAGGTTATAGTCTTTTGATGTACAAAGAATTCTTTATTCCTAAGCTTATAAGACCTCATTTGACCACCTATGCGACAAGCCACACGGTTGTCACATTCTTCTTAAGCTTGGCCATTTTCAGTGCCCTTAGTAAGCTCAAAGTTTATGACATGGACCCAGACTTCTACTACTTTTCAGGTATGAGCTGGCTTCTCTTTAATATTTTTGAGTTAGGACGAAAGATCTACCAGCCATGTGAGGAAAGAGAAGGCGTCGATACTTACTCAAGTATTTGGGGAAAATTTGGCGCTGTTGTACTCGTTTTCGTCCATGCCATCATTGCTACCGTCCTGGCGCTTTATGTCTCAACAATTCAATTCTACTTTATGCTTAAGATTTTAGGAATGCAGCTGGTACTCCTCCTCATTGTTAGCGCCATTTATCTCGTAGGAAAGACACCTGCCACTGGCAAGCTCTTTCGTCTTTTTAGTTCGGTCTATATCCTCTTTGTCTATCTTTCCATCCTCATCAATTACTTTATAAGAGAAGGATTCCATGTACTTGATTAACTCAGAAACAATTTCAACCTATGCTCAAAGAAATGCTGGGGGAAAAGGCCTTAACCTTTACTACATGGCCAAAGCGGGTTTTGAGGTACCTAAATTTGTAGTAATCCCACCCCATGCCCTAAGAATCTTTAAAGAGAAGAATGACCTAGATAATAAAATAACCACCCTCTTAACGTCACAAGCTAAAGAGTCCCAAATTGAAGAAACTATTGAAAAGCTTTTTTTAGATACTGAACTCCCTATAGAGGTGACAGACTTTCTTAAGAAGGCCTATGAAGAGCTCTCTTGTGATTGTATCTCAGTGCGCTCAAGTGCCCTAGGTGAAGATAGTGGAGCCCATAGTTTTGCAGGCCAGCTATCTTCCTATCTCTATATTATTGATCAAGAACAAACCTTACTGTCCATTAAGAAGTGTTGGGCATCCGCCTACTCAGCGCGCTCCCTTGTTTATAGGAAACAAAATAACCTGCCATTAGAAAATATTGAAGTGGCCGTGGTTCTTCAGAAAATGATTTTCTCTCAAAAATCGGGGGTACTCTTTACAGGTAACCCGATTACCAAAAATCCCCATCAACTCATCATCAACGCCGTTCACGGAGTTGGAGAAGGTCTTGTTGGAGGCCATCTTGCTGGAGATAACTTTGTTGTCGACAAGAAAAGTGGAAAAGTAGAAGAAATTGAGATCAATGAACAAAAAACAATTTTCACAGGAGGAAGTGATGGCAAAGGGCTAGTCACTGAGACCTACGATAAAAAAGAGGGCCCTGCACTTACAGATCAAGAAATCGCTCAATTGGTAGAATTGGCGGATAAAGTGGAGCGCTATTATCAGTTTCCTCAAGACATTGAATTTGCTTTTGAAGAAGGAAAGCTCTACCTCCTTCAAAGTCGGCCTATTACAACCGAAATCCACAATGGTCAGGGAAAACTCTTTATATGGGATAATAGTAATATAGTTGAAAGCTATGGGGGAATTACCAAGCCCCTAACCTTTGGCTTTGCTCGCTACGTCTATCATCAGGTCTATGTGCAATTTTGTGAAATCCTCATGGTTCCTCAAGGGCAAATTAGAAAGATGGACAGCTTCTTAAAGAATATGCTGGGGCTTTTTTACGGGCGAGTTTATTACAACCTCCTCAATTGGTATAAACTCACAAACATCCTTCCTGGTTATAAATTCAACAGAAAATTTATGGAAACCATGATGGGAACAGATGAGTCCCTTGGTGATGAAATCGCTGACAGAATCCGCCCTCCCGAGTACCAACAAACACTGGGTGCGAAAGTAAAAAAATTCTTTTCTGGACTTAAATTCTTCTATTATCACCTGAACATTCAAAATATCGTCGATAAATTCCTCTCAGACTTTTACTTCTATTACAATCAATACCGAAAGCTACCTTTAGACCAAATGACGGCGGATGAAATTTACGATCAATACCGAGCCCTTGAAAAAGACCTACTATGGCGTTGGCATGCCCCCATCATTAACGACTTTCTTTGCATGGTCCATTTTGGCATTTTTAAGGCCCTTACCGGAAAGTGGCTATCTCACCTAGGTGATAACTTCCACAACGACCTTTTGGCCGGAAATGGTAATTTAGAATCAGCTGAACCCACAAAACGCCTCATCCAAATAACGGGGATGATTTGCCACCAAGAGGGCTGCAAGGAGCTTATTCTAAATACTCACAAAGAAGAGGCACTAGAGGCCTTAAGTCAAAGCCCTTATCGTGACGTTTACGCCGCCATCCTCGACTGAAATGAAGTTGGAGCAAAAAGACCTGCATCAAGACCCGTCTCTTCTCTTTGTCTTTCTTAAAAACCTTATTAATGCTGGCCAGACAGATTTAGAAGAGTACGAAAAAAGAGAAAAGGAAATACGAGAAAAGGCGGAAGAACTTAAAGAGAAAAACGTTAAAGGACTAAAGAGCCTCATTTATAACTGGTCATTAAAACATGCAAGAAAGGCCGTCATGAACCGGGAAAACACTCGCTTTTGTCGCACAAGGGTTTATGGTGTCGTACGTTCCATGATTTTCAGTATTGGTGATAAGCTTGTGGCCCAAGGAGAGCTTGAAGACCGCGAGGACATTTTCTACCTTTCCTTAGAAGAATTTGAAGGACTTTTTGAAGGCACCAAAACGGTTCTTGATCTTAAGGCCATTGTTAATATGCGAAAGGCAGAGTACCTGAGATATGAGCAAGGGGATGAACCAGATAGTCGCTTTATGACCCGAGGACCGGTGTACTTACGAAATCGCCACTTTCCAGAAGCTCAAGTGGTTCAACATGAAAACCTCGCTGAAAATGAAATGGCCGGACTTGGCTGCTCTCCAGGAATTATAGAAGGAAAAGTTAAGGTTATTCTCAGTCCAGAGGATGACCTTGAGCTTAATGGGGAGATTTTAGTGACCTACAGAACTGATCCTGGCTGGATTCCTC
>JAUIBX010000299.1 GCA_030427595.1 Bacteriovoracia bacterium | reverse complement strand
CTCTCAATCCATCACCAGCTTAGAAGCAGGCCTTCAAAGTGAAAAGCAGAAGAAGGCCAACCTCAAACAAAATGTGGAAAACCTTAATAAGCGTTTAGCTAATCTCAATAAGCAGCTTCAAGAGGGTGACCTCAATAAGAAGGAATTACAGTCCAAGCTTGCTAACCTTCAAAAGACTTATCAGGGCTCAATTAAAGACAATGAAGGTCTCAAGAAGCGTATTGAAGGCCTTAACAAAAATGTAGAGAGTCTTAATAAGACCGTTTCGAGTAAAAACCAAGAAATCGCTGGTCTTAAAAAAGACATTAAAGATCTCAATGGACAGTATCAAAATCAAATCGCCCAAAATAAGGCACTTCAAAAGAATGTTGAGGGGCTTAATCAAAAAATAAATGGTCTCAATGGCAAGATCTCTGGTCTTAACAAAGAGATTCAAAATAAAGAAGGTCAAATTTCAGACCTTGGTAAGCAACTTGCTGACGCCCGTGGTGCCAATGCCAAGTCTCAAAATGCCAATCAACAACAAGCGCAAAAAATTGCAGGGCTTGAGAGCGCCATTAAAGGTCTTAAAGGCCAAATTGGTGATCTTAAAGGAAAACTTGGTCAGCGTGAAGGTGAACTCAAAGGTTTAAAAGGACAACTGAAATCCGCTCAAGCGAAGAATGCTGCTGGAAACCAAGAAAACCAAGGTCTTAAAAGTACCATTGGTGATCTTAAAAATACCATTAATGACCTCAAAGGAAAGATGGGTGCCCTTCAGCAAAAACTCGCTGGCAAGCGCACTGACGAGCAAGGTCTTCTGCAAAAGATTGCTGGTCTTGAAGGTCAACTGGGAAGCTCTCAAGGGCAAACCAAATCCCTTAATGATAAGATCGCCGGGCTCAAGGGCGAAATTGCTGTTCTTAAAGATCAAATGGCAGGTCTTGAAAAACAAAAACAACAGGCCGGTCAAAAAGTCGTCGCCATCAATCAAGAGATGGACCGCGTTCTTGGTAATGTCAAAGTCCTTGAAGACAAGAATAAGAACCTTAAGGGCATGATCGCTGAGCTCAATAAGAAGTTAAGAAATAATTATGCACAATTGGCCGATCTCAAAAAGAAAGAAGCTCCTAAAGAAGATAAGGAGGCCAAACTAAAGGTCATCACTCAACTTCAAAAAGAAATTGAGCGCCTAAAATCTGAAAATGGAGTGATGAAGAATAAGGCCAATCAGGCCCAAAGAAAGATTGCCAGCGTTCAAAATAACTTTAGAACCAATCTTGGACGTAAAATTGCTAAACGTCTAAGAGACGCCAATATTGATGTCTATGTTGATCCCACAACCGGTAATGTCATCTTACGTATGGATAAGAACTTTCTTTTTAAGAAGAACTCAGCAGAGCTTTCAAATGGCGCCAAAAACACTCTTAAGAAGGTCATCCCTCTCTATGTAGAGGAGCTCTTTGGCGACAATTCTATTAGCTCAAAAATCAATACGGTGAATATTATTGGTCACGCCTCTCCTAGTCACCGCCAAAAGTTCGTTGATCCGCAAGATCCGAAAAATCGTCGTGCCTATAATTACAACCTTGACCTCTCCTCTGATCGTGCGCGCTCTATTGTGAAGTATATCTTTAGCCGCTCATTTGGTGCCTTTAAGCATCAAGGAGATTTCAGAGAAAGAGTTCAGGCCATTGGCAAGTCCTTTTCAGAGCCCGTGAAAAGAACTCCTGCCAGTAAGAAAAGTGATATTTGTGGTCCTTACGACTGTAAGCGCTCACGTCGCGTAGAAATTAGTTTTACGCTTAAAGATAATAAAGAAGCCTGGGAAACCATTGATTCCCTCAACCAAGGACTTTAGACATGATACTTGATCTTGTCTTTCATTTCTTCTCCACTTACCTGATAGAGGTGATGACCGCTCTTTTGGTCACCGGACTCTTCTTTCGTTGGGCAGGCCATCGCCAGTCTAAAGTGGAAGACGCCTACTTCACTTCCTTTACTAGTGAGATTGAGAAAATCCTCCTCATGCAAAAAGAAAATTACCATAAGGTTGAGGATGCAGAGTCCTATCTAGCTGACCTTCTCAACCAAGTTAAGGATAAACTGCCAACTCGCTCGGTAAGAAATAAAGCATCCAAGAAAAAACACGACAAGAAGGCCAATCAGTTAGGCGCTCAAAATGTGGTTTCTCTTAGAGACTATGTTAAGGGTGATCAAAGTCTCTTTCTGGGGATAAAGTCTGAGGCCTCAACTTTTAAGTCAAAGTTTCCACCAAACTTTAATGACCTCACGGATAGAATCTTAGAGCATGATGACAATTGGAATAAAGTCCTTAAGGTCTTTCCCATTGGTCCCATCTCACGATTGATTGATATTCTTCCGGGACTCTTTGTGGTCTTTGGGATTTTTGGGACCTTTATTGGGATTTCCATGGCGCTGCCTAAGATAGCTCAAATTGACTTTAATAACCTTGAGGCGTCTTCTGCCATTCTAATGGAGTTTGTACTTAGTGTAACTTATGCCATGAAAACCTCTATTGCAGGGATTCTCTTTTCTCTTCTTACCACTTTTATCAATACCATTGCCCCGGTGTCAGGTCTTCGAAGAAAAACGTATAAAAAAGTAAGCAACTGTTTTGAAAATATTTGGCATGCTATTCATGGAGAAAAGTCCATTGAACAAGAAATGCACGAAGTTTTTCCGGCCCTTCTTATTGAGATGAAGAAAATTTCAGCATCCTTGGCCTCAGGCAATCAACCCATTGCTGAAGAAAAGAAGGAGGAGGCAGAGAAGTCCCTCTCTGGTGCACGCCAAAGTCTCGCTGATTACAGCAGAAGCTTGCGTGACAAGGATGATAACAAAGATAGTAATGATGAAGAGAAAGCTGGATAGGAGTAAACTATGTCGGCCGCTCAGCTAGTTGCAGGTTGCCCCCTCTTTCATGAAATCTATGATGATGAAGTGGAAGAAATAATCGCCGATTGCATGGTGGCCTCCTACTCACCAGGAGATCACATTATTCGCCAAGGTGATACCAACACAGATATCTGTGTTCTCCTTCAAGGACGAGCTAAAGTGACGGTGGATAAAGATGGCAGTGAGCATTTTATCGCTGAGCTTTCCAAAGGAGATCTCTTTGGTGAATTGGTACTTATCAATGAAACCGAAAGAACCGCCAATATCATCGCTGTTGATCAGTGTGATGTTCTCATTATG
>JAUIBX010000068.1 GCA_030427595.1 Bacteriovoracia bacterium | reverse complement strand
ATCACAGGATACACTAAAGTTTTTCTCTCGCTTTTAGCCTAAGACTTGCTGTACTCCTTCGGAGTTTTTCGATTGGGGTACAGCTCTTTGCAAATGGGACACTTAAGTCCATAGCACTGACGGGCCTTGCAATATTCTCGACCATAGAAAATGATTTGTAAGTGGAGCTTATTCCACTTGTCTTTGGGGAAGAGCTTTTTACAGTCTTTTTCTGTTTGCACGACATTCTTGCCATTGGTGAGTCCCCACAATTGGCACAGGCGGTGGATGTGGGTATCCACTGGAAAGGCGGGCACACCAAAGGCCTGAGAGACCACAACGGAAGCCGTTTTATGACCAACACCCGGAAGCTTTTCCAGCGCCTCCATATCATTGGGAACCTCTCCGTCATGCTCATCTATTAAAATTTGAGAGAGGGTCCAAATCGCCTTTGCTTTTCTAGGAGCTAAACCACAGGGCCTCACAATTTCTTCAATCTGGGCCACAGACTTTTTAACCATATCGTAGGGGTGGTCAGCGAGCTCCCATAGCTTGGGGGTCACTTGATTGACTCTAATATCAGTACACTGAGCCGATAAGAGCACAGCGATGAGAAGAGTGTAAGCATCTTTATGATCAAGGGGGACTGGAACTTCGGGGTAGTACTCTTCAAGTCTTTTTACAACGAGGTCAGCGCGTTCTTGCTTCTTCATTGAAAGCGCTCCTCAGAAATTCCTAACCATTCAAGGGCACTACCTGAAAGGAGGCGGGCCTTATCTTTATCACTGAGGTCCATACCCTCAATAAGCTTACCTGGCTCGAGTTCTCCAAGAGGGAAGGGGTAGTCAGTCCCTAGCATAATTTTATCAATCCCAAAGAGGTCGATATTATATTGGAGGGCCTTTGGATCATGATTGATGGAATCCACATAGAACTTACCAAGATAGTCACGTGGGTTTACTTGGTTATCGACTTGGCAAAGGTCCGGTCTGACATTAAAGCCATGTTCAATGCGACCAAGAGTGAAGGCGAAAGAGCCACCACCATGTGCAAAACACACCCGCAGTTTAGGAAACTTTTCAAAGATGCCACCAAAGATCATGGAACAAATTGCTCTCGTTGTTTCACCAGGCATACCCACAAGCCACGGGAGCCAGTAGTCGGGCATGGTGTCCTTTCCCATCATATCCCATGGATGAACCAGAATGGCGGCGCCAAGTTTTTCGGCCTCTTCATAAAAAGGATAGAGGCTTTTATCCGATAGATTGAGCTTTCCATAATGAGAGCCAATCTGAACTCCGGGCATCCCAAGCTCTTTCATACAGTTATTGAGCTCTTGGCAACCAAGCTCTGGGTCATTAAGGGGAATCGTTCCAAGGCCAATAAATCGTTTAGGGTTTTTAGAAACACTTTCAGCGATGTCTTCATTGAGGAAGTGATTAACCGCCAAGGTGTCCTTGGGCTTGGCCCACTCAGAAAACATGACAGGTACAGTGGAGAGGACTTGAACGTCGACACCAAATTTGTCCATCTCTTCTAGGCGAACATTGACATCCATGCAGTTGGGCTCAACTGCACGAAAGAACTTGCCGTCATCACGAATCATATCCGCGTAGCCATTTTCTTTAGGGTGAAGTTGAATGAAACCACCGTACCCAAATTGGCCTTTGAAGTCAGGAAGCTTCTTCGGAAGAATGTGATTATGGATGTCGATCTTTAAAGGTTTTGCCATAAATAATTACTTCTTTATTTTTTAACTTCCCAAGTTGTGCCTTCAGGGGAGTCCATGATTTCAATACCCATGGCCAAAAGTTTATTGCGGGCCTCATCTGACTTGGCCCAGTCTTTAGCGGCGCGGGCTTCATCTCTTTCTTTAATGAGGCCTTCAACAATCGCTTTATCGATACCTTTTTCGGCGATCAAAATATCATCAAGGGTCTTTAAAAACTCAGTAGGCTCTTCTAAGAAGAGTGCTGAGACTTGGGCCCAAGAAGCAATCCACTCTTTAAAGGCCTTTGCTGAGGCCAAAGCATTGGGGTCTTTTTTCTTCTTGGCGATATTTTGGGCATTAAAGACCCTTACAACCTCAAAGATATTGGCCATCATTTCGCCGGTATTGAAGTCGTCGTTTAAGGCCTTCTTGATGTGGGCGTCGGCAGTGTCCATTTGACTCTTAAGGGCCTTGTAAGGACTGCCACCTTCCAATGATGAAGAAGCGATAAATTGATCCGCCTCTCTTAGGGCCTTATACACTCGTGCAAGACCAGAGACGGCCTGTTCAATTTTCTCTTCGTTTACATTGAGCATGGAGCGGTAGTGAGCGGAGAGCATAACGGCCTTAAGGATCTCTGGATGGTACTTATCCATAAAGGAGCGTGCCGTGATGACATTTCCTAGGGACTTACTCATCTTTTGATCTTTAAGATTAATGAAGTTGTTATGCATCCAATAATTGCAATACTTCTTACCGCTGCAGCCTTCGCCTTGGGCAATTTCATTTTCATGGTGAGGGAAGATCAGATCGATCCCACCACCGTGAATATCAATAGACTCACCAAGGAGGGCGCGGATCATGGCCGAGCATTCAATATGCCAGCCAGGGCGACCTTTGCCCCACGGGCTATCCCATGAAGGCTCACCGGGCTTTGCCGGTTTCCATAATACAAAGTCCATGGGGTTCTTCTTTCTCTTGTCGACCTCTACTCTTTGACCGGCTTCAAGCTCATCAAGCTTCTTACCTGAGAGCTTTCCATAGGATTCAAAGTTGTCGATGGAAAAGAAAACTTCACCGTCAATAACATAGCCTTTGCCAGACTCAATAATGCCTTCGACGAGCTTAATAATGTCATCCATGTGCTCGGTGACACGAGGATTCTTTGTGTGAGGGCGCAGCCTTAGGCGAGCGTAATCTTCTTCGAAGGCCTTAATATAGGTTTCAGAAATTTCTCCTGATTCCACACCTTCTTCGTTGGCCCGTTTGATAATTTTGTCATCAACGTCGGTGTAATTGTAGACGTAGGTGACTTCCATGCCTGATTTCTCAAGCCAATTTCTTACGAGGTTAAAAAAGATTGCCCCTCTAAAGTTTCCAATATGGAGATAGTCATAAACGGTAGGGCCACAGACGTACATACGTACTTTGCCCTCTTCGATAGGTTTAAAAGGTTCTTTGTTTTTACTAAGGGTGTTATAGACCACCAATGCCATGATTTTGACTCCTGTAAAGTCCTTAAAATTTAGATGAAATTTCTTACTAGTGCAAAAAAAGAGTCCCTAACAGGGACAATTGAAGGGGAGGCATGTAAGGACTACCCAAAATTGTTGAGTGTCGAGCGCTTTTGGGTGAAAATTATTCATGAAGTGACCTAACATGCTTCTAATATAGCACGCCCTGTTAAAGAGGTCACCTGAGAGGTTACTCGTGTCAGAAAAGATCATTTTTATTTTAGTCGGTGCCCTTGTCTTTCTCGTCTTGGTTTTGGTTGGCGTGGTTCTCTACCTCTTTAACCGTCTTCTTAAAGAAAAAGATATGACTCAAGATGGAGAGCATTCGACTGAGCCCTCAAGGGCAACGCGAACTGGAGCGGATCGCGACCAGCTTAAGCGCATGGCCGAAGGAGTGGAGTCCTCTTACTGCGTGAATCATCCGCAGGATCATGCTCAAGGATTATGTGCGATTTGTAATGAGACCTTTTGTGAAGAATGTATAAAAGAGCATGAGGGCCTCACCTTTTGCCGACCTCACTTTCGCCTCTTTATTAGTCATGAATGGGAGACCGTGGAGACCATCAAAACCACCCCAGAAACGCCGGAGACTGCTTTTCCTATCTATGATTTTAAGAAGGCCTTGTGGGAAAAAGAAGGGCTGCCTGCGGTGATTTCTACTCACTATAAAATCAATATTGATACGGACACTATTGAAAGTTACGTGAAGCTTCTCGTGCGCGCGGATGAGTATGAAACTCTGGCGGAGCGCTATCAGACTTTTAAGCACTAGAGAGATTCCAATGACCGGTAACCGGTAAAAGGCAGCCGGGTGCCGGCCACCAGGCCTCTGGCAAAGCCGGTACAGGCTACCGGCAAGATGATCTGCTTGCTGAATCAGGTTCTGGTTTTCAAAAATCTCTAGAAGGCATTGAGTTTCTCTGAGAGAGCCAAAGGCCATGACAAAGAACCTTCTTCTGTCTTTTATTGATGCTCTACCATAGCCCTCAGCAATATTGAGGACAATACTTAGGGAAGCTCGCCGAAATTGATCCTTAAGGACTTTATCTGTTATTTAGTGATTCCTATGACCGGTAACCGGTTACCGGCAGCCGGATACCGGCCAAAAATAAAAACCCCCGGGGGAGAGACCGGGGGTTAGTGCGGTATGGGTTTGGTTTCACCAGGCATTCCCCCCATTCGAGGCTAAAGAGGCCGGCCGCATGAGGCGGGAGAGTGAAACTCTCGGGCGAAATCCAAAATAGAGGCCAAGACGTGGCCAAAAAAATTCTTACTTACATAAAACAGGCAGTGCCTGAGCAAAACATGTATGAATGTCTAAACTCTGAATGTCAAAATCACCCGCTATGGGGGACCGACCTCCCCGATGGAGAGGAACTTAAATAGCTCGCGTAAACTGATCATAAAAGGGACCTCCAAAGGTCGAAAACTTTTAAATCAAAACTCTTGCGATCGCACATACACAAAAAGCGGAAGGGTTTAGGGTCTTGAACCTCCTCAATAAAGCCATCCGCTTCAAAAGTCGTTACCATCATAAGGCCGCTTTTCCTGTGCGCCAAAAGGGCCTTTATATAGGCCCTCGATAAAATTACGTGTTTTGAGAAATCGAGGACTTACTTGAGAAGCGCCATCAAGGATGGGCAATTTCTTTAGGGAAGGGTCCATTTTCCCCTCTTTCCTCTAAGGTCTACAATAGAAGGGTGAATAATACCCTCAAATCATTACTACTATTTTTGAGCCTTTCTTTAGTCATTCTCGGGATAGGCGCTGGTTGCAAAGATGAGCAAAGAGCACCTCAGAGTGCACCTGAAAAGAGCGTAGCTTCTACCAAGACTGTTTCTGGAGCTTGGGGAGTTGGCGACTGTATTGATCAGCCCCTAAGTCCATATGTCTATCAAATTTCCGTTATTGAAGGAGATGACGTCTATCTCTATCGTATGGGGGAGATGGGTAAGAAGGTCATCCAGAAGAGTATGAGCCTTTTAAAAAGTGGCAAGGAACCTTTTCAAAAAGTCCCTTGCCCTTAAATTCAAAGAATTAGTATCTGTAAATTTCGCGAGATCTTTCAAAAGTCACGAAACGGCTCGTTTGACGACCGTGGCATACAGTCTCAAAGTACTCGTGAGTACCACCCCAGCTAGTTGAGTAGTAGCGAGTCGTTGAACAGGTCTGACGGTTACGCTCAAATGTATAAACGCGACGATCAGGTGTGTAGTACTGACGACAGTCGATTTCGTAATCTGTGTAGAAGACCTCTTGCGAGCTGGCCACCTGAACGGCACCAACGGCAGCGAAGCCTAATCCAATAGCTGAAACCACATCACCAAGACGATCATTACCAGTCACTTCACCTAAGATCTGACCACCGATAGTACCAATGATTCCACCAACAATATTACGACCACCACGATCGCGGCGTTCCTCATTCATCGTGACAACACGCTGGCGAGGAGTTTCATAACAAACTTCACGGATGGTACCTGAGTCATAGCGCCCATTGCGACGATCGAGAATGACCTCGCGACGGCTTCTGTCGTGACGTGGACCTGGGTTTACGCGTACGGGGCGTGAGCGCAGGGGAGCGATGTCATTGGCATTGATCCAAAAGTAATCTCTGTCAGAGTTACGGTTGATCTCACGGGCCATATCTCTACGGTAGCGGCTGCTCATATCACGAACGCCATTGATTCTTTTAACCAAGGTCATGTCACCGAATCCGCGAATGTAATCGACTTCATCAAAGACCTCAATTTGAGTTCCCTCGTAGAAGGTCACCACTTCATTTAAATCACCACGTCTATCTTCCTCATAAACTGGCGTGGTGTTGGTCAGAATCATGGTTCTGGCCATAGCGCTCACTGAGAGCAAAAACCCTAGGGTTGCTGCTAAAATAGTTTTTGTTGACTTCATCATTCTCTCCTTAAAATAGGATTTGGTTTGTTGAAGCCCGAGATTAGCAACCCAGAATTTGCGGTGCATAAGTTTTGTAATTTCTACAGCTTATGTCAGAATTTTAGGGGGTAGTTCTTCACATTTGTGATATGGTTTTAAAAGAAATTAATGTAATTTCAGTCCCTTAGGTTTGCTTGGGTTTAGAGCTTTCCTAGGCGGATTTGCTCTTCAGTCCAAGGACAGCCTGGGCAGCCACTTTGGCAACAGCCGGGATCATACTCCTCCTCTTGGGTAACCCTCTCCTCAAGAACCTCTAAGATAGGGATATCGCCATAGTTCTCGCCAGTGGTCTTGTAGGCCTGTGGGCTCTTATCGGGGTCAGGATGAGTACCTAGGCCTAAGACCAGACGGTATTGGTGGGCCTCTGAAGCGTCTTTAAAACGCAAGATATGGGTAGGCTTTCCTTGAGAACCCAAGGGTCTCAGGTAGCAGTGGGGATCCTTATCAGTGGCGTCAATTAATTGGTATTCTCTCATTTTAAAATCTTCACTATGGGGTCTTCGTCAAGCTTGGGAGCTTTTGGCCCCTCCGTCCTATATTCTCAAGTCTCACGAAATTTGTTAATTTAGGGATTCAACATAATACCAAAAAGAGTGGTGGTCTATGGGTAAGAGTCTTAAAGATCAATTGATGGAAGCAGGCTTTCGTTCTAACAAAATGGAAAATCACCGTGAGTCGGCAAAAGGTCGTGAGCGCAAGCAGTCTGAAAAACACCAGACCACCAGAAATTTTTGTGAGCATTGCAACCTTATTCATCCCGATGTTGAACGCTATAAGCACAGAAATCCCACGACGGAAGCAGAGTGGATCTGCTTAGGCTGTGTGGACAAGCTTATGATCGATGACAAGTTTCGTGTCACTCAACAGTCTGATGTCTCACGCAAGGGAATGTTTAAACGTTTCTTTGGGGCCACTAAAGACTTCTCTCAAGAAAAACCTTCTCATGGTGGCGGTCATCGTCGCGCAGGTCATCGCTCTGGTGGCCATCATCGTGATGGAAACCGTTCCCGTCAATCTTCTGGCAATAGAGACAATCGTCCTAAGAAAGAGCGTAACTTTAATAAGTAATTCAACAAATTACGCCCCTCTGACCTATTTTACAGAGTCTTTACAAAAGCACTGCCTTGACAGTGCTAGAATTACTACCATCTTACTGGTGAAAGAGATGCCAACTTATTTAAAAAGGAGGTGGACATGCTTTCACAAGATACGACTTCACGCACCAGTGGATGGGTAATACTTCCTTTGCCTTAAAGTAAAAGGCACCCAAGAAAAAGGAATTATTTAAATTGGACTGATTCAAAAAAGAATCAAGGAGGTCTTATGTCCAAAAATCGTCGTTCATCATTTGCGTGGGTAGAGAGCTACTTTCTCAATCACTTTCCTCACGTAAAGAAAGTTGAAGTTGAGGCCCACCAAGAGGGACCTGATGAGTATCATGCCCTTCTTAGAGTTAAGGCCGGACATGAATGGTTTGTTGTTAAGAAAAAAGGCGCTCATCTTGGCGAGGCCTTAGGTAAGGCCAAAAAAGGTATGGCCGAAAAGGTTCGTCGTGAGTGGGCTAAATTCAAAGCCCCCAGAGGGCCAAAGCTCTCTGCATGGGCCTAATGGGTTTTAGTAAAAGTTAGACAAATTTGACCAAAAAAGGAGGACTTATGAAATACGCAATTGGCCCAGTTTCAAGAACTTGGGATGATTTTGATAGAGCTTTCAAAGACATAACACGCGGCTTTTTTGAGCAAGAGCTGACACGTAACTCCGGTCAGTTTGTGCCACGGGTGGAAGTTTTTGAAAATGAGGACTACTATGGGCTCAGCTTTGATTTGCCCGGCTTTGAAAAGGAAAATCTCCACGTAGAAGTTGACGGCGACACCCTGATCATAAAGGGGGAGCGTAAGAAAGAAGAGAGGGCGGAAGGCTCTTTCTACACAGAGAAAGTTTATGGTGCCTTTACCCGAACTTTTGAGCTTCCTAAAGATGCAGCAGCGGATGACATCAAGGCAGATTTTAAAAATGGCGTGTTGACTCTTGAGCTAAGAAAGCGCGAGAGGACTTCAGGCCGAGTCATCGAAATAGCTTCATAGTTAGTCCAACATAAGGAACTCGTCCTCCTGGTTGGAATAACTCTGAAATCCGGGCGAGGGGTTTTCAAAGCCTCTCGCCTTTTTTTATGCTCTAAGGACGATGAAACGCCAAAAACTACAAGACTGCATGACTTATGTTGAGAACTTCATTGATTCTCCTGGTGAACTCTATCATCAGTTGAGAGATCAGATTAATTGGCGTCAGGATCACATCACTCTCTTTGGTAAAACTCATGCAATCCCGCGCTTTCATGCTTGGTATGCTGAGCCCAACGCCGATTATCATTACTCCGGAATCCTTCTCCCACGAAATGATTGGAGTGACCTTCTTTTAGAACTTAAAGAGAAAGTTGAAAAGAAAACTTCTCTTCACTTTAATGGGGTTCTTCTTAATTATTATCGTGACGGACAGGATAGTAATGGCTGGCATGCCGATGATGAAAAAGAATTGGTGCGACCAATTCATGTGGCAAGTATTTCTTTGGGAGAAGAAAGGGATATGCAGTTTCGTCTTAAAGGTGAAACGAAAATGCATGACAAAGTTCTCTTAGGAAATGGCAGCCTCTTGGTCATGAAGAGTCCTTGCCAAGAAAAATTTCAGCATCAAATTCCTAAAAGAAAGAGAGTGAATGATGGGCGTATTAATTTGACTTTTAGAATGGTGGAAAAGAAATAGACACAAAAAAAAAGTTCCACAAAAAAACTCCTTTTCTTTGTGGAACCACAGGTGCGTTGCCTCTAATATAAATTTTTATTTAATAATCCCTTTGAAAATATTTTATCACAAACTCAATTTCATCAAAGAAGAAAGTCGTTTGGTCAGACTCTTTTCATTAAGAACGTTCACCAAAAATCTTACGGTAAACTGGGGCCCGCCCCACAAACTGTAAATAGAGAAGGGGCTTCATCATTTTTGAGGTAAAGGAGGGCCCTGCTTCAAAAGAAATATCATCAATAATAATTGAGCCTGTTCCGTCTCTTAAAACACGATGGTGATGACGCCAGGCCGTAAGAGGAAAGGGCAGCTTTTTGCCTTCATCAACAAAAGACCACTCGTTCGCTGTTTCACTATCTTCCGTAATAAGACTGATCCACTCAACTTTGAGACCGAGACCAACCTTGAGGTGAACTTCGTCGCCCTTTTTACAGCCATCAAAGCGGCTGACATCGAGACTTAAAACAGGGGGTTTGAGGGCCTTAAAGAGATCGAGATTAAAACCGTCTCTTACTGTTTCCAACGAAGCGGAAACAGGGGTTTTAAAAATAAGATTTTCCATCATGCACCTTTAAAAAGAAGCTACCAAGAAGCTGTTAAGAGACTTAAAGTTATTTGAGTTTGCCTTTCACACAACTCACCAGACTACGGTCAGTGATGACAGGGTGGTCGTTCTCACACTCGCGCAGCACATTCTCCGTAAAGGCCGTGCAATCAGCAGAACCACTAAAGCGCGCAGACTTCCTATTTTCCATGCAAAAGTAGCTCATGTACTGACGGATTTCAATTTTCATCTCTTTGACAATACTGGCCGCCAAAGGTTTTGCTTGGGGAACGGGGGCAAGTTTTTCAGGAGAGGCCTGGGGTCTTTTTTGACTCCTCGGTGCAGGGTTTTGGCGGCGCCAAACTCTGTAGGGCACCTTCTTCCTTTTGCCCTCACTCTTATATTGCTGCCAGTTCTTTTGCCGGAGTTCGCGGTAATAGTTGAGAACATCCTTTTGGCTATTTTCAATGGAGCTAAACTCATCTTCTACTGATTGATCGTAGGTCTTTGGCCCTTTGCGAACCTTTGGTTTGTGGGTGGCACAGCCTGAGAAGATGAGCATCGTGAGGAGAATTGAGGTGACAGGTAAATTCTTATTCATGAATCCATTCTATCTGCTAGTAGCGATGGTCACAAATCTAATTCTTAGCTATAATATCACCATGCAAATTGAAAAGCGCCCACAGGATGAAGGGGACACCTTTGATGTCTTTAAACTTCTTACAAAATCTAAGGGCCTTGGTCTTTTAGCAAGATGTGAGCGCGGGGTCAGTCTAGTTCAAGTTCTTATGGCCTCTACGGCCATTGCAGGCCTGGCCTTGGTAGGATTGAAATTGGCCGAAGAGCAAAAACGTGTGGCCCAAGAGACCTACCAGATCTATTTAGTGGAGTACTTTGTCCAGGAAGCAGTGCAACTTCTTTATCAGCCTAATGTCTGTCGAGCCACTTTTGAAAATAAGAAGCCAGATTCAGGCGAGGTTGCAGCGATTCGCCAGCCTAAGACTGATGAAAAGGAAGAGATCCTCCTTTATTTTCCAAGTCGTGATGGTGGCTTTGGTGATGGTCAACTCTATAACGGTGAGCTTGCGATTAAATCCTATAAGATTAATGGCCGTAACGAGCAAGCGAATTTAAAGAAGAACCTAAGTGTGCTCGAGCTTGAGCTGCTGCAAGGCCCCCTTCAAAAACTTATCATTAAAAGTATTCCCTTTAGTTTTAGTACCAATGCCAAGGGAACGATTTCTGATTGTTCTGCACGAGTTATTCAAGGGGAGGGTCTTGCAGAGGGCTTTTGGAAGAAGAGTGAAGACGCTTTGGTCTTAGAAAACCTCAATGTCACCGTAGGGGATATTAGTGAGAGGGGCTCTAATTTAGCTGTTGAAGGGCGGATTGCTTGGGAGTCCTCTTCTATTGAAGAAGTTTGTTCGGCCAAGAATCAAGGGGTTCTCTATTACAACCCCAAAGGCAAACTTGTTTTTTGTCGAGATGGAAAATGGGTGGCCTTTGGTCAAAATCTAGTGCGTTGGAATGAGGTCATAAAGTATCGTTTCGGTATTAAAGAGGCCGGTCAAAATTCTCAAAAGACTGCTCCTCATTACTTTTGCTTTCTTTCCCGTCAAAGTATTAATTCTCCCTCCGATGAGTGTCGTCTGATTCGTCTCAATGAAAATGATCAAAGAAGTGTTTATGGAATGACCGCTTTATCCGGGGCACAAGTAACCAATCTTGACTGTGAGGCTTCTTGTGTGGATTAAAGATAAGATTTTTAATGAACGAGGCCTCTCTTCTGCTGAGATTCTTATTTCAGTTTCCTTTCTTGGTATTATGGTTTTCTTTTCTTACCAGATGCTTGAACGCCAAAAGACTATGATCAAGAGAGTGAATCAAAATGTTGAAGCAACCACTCTTCTCTTTGATATGAGAAAGGTTCTTAGTGGTCCAGGCTGTAAGGAAAATCTTGCGGGTCTCAATCGCATTGTGGTGGAAGGAAATATTAGGCTTCTTAAAAGATTGATCAGTTATGCTGATGGCACTTCAAGTGTTGAAGAAGATTTTCATGTGGCCGCTCACCCTCAGGCCTATCAAAGCAAAACAGGTCTCAAGATTAAGGCTTACTCTCTTAATCCCCGCGGACTAGGCGAAAAGCTGAGTCCTGATAAAACCTACCTCATTGTCGATTTTGATCGCACTTCTGCCGATGGGGCTTTTCGCAGGCAAATTCGTCTTTATACCCAAGAAACAAATGGCGTCATTACCAACTGCTCTCTTGTGCCCTTTTCACGAGACTCTGGTGGCTGGTCTCAAGAGGGACGTGAACTCAAATTGCGCGCTGATAAATTAGGCATTGGCACTACTAAGCTAAGAGAAAGGGTTAACTTAAGAGGTGGTCTCTATGCCACCCCGCCAGTTGGAGGCTGTAACCAAAATACCGAGGGAGCCTTCTTCTACAATCCAGACGCTAAGGAATGGAAGCTGTGTACGGCCAATGGAATTGTTGATCTCAATGACCTCAGGAGTTTGCCATGAGGAAGTTTTTCTTAAGTAAAGTAAGAAATGAGTTGGGAATTTCTCTCGTTCAAGTTTTGATTTCTATGGGGATCCTTTCGGGGCTCTTTGTCGCGGCCATGAAACTCATTAAGCAGCAAACCCAGTTAGGGGAGTCGAGTTCCTACCGTTTTGAGGCCCTTATGGTCACAGATGAAATCAAGAGCTTTCTTTCTGACCCCGCATCTTGTCGGGCGACCTTATCAGGAAAGAGTGGGATCTTTGATTATGTGAGTGAGATAAGAAGTTTTGATCCTGCTTTTAAAGAAACAGTTCAAGTCTATGCCGATACCAAATTATCATCTAAGCCCCTTGGTCAAAAAGACCTCTTCTTGCAGCAAATGACTATCAATGGCAGTGCTAAGGCGTTTAACACTGAAGTGGGTTATACGACTTTAACATTATCTTTTTCAGATAAACTTAATGGGGGCAACCTCTTTCAAACCATGTTTCTTCTCAAAGTGAACCTCTCTGACCTCGGTCGCATAAATGGCTGTCAGGCAACTCCCGGTCTTCACCAAGAAAAGAGTGCCCGCACCCTTAAGGATCCTTGGCAAAAAATTAGTGACTCCAGTGATACCAAGGGGACTGTCGATAAAACGAAGAAAAAGAAGGTTGATGCCAACCTTCTCGGTGTGGCCTATACCGAAGGTCCAGTTGTTCTTGGTAAGGCTCCGGCCATGGGCCAGCTCAATGTTGAAGGTGGTGTTCTTCTTATGGAGTTTGGAAACCCCACCACCAAGCCTTGTGGACCAGAGCAGTTGGGAGTCCTCTCTTATGGTGGTCGCGATCAGAGGCTCTATTTCTGTAGTCAATATGGTGAATGGCGGCCCCTCAATGGCGACCAAACTTTATTTACCACCTCAAAATCCTTTCTCTTAAGGACAAAGAGCGCAACCCCCATCAGTGAGACGACTCCTCTTGAATACGCTTTTTGTCGTCTTGATAAAATCGAAGGCGATGGTGGTCAGTGCACCACAAGTGCCGTGAACAAGAATACCCTTAAAAGTAAGTGGGAGCATGTGGCCCAACACTTTCGTGGAAGGCCAGTGAGTTGTTCTTTTATCTGTTACCGTTAAAAGCCTTTTTCTAGCGCCAGAGTAATTAAACGAATGCTTAGTCCAATAAGGCAGGTGAAAGTTCCCACCATTCCGAGAGTTCTAAAGGGGTTAGGTGTTTTGACATAGGAAAGACCAACAGCGTGAAAGACCCTGCCTAGAAAGAGGGTCGCGCCAAAGAAATGCAGACTAGTTTTGGACGCGCCGCCCAGTTCTAGGAAACCCATCATAGTGAGAATGATAGGAACATACTCAGCGAAGTTGCCGTGAATACGGACCGCCTTTTCTAGCTGGGCTTCTTGGCCTGTTCCAAGGCTTTGACGAAAGCGGAAGCGGTTTCTAATAACATTTATAGAGAGGCCTAGGTAGAGAAGACCTATGAGTCCCGCGTAAAATGAGGTCATAATGATCATAATTTGGTTCCTTATATTTGAGCAACTTGTGGGAAAAGGCTAGACTTAAGGAAACGATTTGAAAACAAGGATTTCCCTATGGCCGCAACTCAAGCTTATATTAAGGGCATCGGTGCCTATGTGCCTCCTCGTGCCCTCACTAACTTTGATCTCGAAGAGCAACTCGATACTTCAGATGAATGGATTCAACAGCGTACGGGAATTGTTAAGCGCCACTGGGTTGAAGGGGACACCTCAACGACTGACCTCGCTGTCGAAGCTGTTAAGGAAGCACTTGAGGATGCTGAGCTAAAGAAAGAAGATATTGATTGCATCATCTTTGCGACCCTTAGTCCTGATCACGACTTTCCAGGTAATGGCTGTTGGCTTCAGGCCAAAATGGACATGGGAGGAATTCCCGCTTTTGATATTCGCCAGCAATGTACGGGCTTCATTTATGGACTTTCCATGGCCGATGCTTTCATCCGTATTGGTCAGTATAAGAATATCCTTCTCATTGGCGCAGAGATTCACTCAAAAGGCCTTGATCGCACTCCTGAGGGGCGTAATGTGGCCGTTCTCTTTGGTGATGGGGCGGGGGCTTGTGTGATTTCTGCCCGTGAGCCTGTTGAGGGGGGCGGTATTATGGCCCATGACCTCTTCGCTGATGGCAACTCTGCAAAAGAGCTGTGGTTGCCAGCTCCGGGGACGGCCCTTGATCCTGAACATCGAATTACTAAGAAGATGCTTGATGATAAGCTTCAATATCCGGTGATGAATGGCCGCCAAGTTTTCATGAATGCCGTAAAAAAGATGTCTGAATCCTTGACCATGACCTTAAAGAAGCAAGGTAAGACCATCGATGATGTGGATATGTTCTTCTTTCATCAGGCCAACTTAAGAATTAATGATAAGGTTGGGGAGATTCTTGGTATCCCACCAGAAAAAGTTTTTAACACCATTCAGGACTACGGTAACACCACTGCGGCGACGATTCCTCTTGGAATGAGAGATGCGCTCAAAGCTGGTAAGTTAGAGAGGGGAATGCTTGTGGGCATGGCCGCCTTTGGTTCAGGCTTTACGTGGGGCTCTTCGCTTCTTAGGTTCTAGGGTTAGGTTCTAAGGCGCTTTAGAGCAGCGCATGCTTTTGTAAGTCCTTAAAAAATGGCGTAAAAATTGTTCCCGACGTTTTTTCTGGGACTTGCAAAGATACCGAAATGTGTTAGATTAGTCCTCACCAATAATTTTAAAGATTTGGCAGTAAATAATCTGTGACTGACCATTTTAGGAGTAACGAATGAGCAGCAACCATTCTAATGTTGTAGTAGAAATTGATCCAAAAGGTGCTGAAAGAGCAATTAGAAAGTTCAAAAGAATGTGTGAAGCTTTTGGTGTGACCAAAGAGTATCGTGCTCGTAAAGAATATAAGAAACCTTCAATTCGTAAGAAAGAAAAGCTTAAGGCCGCGGCCAAACGTAATGCTAAGACGAAGAGAAAAATGGAAGGTTCACGTAAAAAGATCTAATAATCTTTTCAAGATTTTCTATAGAAGAGGCCTGCTTATTAGCAGGCCTTTTTATTTTCTACGTACTCAATAATTTCTTGGCGAAATTCTAGAATCGTTTCTGGAGTAAAGCTCTTATACCACTCGCTCTTATCGGGAGCGAGATCATAGATCAGCTCTTCCATGGTGAATTGAATGGTTTGCATACCGATATAGAGAGTTTTAAAGAATTGGTAATCACCGTTATGAAAGAGTTCAACGAGCTCTGCCACATCTCCGTGATTGTCACAGGCCGGGCATCCTTCGCATTGGCCATGATTGAGAATATAGGAGAGGTGATACTCGGTTTGCTCAGCAATGAGTTGCTCTCTTTCGCGGTGGTCTTGCTCAAAAGTTTCGATGAGCTCTTTGGCCACGTCTTTATTATCTTTAAGAGTGAAGAGTAGCTGCTCATAAAAAGTAGCATAGAGGCTTGAGTAAATAATATCTTCGACCATAAAGAGGTACGCCTCTTCAGGTGATGAGGTTGTCTCTTGCAGTTGATTATATGTATGAACGGCCATGCGGTAGGGGTGATCCGTGCGCTCTGTATCTTCAAAGAAGAAAGAGCGAAAGGGTGCTTGCTGCGGGCGTAGGGTAGCTGAAGTTAATTTTTTTACCAATGACATAGGTCCATCCTTGGGTGTCTCGAAAACGTCTTGTTCTCTCTTCGACAGAGCATTGATGGGGGTTGAGAAGAATCTTCAACCCCAACGCATTTATTGTAACATAAAACACACTTCGTTTAATCATGGATTTGTTTTGTCGGTCTTATGGTGCCGGATTGGGGATCAATTGATGAACTTCACTAATTTCATCAAGAAGTTCAGGGCTTAATTCAACCTCAATGGAAGCGATATTTTCTTTGATTTGCTCCATGGTGGTGGCACCGATGATATTGGCCGTAACAAAACTTCTTTGATTCACAAAGGCCAAGGCCATTTGAGTCGGTGTCAAACCATGCTTCTTTGCTAGGCCACAGTATTTTTCGGTGGCAATGCTCGCCTGAGGATTGGTGTAGCGGGTGAAACGATCATAGAGAGTAAGGCGTGCCTTTTCAGGTCTCTTACCATCAAGGTATTTGCCCGTGAGAACACCAAAGCCTAGTGGAGAGTAGGCGAGAAGACCTACTTTTTCTCTAAGAGAAACTTCAGCATTTCCCACCTCAAAAGTTCTGTTAAGAAGACTGTAGGGATTTTGAATCGACTGAACGCGGGGTAGGCCTTCTCTTTCAGCGATCTCTAGGTACTTCATGACTCCCCATGGGGTTTCATTGGAAAGACCAATGTGACGAATCTTACCGGCCTTTTGAAGTTCGCCTAACACTTGCAAG
>JAUIBX010000067.1 GCA_030427595.1 Bacteriovoracia bacterium | reverse complement strand
ACAAGTTAGTGGATTAACCAAAATCATCTAGGAGGATGAATGAAAAAATTAGTACTAGCTTTGACCCTTGGTCTTTTTGCTTCTCAAACAATGGCCGCTCACGGTCCTGCTGGTTGTGGACTTGGTTCTATGCTTTTCGCTGGAAAAGAAGGACTTGTTTTCAACGTTCTAGCTGCAACTGTTAACGGTACTTCAGGTAACCAAACTTTTGGTATGTCTACAGGTACTCTTGGTTGTGAAGATGCTAAAGACGCAAAAGTTTCTGGACCTGTTTTTATCCTTAACAACCGCGAGAAGCTTGCTAACGACATTGCTCGTGGTCAAGGTGAAACTCTTGAAGCTTACCTAAAGCTTATCGGTGCTAACAATGTAAACAAAAAAGTTCTTCAGCAAAACTTTGCAACTCTTTTCGCTGCAGACAATGACGCTGAATCAATTCACGGTCAAATTCTTGAGCTTATCTAAGTTCAACGTTTAAAGATAAGGACGGGGAAGGAAACTTCCCCGTTTTTTTTTGTATGAATACCCTGCACCTGCCCCGTTCTCTGTTCTTCTTAATTCTTTTTTCTTTGCTCGCTGCTAAGCTCTTTGCTAATCCCACACCAACAGTAGATCAACAATGGCTTAACCTCTATCGCTACGATAGTGGAAAGTCATTGGTCACCAATAAGAAATGGTTCTTTCACTCAGAAGGACGCACTTCACCTCAGTTGGAACTTAAAGAGGCCATTAAAGTATTAAAAAATTCCTCTGAAAAGCGTTGCCAATTTCCGGCGCGCCTTTTGTACCTCCAAAGAAGAGGTCTTATTAAGGAGAGCTTTAGTGACAAATGTCCCAAGTTTTCCTACTTCAAAAGAAAAGTAAAACTAGAAAAAGTGTGGTTGGTCTTTGCCAGCTACTTCGTCAATAACCCAGGCAGTGCCTTTGGCCACACCCTCTTTAAGCTGCAAGGAAAAGGCAACAACAATGACCTTCTTGAATGGGGCGTGAATTTTGCTGCTGAAATGACCACCCAAAACCCGGTGCTCTATGCTCTCTTTGGGCTGACAGGTGTTTTTAAAGGTAACTTCAGCCTACTACCCTACTTTATCAAAATCTCCGAATACTCAGATAGCGAAACACGGGACCTATGGGAATATCAAATCGACCTAACAGAAGTTGAAAAGGAACTCTTCTTGGCCCACCTTTGGGAAATGGATGGGGCCACTTTTGATTACTACTACCTTACTCAAAACTGTAGCTATCACCTTCTCTACTTTCTCGATGCCATTCGCCCTTCTTTTAGATTCAAAGAGCGTATGTCCTACTTCGTTCTTCCAAGTCTTACTCTCACGGTAGCTGATGAAACCCCTGGACTTATCCGCCAAACGAAAGTGCGCCCATCACAATTTAAGCGCACTCAAGCTCGTTATCAAAACCTCAATGACAAGACCACTGAGCTCGCTTTTCTTCCCTATAAGAGGGACTCCTCTCTGTCGCCAAAAGAGCAAGCTGATCTGCTCGACTTTAAGATGGATTATATGGACCTAACAAAAGGTAAACTCCTCTTAATGAAAGATGCCAAGACCGTGGCAAAGAAACGTGCTCTTCAAGCCGAAAGGGCCAAGCTCGGAGAGCTTCCCCCTTCACCTTTAAATATCCCCACTGAGGCAGGTCCCCATACTATCCACCCTTCACGCTTTTTAGGCGTTGGTTATGAACAGCAAAGCTTTGAAAGACCTGGAGCTGATCCCCTCTATAAGAGACTTCTATTGACCTATCGCTTTAGCTTTCATGAATACCTGGATCCCCAAAGAGGTGCGCCGTCATGGTCTCAACTGATGCTAGGAAAAGTTGAAGGGGCCTATGACAAAGATCGCGAGCGTTTTGAACTTAAGAAATTTACTCTTTTTACCACTGAGGCCAATCAAGAAAATATAAAAAATACCGCGGCCATTAGCTGGGGTCTGCAGATGGGCTTAAGAAATCATCCTCATACCCAGGCCTATGACCTCGGTCCTTATTTTGAAACTTTAGTGGGCCTTAATTGGCGTGCTTCTTGGGGGCTTTTTCGCGTGATCGCCCCTGTGGCCATTGATTACTCTAGACCTGAGGCCCAAGGAAAGGACCTTAAATACTCAGGGAAGCTCTTGGCCCAAGTCATGGGAGAACTCAGTTCAAACTTTAGGCTAATCGCTTCAGCAGGTCCCTTATGGGCCAACTACCATCCAGAAATTGTCAGCGATCAAAGCACAGTTCTCCTCTACGCCAATCTTCAAGGGCAATGGGATATCTATGGTGATGTCAGTCTACGCCTTAAGAGCTCTGTCTTAGACAAAGATCTCCAAAATATGGCCAAGCTCCTTTTCTATTTTTAGGGAAGGCTTTAAGCTTAAGCTATGAAAAATCTTTTTGGGATTCTTTTCACGACGGTTTCGTGGTGGGTATGCGTTCTTAGTGGTCGCTACCTCCACGAAGACACTCAACTGTGGGTGTTGGCCGGCTTTGTTCTTGCTTCCCTCATTACTCATACAATTTTTTATGTGGAAAAGAGCAAAAGCTATGCTCTTTTCTATGGGCTCTTTCTCTTTCTCGGTCTTAGCTTTGATGGATTTCTCTTGTGGCGCGGTTACTTCACCTTTTCAGGTGCCAACCTCGGTCTCTTTCCCCTGTGGCTTTTGTCCTTGTGGTTAGTTTTCCCGCTGAACTTCCTTCATACCTTAAAGAAGTTTTTGGATAGGCCTCTTGTAGCAGCTGCCTTTGGTCTTATTGGTGGTCCCCTTGCCTATAAAGCAGGTCCTGCCTTTGAAATCCTCTACTTTGATAATAAAGTTTTGGGAGCCGTTTCTCTTTTTTGGGGCCTCTATATGCTTTTGGCCTGTCGCTTTAAAAGCTGGCTTCCTTAGCTATTCCACCAAGAAAGTTTAAGGTAAACTGCTCTGTCATTTGCAATGATGAGATAGTGAGTAACGTAGAAGCCACCACCAGGATAGAGCTCTACTCCATCACCAAAAGAAACAACCTGAACCAACTCTCCTGAAAATTCACGGTAGAGCCACTTTTGAATTTCTGAGCGATCAATAAATTCGAGACCAACAAAGAGGTAATCAAACATGGAGAAACTACCCTCCCTCACCTGCTCTGCATAAGCATCAACATTTTCAAGGTGAGAAACGGGAATATCCATGGCCTTAGCAAAAGACTCTAGAGACTCAAGAGAAAAACGCTGACCTTTAAAGAGTTCACTACGAAAGGAGAGAACGGAAGTTACTCTTTGGTCGTAGTCACTTTCATTTTCGAGTTCTGCACCTTCCATTTGTGAGACCTCAAAAACCACTTCAGCGGGAACCTTTAATGACTCAAGACAAAGTTGACCCTCCTTACCCCTCAGCTGATGAACCTCATTCTTTGGACCATAGCGCTTGGGGCAAGCCTGTCCATTGAGAACCAAGTGATAATCACCAGCGTTGGCAAGCCCTACGACTTGAGGGAGATCCTCGTAGTAAGCAAAAGAAGACAAGTTTAAAAGGAAGACAGCAATAGAAACTAATTTCAACGTGGACTCCGTCTTAAGAAAGATAAGACCTGTTTGATAACAAGGGAGTGACCATCTCTAAAGAATAATCATTTTGTAGTTCCTATCTGATATTTAGATAGTGACTTTTAAGGTTTTAAATCGTTAACAGCTCGCTGCAACAACTTGGGTAAGTTCTCGTTATAAGAAGCCATAACGCAGGTTTTCCAATTGAGATAACTAATCTTGTCTTTGGCCTTTTTAAATTTGGTGAAGTCAGAAAAACATGAGAGGTCGAGGCTACGGCCAAAGAAACCTTTAGGAAGAAGGTGGGGATAGAAGTAGCGAATAACCTCAACTTCATGAGGTCTTTGGCGCATCTTTCCTATGGCAATTAAATCTTTATCACCAACTTTATCGGCCCACTTCTCCATTTTTCTCTCTAAAACCTTAAGCTCAGACCAGGTGATAGACCCTTTGAGATAGGGTGAGCTATCTGCACCGATAGATGACAGATAAAAAAGGCTCATTGTCACAAGAATCATCTTGGCCATGGGCACTCCCTTGGACGATCCTCCATCCAGCATTCGGGATCAGCATTATGTTGACACTGATCGGCCATTGCTAAGGCGGTACAATTTTCAGGTCTCGTTCCGCACTGAGGAAAATTCTCTCCTTCACTCATACATCGGTGAATACTAACGAGGTGATTATGAGTCTCGAGACGTTGGTCATGATTAGAACCCCTAAGGTTTGCCAACCACCTCTCTAAGCTTTGAGGTTGGCCGCGTCTATCGAGGGCCTCACTCATAAAACCAGAGGAGCCCATATTATAACCGCCGGAACAAGCAAGAAGACTAGTCATGGAATCCATTCCAAGTTCAGCTTGGCGATAGCGAATCTGGCATTCCCTCACCACCAAAGAACTTAAAGCAATAACCGCCTCATGATTGGCATTTTCACTCATAAAAGATCTGTTGATTTGACTAGGACTAGGTCTATTAGAAATCGGAATAGCGTTCCACAACTCTTGGAGCTCTCTAAAACGCTCATTCTTTCTTCTTTCATTATCAATGGCCTCAAGATTTGCTTCTAACTCACGCACTGTGAGACGACCTGCTTGGTGTTCATCTCTTTGAATCTGATCGCGCCTATCATAGTGACCATCTGATTTGACGTCATAAGAAAGCGCTGTTTTGACCTGTTCAATAGCTGTTCCCGTGAACTGACCGAGACCAACAGCACCACTTTGAGAATTAATGCCACGCCAACCCCAGCTCTCACGAAAGAGCAGACAACTCATCAGTGTAGAGACTTCTTCTTGATTAAGGGATTCACCAGAAGCTCGTGCATAGGCGCGAGACATGCGTTGGATTGAGCTTCGGTATTGACTGGCATAATCTAAGTGCATTTCTTGAGAATAGGCATGGCAAGCAAAGTATTGATCAACATCTTCTGAACTTTTGATGAGGTAGCTACTAGGCGGAGCTGACGCTCTGTTGACGAGATTGGCCGGACGAGGTTCTGGTCTCAAGGATCGAGTTACAGCTTGGGGGCTTGAAGCTGGGGTTGGTTCAACTGCTACCGGGTTTTCCATCGCCTCAAGAAGTGCTTGCTCTACCGCGGCCTCCATGCTGCCGCCAGGAGGACAGTCACAAGGTGGCTCTCCTGCTGCGGCCACTTCCTCTTCCATATGAATGGCCATGGCCACCACTTCATCAATTCCCAGAGGTTCAACTGCAGCTTCAGTCCAACGACGAGAAGCAATCAGCTCAGGGCCTACAGGTCTAAAGCGCTCATCGAGACGCCTAAAGGCGACGGCCCAAGAATTATGGTCTCTTTCAATTTGAATATACTCACCCGTATTAATGATTGTGCCATTGCTGGCCTCAATCGATCCATGGGCCACTCGATAGGAGAAGCTTGCCTCGACTTCAACAGCATGAGTTTGAAAAATAAGGAATTGAATGAAGAGACCACACAACAAGGCCTTTAAGAACGCAGCTTTCACTCACCTATTATCCTATAGGGGCTAATCAAACCAAAATTCCCCTACTTAGGTAGATATTTCCTTTAAATAAATTCAATGGTTTAATGGGTCTATGGGCAATCCCCTTCACGACAAAATTCTCGAGACTCTTTCTTTTTATGAGCCCATGACTTGGGAAAGATTAATTATTGAATTTGATGAGAGTTTCCTTAAGGCCAATCCTGACTTCACCAAAGAAGGTCTTGAAAAAGACCTCGCTTTCCTCACTAAGAAGAAGCACATTAAAATGGTCAAAAATGACAAAGGTGAAAAGACTTACCTCAGGCAAATGCCCCCAAAGCCGTGGTGGAAACGCCTCATTTCTTACCTAAAATAGCTTCCTCCACCAAAATCACTCAACTTTTTGAGTTAAACTAAAAAAATGAAAGTGCACACCCTCTCAGGCTATATCGCCAAGCTCTATTTAGTTGAGTATGACAAAGGACTTCTGCTACTCGATAGTGGTTGTCGCTGTGATGTCCCTATCGTGAAGGGTTTTATTGAAGATAAGTTAAAAAGACCTTTTAGCGACCTTAAGCTTGTGTGTGTCAGCCACGCTCACCCCGATCATTCAGGTGGCGCCTCCTTTTATCAAAAGGCCGGTATTCCGATTGCAGGTAAAGACGAAGTCAATGAATGGTACAAAGGCCTTAATGGCCTCATGGCCTACCTGATCGATATTTTTCTGACCTACTATGTGGCCAAGAGAGTCCGTAAAGAGAAGGTCTATCAAAATGTTCTCTTTCCCCGAAAACTTAAGTTTGATTATCAGCTCGAAGCTGAGAAACCACTGCCTCTTTTTGAAGACTGGCTCGCCTTAAGTACCCCAGGTCATACCTCTACTGACCTCTCTTTTTATCATAGGGAATCAGCTCAAGCCTACGTCGCCGACAACCTTATCGTGACATCAAAAGGTCTGATCCCGCCCTACCCCACCTTTGATCCCGAGGCCTACCAAGAAAGCCTTAGTCGTTATATTGATTTAAATATTAAGAAGTTTTTAATGGCCCACTACGGCAGTCATGAACTTGAGCCAGAGGACATTCACAAAGTAAAAGAAAGGGCTTCAAAGAAGCCCCGTATCCATCGAACGGTTCTCCCTAAGATGTTAAAGAGAACCCTTCTTAAAAAGTTGAAACTCTCATAAGACCTAAAGGCGACAAGAAGGAAATTGAGAAGTCTCGCCAATGATAACTTTTCTAAAGCCAATATTGGCGACGCCACCACGACAGATTTTACAAGGAACTTGATAGCGCTCCCTTAAAGGCGACCAGTAACGAGCAATCCCACGATGTTTTCCTTCGCTATTCTTACAAGAGATACAACCATCCTGATCAAGCCAGCGCTTAAAAATGGCCAGACCACAAGAGATTGAAGTTTCTGGGTTATGAAGATCTTTATCGTCACGCACGCGACAACCCGTTGAACGGTAGGCACGTGAGCTTGCTAGAGATGTTTGCAATAGCCCGCGACTAAAGACTGTGAGGTCACCACTTCCAAAATTAGATTCGTCATTACTGACCATGGGGTCAAAGGCCGACTCTCTCTTTGAAAGTGAATTCAGAAGGTGAATCCAAAAGGCCACTTTCTTTTCATCACTGGCTCCCACGAAGGCAGGACAAAACTCGGCCACGTCAGAAATAGACTCTTCAAAGAAGGTCTCTTTATTTTGGTGAATAAAATCCGCTGCAAATGAAGTCCAAGCTCTCTTGGGGTTCACACTTTCCCAACGAAAACTCTCAGCAGGAAGGAGATTGGGATGACTAGGCTCTTCGTTAAAGGCCTTAATAATGTAAGGCTTCTTATCGATGCGCCATTCGTAGATGAAAATACGTTGCTTATTGAGGTCATCAATAATGCGGCGATCAGATCGAGAGTGACCACTCTTACTTAAAAGAAGAGAGCCAAAGTAGCGCCCACGGATGGTTTTCTTTGATCCATCAGGGCCTTCGTAGTAGCGGCCTTGATAAGTCACTCCGGGACGAAATGAAAATTGGTCGCCTTTTTCCAATTCAAAAACGGGCTTGAGGATATCCTCGCCTTCAGCAGTTTTTCCTAAGGTGTAAACAGTGGCACCGGAAGAGGAAGTGACTTCGGAGTCCACTCTGAAATCAAGGTCATAGCGAAAAGAATTCGCTAAAAGTTTACTGCTTAACAGGAGGGTCACCAAAAGAAGTGACAGTTTTGAGATAGCTTTCATAAATCTCTCTCTTGTTTAAAAAGTTTCTCAATACCTAGGATATTGAGAGGGGTGTTGGTTCAGCAAACCTAGCCTAGGAGATGTCGATGGAAAACGAGGGAGTAAAAAAGAAAGGTCTTACTTGACCTAATTAAATCAAGCACTTGACGCATAAAATCACGGATTTTTCGTCAATTTTCCTAACACCCTCAGTAAAGATTCCAAAAAGGCCCAGCTTGGGACGACCTCAGGTCATTATGGTTTAAACCCAATTTAAACCAACCACGGAACCCAAATGAAACGATTAAGCTTTGCCCTTGCCCTTACCCTCAGCGCCTCGGTCTTCTCAGCAGACTTTGTTACTGGCTACCTCATCGATAAGGGAAATGGAGAATTTGAAATCAATGGCCCTAAGGGGGTCTTTGAAGTGGTCACAACAGAGACCATTAAAAAGAGTCTGCCTTCATTGGCCAACCCCACTTTCGTTAAACAGTCCGATGGCAATCCTTATTCTTACGAATTCAAAGGTGAAGTCTTAGGAAACCAATTTCACCTCAAGCAAACGCCAACTAATATCCCTGGAGCAGAAAGCTTGAAAGGTGTCCTTCGTTACGATGAAGGCCTTGGTCAATATGTCATTGGTGACCAAAGAGTGGAGTTTGGTTACACGAAAGTTCTTAATGGCTATGAATTTGATGAAATCTCTAAAAAGTCTTTCGTTGGCAAGAATATTATCGCCGAAGGAAGAAGAGATGGTGATGTCTTTGTAATGCAGGCCCTCACCCCTGTAGGCCTTTTCAATGCGGGGCCTGATCACAAAACAAAGTATGACTCCCAATTTAAAAAGAACCCCTACAAATTTATAAAGAAGCATGCTTATAAGAATGCCGTCTCTCAATCTCAAGAGTCTTTTAGAAAGACAGTCTACAACGAAAGAGGTTACCAAGTTCAGCCCGGTGAATCGGTATTTCTTGTGACCCTCTCTGGTCGCCAAGGGGACTCCTTTGGTTCAGTTAATGGCCACTTTGTTGCGGGTCTTGGTGAAGTCAAAGAAGATCTTTCATTGAGAGCGGAAGTCTCCAATGCCTATGTTGTTAACGGTAAAGACATTCTTTCTGGTAACACCAGTTTGACGAATTACTTTTCAAACCTCGTTCAAGGTCAGAATAATTATCGTCCTACTTATACCTTTATCGCTTATGGCATAGATAAAACCAAACTTAAGAAGTTCCGTGACTTTCTAGAGCCCTCTCATATTGAGTTTAGAACTAAAGATCTTGAGATCACTCTCGATTTTAACTGCACGACTGAGACGGCCAAAGGCCTAAGCCTAGCCGGTATCGTTGGTAACCATAAAAGAACTCTTGCTCAAAGAGTCTTTGACCTCAACCACCTTGCCTTTCCCTTAAGGGCAGCCTCTGTCTTTGGTGAAGCCGGTGAAGCTCTAGGAAAGACGGCAAATGGCGACAAGGAAGATTTTCAACCTCGTCCTGCCTTTCATAGCTACATCGACACTCTTAAAAATAAGAAGGTTATCAAAGAGCTCGGTATCAAAAGAATGGACTATATCTTCTATGCCCAAATTCCATCCAACAGAGCTGTTGGTGGCGCGCCTTCTAATTACACCTTTCATTTGGGTGTGAAACATGACTCGCTCTTTTATAAGAAGCTCTATGACAAGTACGAAAATAATGACAATAAGTCTGAAAACCTCGATCCAGAGGAGCTAAGAGAAGTTCTCAAAATTCTTGATAAGGTGGAATAACAGCAAGGCAGCCACCCGCAAACTATTGTTTGACCATTCAAACCTTAAGTGAAATAGTTCTTTCTCATCATAAAAAGTGAAGGAAGAACTATGCTCAAGTCTGCTGCTTTTGGCCTCCTATGCCTACTTACCCTTTCCATTAATGCTAGCGATGCTCTTGTAAGCCTTGGTGAACGCCTCTTTAACGACGGCCGTTTCTCACGCTACTTCTGGCACCAATCGGCCGGTGATGTAAATGCAGAGCTTAATCAAGGAGAGGCCCACCTCAACGTCATGGTCACACCACTTGGTCCAGTGACCTCCCCTTTTGCCGGTCAGACAACTAGCTGCGCCAGCTGCCATATGGTGGATCAGGCCTTTGGATCGGCCAATGATCCAGGCATGAGGACTTACACTGAGTTTTCTCCTACTGCCAAGATTGCTCCTCGCCCTGACCAAAGAACGCATACCGCACGAAACACCCCTTCCCTTGTAGGTATTGGTAGCCCCTATAACCGCAACCGCTTTTCTCATTGGAATGGTGAATTTAGTGATCATGCTCAAACCGTTCTAGGAAATTTCACTGGTCGCAATATGGGCTGGCTTGCTAGTGAAAAGACCGATGCCCTCAAAAATATCATTCACGTTCTTAGAGGAGATGACGGTACTTCTCACCTTGGTCCAGACTTTGGGGGAAGCTACGAAGAGGTCTTTCGCTCCGATGAAAACCTTGATCCAGAGTTTCGCTTAGAACCTAGTGAACGCTTGGTTTTTTCTACTGCAAGTGATGAACAAATCATTAACGCTGTCACTGATGCAGTGACGGCCTACCTTAACGATCTCGATTTTCAAAAGAATGAAAGAGAAGAATATAATGGCTCACCTTTTGATCAGTTTCTCTTGGCCAATGGCTTTTCTACCATCCCTAAGGAAAATGAATCACAAGAAAACTATACAGAACGTTTAAGAAGTTTCTTAAAGACACTAACAAGCCCTAAATTTATCGCCACAAAGGAATTTCCCACCCATCATAAAAGCTTTGGCTTTGGTCATCGCGAATTTCAAGGGGCAAAAATCTTCTTTAGTTTGCCCAACCATCCAGGCAATAAAGGAGCTTGTTTTAAATGCCATACAGCTCCCCTCTATTCTGATCAGAGTTTTCATAATGTAGGCACTTCTCAGGCTATTTATGATGAAGTTCATGGCTTTGGGGCATTTATTCAAAAGTACATTCCCTCTCTCGAAAATAGAGGCGACCTCTTTCATAATGAAGCCGCTCAAAAGAGCGATAAAACAAAGTTGGATTTAGGAGTCTGGAATTTCTATGACAGAAATAAGGCCGTGACAGCTTTCCTCAAAAAGGAAGTCTGTAAGGGCCAAGACTGTCCCCTGGAAAGTATGATTGGCCGCTTTAAGACTCCAAGTCTGAGGGACCTTGGTCACTCCAACCCCTACTTCCACCATGGTAAGATGGCGGACCTGACTGGAGTTCTCGCTCATTACATGAAAGTTGGAATTCAGGTACGCCAGGGCCTCTTAAGAAACCCCGACCCCATTCTCAAAGAAATCCAAATAAACGGCCATGGGCTACGCTACCTACAATCCTTTCTCAATTCGTTAAATGAAGATTACGAATAGTATTTTCTAAGACTTTATAAAGTTGAAGTAAGGCTCTTCAATCATGCCTATTAAATACTGATACTCTTGACCTTTCTCATCTGTAGCATACTTTACAATGAGGTCTTCTATGTCCTTTCGAAGCTCATCAATTCTTTCAGGATCACAATAAAAGCTACCATGACCATAGCAACCTTTATATTTACCCTTAAGCCGATAGTCTTTTAACTTATTAAAGAAGGCCTCTTCAAACTTACTATTGGCCAAGCTTGCTAGAGCTTGACCAGTAACCCTAGGGTATCCTTCGTATTTACCTCTAAGGTCCCCATCTCTTTTATCAACAACACCAAGCTCTAGAAGACTCTTAAGATAATTATTTCCTTTAACTTTAGAAATTTTCATTTTCTTTATTACTTTATGAAAATCAAACTGATAGCGCTCTAAACATAAATAAAAAAAGTACAAGTCATGATTTTCTAAGAAGAAGTCTTCTTCCTTTCGTGTAAATTCTTTAATCGATATTTCAGATTCAGAGTTCTTAACAAGATCAGAAAAGGGAATCTTAAAAAAGTCACAAATAGCTATAAGTTTCTCAAGTTTGATATCAGTACCGTTAAGTAATTTCTTAACGCCACTCTCACTCATACCAAGAGCTTTAGAGACATCATTATAAGTGATCTTTCTGAGAGATAAATTTTTTTTGAGGGTAACTAGGATGTGTTCAACTTCTAATTTCACAAAAACTCCTTTTTTGTTTTGATAGAAGAGTTGTACCACAGTAACTATTTCTAGCAAAAAACAACAAAAACAACCACAAAGCACCCGTTTTGGGTACCTTATGGCTAATCTGATCACTTTAAAATTGTTACTTAATTAGAAGGAGGGCAAATGATTTGTAGGGTTGTATCAAACTGAGCCCCTGTCTCTACGACACGACAACCCGATCCTTCAGCAGCTCTTCTCATCGCGCCATAGTAGACATTTCTTTGAGCAGTGACTGGGTTGTCCATGAAGAAGTTAATAAAGACTTCAGTTCCACCATCGTCTCGTGGTGTGAGTTCCCCAATGGTAATATTAAAGTTTTCCTCTAAGGCCCTATCTCCTCTAAGGGCCGCTCGAATTTGAGATTCAGCACTCTCACTCGCCGCAACGAGGTTTCTATAAGCACGAGGATCAGCTACGACTCCACTATCCCCAACAAGAGCTTCAGCCGGTGCTCGATCTCCGGTCGCCGGCCTTAAAACCATCCTTCTATCTGCATAGACAGCACCAGTTTCGTCGACCTGAGGTTGGACAATATAATCACCACCAGCTCTTCTTTCTAACTCTCGAATCACATTATTATTTCCCAGCTCACCTCTATAGTTAGAGGCAACGGTGAAAGTTATATTCCCTGCGGGGTCACGCCCTATATCCTCTAATACTACCCGACCTCTTATAGCTGCCATGGCAGCTATTTCTTCGTCACTGATCTCCATTCCTTGTCCACGCGTTTGGTAGGTAGTCAGGACTTCATTATCTGCTCGTGCTGTCATTGATGGTGGGTCAGTATTGTTAAGAGCGGCATTAGGAAACGCCTCGGAAATTCTATCTTGGTAATTAGCTACGTTGTCATGTAAGAAGACGACATTACCACTATCATCTACAGAGACACTTAATCCCTCAATATCTGAAAGAGTAAGGAGGGCCTCCTCATGCTCTGGTGTTAAAAATTGATTGGGGTCCATCCCTAGGTTTGCCCGTAGATTTTCTCTTCTCTCTCTTTCGGCGGTTTCTCTCTCTGCTATATCCTCAGCCGTCTCACTTGATCCACCAGCACAGAATTCATTAAAACCATCAGCAAGTCGAATTTGTTGAAGCATCTCTTGTCTATTGACGGTTGCACTATCCAAGTTGAATGGAACAGAAAAAACTGTTCCGCCTTTTCTTAACTGAATAACTGTTGGAATGGGTGAATTACGATAGGCAGGATCACTAAACGCAGCCATCAAATCAGAATCAATGCCCATGGTACACACACTTGATCCATCACCTTGCGACTGATTCTCCTGCATTTGAGGACCTGTTACAGAGCCATCACCTTTAACGGCAGAAATTTGCGTAAGATTACAATTCACAGGAACATGGATCTCATAGCCATTTGGTCCAGGAGGCATAGAACCCTGAACGGTTTCAAGGTCGTAGAGAAGACCTGCCAGCTGATTAGGAGATGAGCTATTAAGATCAGCTCCCGGTTCTGGCATATTACAACTATCCATTCCTGAAGACTCACAAGCGCCACTAAAACCTTCGGCTTCTCTTAACGCTTCAACAATTTGGGTAGAGCTCATGCCACCGCTTAGATTTACTGTAATGGGAGCAGGAGTATTTTGGGTTGATTTTAAAAGAAAGGTAACAGGAACTTCTCCCTCTTCAGGGAAGCCACCAGCGAGAGTTCCGACAATTGATGTAGAACACTCTGGTAATGAGAGGGCATCTCCATGATCAGTATTATTGTAGACATGAACTTGAGAGAACTGACACTCTCTATCGCCCTTAAGAGACTCGATGGCCGCCTGAAGATTGGCCAAGGATTCATTATCTGAAGGCTCACACGAAACTCCCGTACTCTCCTCCTCTTCTTCATTAGGAGCACATTGTGGAAAAATCTCCTCAATAGCAATTCCATTAAGGCGTTCAGCTCGTGCGGCCGCAGCGGTTAGAGCAAGGTTGGTTTCAAGGGCGGTACACATGCCGTCGGCATTTAGTCTCTCTCCTTCTGCTTGGCATCTTCTCACAATAAGTTCTTGAAGAGCACGGAGGTGAGCCGCTCTATCGGCGTTAAAGAATTCACTTTCTCGCCATGGGGGAAGGTCGTTTTCTTCGCGGATCTGATCAAGCCTTTCAGAGGCGGCAGCACAACGGTCAGAAAGACCATTAAAGCCCCCACTAATATCAACACAAATACCTGCAGAGTAAGGTTCGCTATTATTTCCACGACCATTAACAAGACCCATATCATCTGGAACGAGATCAGGACTAATACCTGGACCAAAGACAAGAGGGTTACAACGAAAGAGACCTCTGTCTTGGCAGTAGACATCAGAATTATAGGACTGAGTACCCAGATCAGATGAAGCCCCCGCTCCTACGCGACCATAAGGAGTCTTACAACTACCCCCTTGGCGATAAGATGGCCAACCACCAAAGAGGCACATCTCGGGACCTTCATTTGCAATACATTGAGCGATAAAAAGATCTGAAACTCCATGAATTATATTATTAAGACTAAACTTTGATCCCTTTCCATAAGGCTCGTACTTACTGGACTTCTCAATACGCAGAAGAACTCTTGTCATCTGCTTATGAATCTTGGCTGCTTGCTTTTTATTAAGACTACTGAGATCAATATCCTTAAGTGCCCAATACTTATCAGCGAGAATACCGGAAGCAGGATAATTTTGTGCGAAGATTGAGGGGATAAAGAAGACAAAGAGTACCAATCTAACCAACGTGAACTTCATCATTAACACCTTAGGAAAATTACTGATTAAAACTAACACCTTATCGGTATTTTCATCTTAAAGATAAAGCGGAAATATTGTGAGGATTTATTCAAGACTTAAAAAAAAGTGTAATAGTTTCATATACTTAGAGCAAACAGAGAGAGCATATGACCTTCGTGCCTATGCCACAAAATTTGGTATTTACAGCTAGTAAAAGACAAGTCTATTCGGGCGCTAAAATTCCTAAACGATATGGATTTGGAACCCTATGATTGTGAACCTATGGAAACGCTCACTACCGCAGAACCCATAAAGGCCATCATCACAAAGAGAGTGTCTCAGGGCGAGACTCTATCTTCTTTAGCGCAGAAGCTTGGCTATACCTCCCCAAGTATTCTTTCGATGATCCTAGGAGGAAAAAGAATTCCTTTGAGTCAATTTACCCTGAGACTCTGCAAGGCCTTAGAGCTATCAACAGATGAAGTCCTATCATTACTGGCGACAGACCCTACCGATAAAAGCCAACTTAAGCTTTTAGACCCTCCCTTTTCAGGGGTTGAAAGGAAGGAGCTCTTCAAGTACCTCAACAGTCCCCAGAAAAGTGACCTGACAGATAGGCCTGCCTTTAAATTAACATCCTATTTCGAGGTTAGGAGGCGTTGAGAAGAGCGATCATCAAATCGCTACAGCCATTTTTATTATTAAATTGTGGTGTCTTTTCAGGCATAATCTTTTTAAGTAATTCTGCGCAGTTTTCACCAGATTTAGAAGTTGTTGCACCAGAAAAGCAATCGACAGCGTTAAGATAAAGAACCCAATCATCGCTTTCCTTTACCGTTATAGAAAAACTACGATAGCTAAACCCTATACCTGCATTGGCGTTAAAAGTAGGAATATTATCAGGATGAATACCCGTAACTTCTATAAAACGCTTCCTGAAAGATTCGAGCATAGTGCTCGTGAGGTCACTATAGTTTTCAAATGTAACCCAAGAAGGGTGTTTATTACCATGTAGAGGACCAAAGCCCACATACATTTGTTCTTGAATAGTACCTGAAAAGTCTGGTATGCGAGAAGAGAGAGAAGTCTCCGAGAAAATTTTCTTTGTCCCATAAACATCACCAAGGTCCCTGAGAACAACTTTACCGGTAGGCCTTTCATTGGCGTCAAGCTCAATGAGGAAGTTTTGACCGTGGGGGGAATCATAAGTTAGCCCTGTTGTAGCAGCAAGCTCAGCAAGAGCAATCCCTAAGGGAGCAGCATAAAACTTCTTCCAAAACTCAATGGGATCATCAAAGCCGTTTTTTAAGGCAATTCTTTTGCCGACTTTCTCATGAAGAGCTGAAAAGCCCGGTAAATAGCGTTTTCCTGTACCGTCAATACCATCGAGAGAACGCACAACCATCCCCATATCCAGCTCTTCAATACCAACCGCCATAGGCTCATCCATTAAAATAGCAGAGTGAGTAATAGGGCCATTTTTTCTGACTGTTGCTACGTAGTCCATAACTTCACGGATTTCTTTAGCGTCTTGCCAGTATTGCTTTTTGTCCTTCCAAGCACCTCCCGTTTGATTCGTCGAGGTTTTCAGACTAAAACTAACGTTAGTATCAGGATCAGTAAGCACTAGACTTCTTGAGGCCTGAAGATGGCCCGTAAAATGACTTTTTCTTTCATAAGGAATATTTTTTTCAATGAGGTATTTTTCAACATCCTTGTACCACCTCGTATCTTCTGGATGAATAATCCAACGCACATACTTTTCCCCATTTTTTTCAAATATCAGTGAAGAGTGGACATGCGGATTAGTTCGATCGGCCTTATGTTCGACTATGGCACTGTAAGGTATTTCATAGTGTTCAATTTT
>JAUIBX010000298.1 GCA_030427595.1 Bacteriovoracia bacterium | reverse complement strand
AATATTAGAGTAGGGAGTGCAACGACAGCTTCCGAGTTTAAAGGCGGAATCTCTATTCTTATCTTGAGTGAAGCTGGAGTAGAAATCGCTGACCTCGACTTAACAGACTACAGTGTTAATGTCCCTGCCGGAGTTATTCAAGTCTTCATGGTGGGGTTTGTTGGACCCGATGCTTGGAAGGGATCTACATATTGTGGAAGCACCTCAGTTGAAGTTTTAGAGGATGGCCAGAGTATCCCCATAACCTTGTCTGTAAATGAATGTACTGTCTTGAAAGAATATGGCGACCTGATTTCGGCAAAGCAAACTACAGCAGGTGGTACAAATACCTTTGGGTCAGCAACATTTGGAACATCAACTTTTGGACCATAATAAAGCATTTAAAGATAAAATCATGAGGGTAGAGTGATGATTAAGAAACGTATTAAAGATTTTACAAAGGGTTTTATTACCGCTGCGTTCTTAGCTTCATTTATAACTTATGCTGGCACTCTTATTGATGGCATGTATCAGTTTGCAGATGGTGAATTGATAAGTGCCTTTGAAATGAATCACAACTTTCAACAAATTAGGGGGAATGTTTTGGTTGAAGCCACTAATGCTTCACCTATTATTTTTGATACATCTAGTCAGACGCAGGTTTGTGGCGCTTCGGGTCTTATTTGTAACTTGGGTTATTTATCCTTTGGTAATGTGGTTGCAGGATCCTTTAGTACTAGGACAGACCCTAGTGCTGATGCAACAGCGAGTGAATCAAGTGGACAACCGGTTGAATATATCATGATTCCCGTAAGTGGATTTTATGAAATAACGCTTATCGTAGACCCGAAGCCGACTTATACCTTAACAGTTAATGAACCTAATGAATACGTTAGTGCCAATAATTCTTTTCATGTCGTAAAATTTGATGCAACTGATCCATCAAAGGGAGCACTTTCTCCAAATACTTATTCCATGTCGGAACCATTTTTAGATGGAAATGATATTTTTTCGTCAGCAACATTTGAATTAGGTTCTAGCTTCAGTAAGGGAGATTCAGATTCTAATGGTATTGCAGACCCTACTAACGACTATGAGTATTATGGTGGAGGTAAAAGAGAAGTTGTTTACCTTACTGCGGGAACAGGTCTTGCGGTCGTATATGAATTTCAATCTTCTAATGGAATGAATATTGCTACCGCTGGAGATGGAATTAGCTATGGAATAGGAAGCGTTCGTTTTAAAGTAAAGCAAATATTAGATTAGTAAGCCTCCATACTCTACTTTCAAGACAAAAAGGGAAGACCAGTAAGGCGTATTTCCTATGGTCACAAGGTATCCCTTCTTCTAAAATTATCGTGTGAAATTAAATATTTATGGATTCTCCTTTCTTAAAGACGGCATTCGCTTTGATTATCCCTTTGTGGAGGCCTTTAGCTCCCTTTTAGGCCTTACTAAAAAGGTCTACATTGCTCTTGGCCAAAATGATGACGGCACGGCCGAAAGGCTGGCCCAAATGGAGGGACTCGATATCACTCCTACGATTTGGGATATGGAGCGCATGGGCGATGGTGGTCTTATTTTTTCAGAGCAAACCAATATTGCTCTAGGAAAGGTTAGAGAAAATCATGGCAAGGAAGAAGACGCTTGGGCCATTTATCTGCAATCAGATGAAGTCATTCATGAAAAAGACTATGAACGCTTAAGAAATGACATTGCTAAGGCCAATGAGGAGGGCTGTGATGCCGTCCGCTTGCGCTACTTTCATTTTTGGAAGAGTCACTATCAAATTGCCACCAATAAACGTTGGTACCCTTGTGAGATTCGCGCCATCAAACTTAATTCAAGTGTGGTCAATCATGGAGATGCCCAAGGCTTTCGTGGCTTCACTAAAGTGTATGATTCTGATGTCTATGTTCACCACTACGGCCACGTAAGAGACGAAGAAAAGAAAAAGGAAAAGCAGAAGTTTCTTATTCGATCCATTCGCGCTTCAGAGAAATTTAATAAATATATGAAGAGGGAGCAAAAGGCATTTTCTGAGACAAAGACTTTGCCCCTCCTTATTGAGCATCCTCAAGTCATGAAAGAGCGTATAGAGAGAATGGGGGAGTCTTTCTCTATTGAAGTTAAGCCGGTGGTACATCTGGCAGGAAGAGAAAGTGATTTTGACCCCTCTCTTATTGGCCGTATTGCCGCTGAAAAGGTCATTTGGATTTCTCACCTCAAAGAGGTTCCCAAGACTGATCGCTCTCAGGCGGTCATACTAGAGCCACGTTTTATGGAAAGGATTCTCTATCCAAGTCGAGTACCACCAGCGATGGAATCACCTTTGGCCCGTCCATGGGATCGTGAGACTTGGCTGGCGTTAAAATTATCAGAAAAGGGAATATTTCTTAAATCAAACTAGGCTTTAGGAACGATGAGAAAATTGGCTTCTTTTTGATTCTTAAGCGCTAATTTGTCCTCTAGTGCCCTAAGCTTGTCTTGATCAAAGATTTCTTCTTGATCGCCAAAGAAGATATCAAAGTCAAAAGTGAGCACTTCTTTAAGATAGTGAAAGAAGTCACATAGGGCATTGGCGTCTACTTCAATCATCATGACCGGGCGAAAGCGATTGAGCGTTTCTTTGGCCCCTTTAATAAAGAACTTTTCTGCTCCTTGGATATCAACTTTGATCGCCGTGATAGTCGAAATGTTGAGATTCTTAATATAATCATCAAGCTTAATGGTTTGGACTTTGATTTCCCTTGTTGAACGGGACTTGGTGGAAATCTTTTCATTGATAAGGCTATGGCCACCATCGTTATAAGAATCTATGAAGAAAGAGGCCTCGCCATTTTCATCAGATAAGGCCACCTCATGGACATACATGTCTCCTAGGCGAGAGAGTTCAAGGGTCTTTTTGATGCAACGAGAAAGTTTAGGATTAGGTTCAAAAAGGTGACATTGTAAATCTTTGACTTTCTCTTTAAAGAAGAAGCTAAAATGGCCAATATTGGCACCTATATCGATGAAAACACCACCCTTTTCCAAGTAAGGTAAGAGGAGGGCCTTATCCTCCTTTTCATAATTGAAGAAGGCCTCCACCCGATCAAAGCCAATATCATAACTAGGACCAGCAATATCTCGAAGAGCATAACAAATGGTAAGGTCTTCTGAAATTTTGATGGAATCCAGTTCTGGAATGAAGCGCTGAAAAGTCTTCTTTATCCAGCGTCTTCTGGCGA
>JAUIBX010000066.1 GCA_030427595.1 Bacteriovoracia bacterium | reverse complement strand
CAGCAATAATCTTAGAGATATTTTCACCTTGTTTGTTGCCTCTAGTGCTTTTGAACTTGGCGTTGGAATTTCCTTTGAGAATTTGATCAAGGAGTTTCGCAATCTCTTGGGCCGAAGAGTTCTTTACTGGAATGATTTGGAGAGATTCTTCGTAACCGGGAACATCGATAAACTTAATCAAACGCACAAGACGGTTGATATTGGAGCCTGTATCTTGAACGATGATGGTGTTGGTTTGTTTGATATCAATAATTCGCCCATAACGAGACATAAAGGGACGAAAAGAACGGGTCACTTCCGTTGAATCAATATTCTTTAGAGGGAGAATTCTCATCACGTAGTTATCAGTGTTTGGGGTGTAGTTTCCCGTATAGATCTTTGTTGGCGTGTAGCGGATATCTCTAGTGGCAACGATCTTATAAAAAGATCCTGACTTAACGAGAGTAAAGCCATTGATTTCAAGGGCGGTGAGATAAGCTTTCCAAGCATCCCCAACAGTAATAGGGGAGGGAGCAATGATGCTGATTTTACCTTTTAGACCCTTACCATCCATGATGAGGTTGATACCGGTTAGCTTTTGCATTTGTTTTGTCAGGTCTTCAAGAGTGGTTTCTGGAAAGTCGAAGCTTGTTACGACTTCAGGGCCAAAGGCCGTTTCTGGGTTGAGGTTAACATAGGCCTTGCCCTTAGGAGCATCACTAACTGAGTTGATTCCGGTCCCTCTGCCAAAGGCATCTGTCGCCGATGACTTTCTGAGGTCCACAGTGGGAGTCGTCTTTTTGTCATTATTTCGATCGACTAGACTTGTCGCCGACTTCTTAGAGGGTGACTTAAATTTGGTACGGTTTTTAAACTTGTCAAAGCCTTGGGCCATCACCGCGGAGTTTAAAGAAAGTGTCGCGAGGACAATAAGACCCGTACGCGCAGAAGTACTCTTCATCATAAGTTACCCTTCGAGGTTACTCGAAATCATATTCGAGATTCTGTTCCATACCATTACGACTGAGCGTTAACTCAAAGTGATCCACCTTGTCGATTTGACCAAAGAGGTTCATTAACTCAGTCATATTTGTAATTTTCTTGCCATTAATTCCTGTAATGACGTCACCTTCTTGAATATTGAGCTGGCTGTAAATTGAGCCAGGAACAATTTCTTGCATGCGGAAGGCGAGACTGCCATCAGGGTTTTTGATTTGCACCGCACGTGCTTGAGTTAAGACTTCTGAAATATTCTCAAGCATGCGCGCACGCACTTCTTTTTTAATTTTAAAGGTATTACCTACATTAGAAATGCCTGTTTCTGCGGCATCCTCAATAAGCTTCTTACCCTTGTTAGGATCTCGCACGATATTGATGGGTTTAGGCTCTCTCTTCTTGGAAGGTACATTTTCAATATACTCACACTTACGAGTTTTAAGATTTTTGAAGATGAGCTTTTGGCGTGTGATCTTACCGACCTCAATAGTGTTAGGAATGGTATCACCTTCGCGTAGAAAGTTTTCTTTGCCACGCATTTGCACCGAGGCCAAACTCTTTACCGAATCTTGAAGGATAACGGTGTTAACCAGCTTAAGCCCAAGAGAACTTTTCTTGTCCGCATCGCGACAAACTTTAACCTCTTCAAATTGAGGTTTCTTAGGACCTGGGTCGACGACTGGCGTATCGCTTTTTTCAGGCGCCTGAAAGAGGTCATTTTTCTTAATATTATTGAGCTGGTTTCTTACGACATCTTGTTGATTAAGCCTAAGGGTTGTCCCTTTGGAGGCGACAGTTCCTTTGGGGATAGGGCTTAGAAAGCCTGAGATCAGTCTACCGGTGAGGTAGGAAGTCGAGATAAAGAGAACGGCGATAAAAATCTTGTGAATTTTGGGTCTTTGCTGAGCAGAGAAAAACCTATCAAAGATCTCATCGACATTGATTGAACTAATGGCCGTCATGATCTTATCTGATAGGGGAGAAGGGCCAGAGGCAAGGCCTGGACCTTTTCTATTTGAGAATTTTTGTTTTAGGGAAAAACTCACCTGGGCGAGCTTTTCTTTAAAGCCTTTCTTATGGTTGGGGTCAAAGGTACTTAAAGAAGGGTTGGTTGCATCCCATTCCTGATCATCATCAGGTGAGTAGTCTTCTTCATCACCGCCGAGATCGGGAAGGTCTGGTGGAGCTTCCCCTTCTTGAACTTGCTTGCTCTTTATTTCATCGACTGTGAGGGGCTGAAAGCTTGGATCGGTTTGGTCGTCGTCGTACTCTTCATATTCTTCGTCTCCTTCATATTGGTCGTCTTCTATCCCTTCTTGCTGACCGGCCTCGAGCTGAGCTTCAATATCATCTTCTTCATCTTCGTCGATGTACTCAGTATCAAACTCTTCCTCTTCATAATCCAGCTCGTCTTGGTTTGATTTAGAGGCGGACTTTTTAAAAAGACCAGAGACCTTGCCTTTAAGTCCTTGAGTGAATGATCCCAGTTTTGATTTCTTTTTGCTCATGTCATCCTTGGCCGATATGAAAAAGGGGGGACCATCTACCGCGATGAGTAGGCATCCTACCTAAACACTTCTTCACACATATCACCATAATTTTAAAGCACTTAGCCCTGTTGCATCAAGCAATGTTTTGGTCAATTTTTAAAGCTTATATAAAGACCATGTAAGCCTGATTAATTTTGTTGGCTAAAAAGTCTGACTAAAATTGTTGTAGAAAAAGTTTTTACGCACGAGTGTTTGGTGGAATTGAAAGTTCATTGGTAAGATATTGTGGTTTATTAAAAAAGAACGGACAAAATTTTACTGGATAAAAGAGGTACGAAATGAGTGACAAGCACGAAATGGACTCGGTAGTTGGTGGTTTTTTCTACGGTGAAGTGGATGAATCCCATGTTTTTCCTTTTCCTCACTTTACGGATGAACAAAAGGAAATTGGTAGGGAATTTACAGAGGCCGTCCGTCGCTATGGTGAGGACAATATTGATGGCGAAAAAATGGATGAAGAAGCCGTTATCCCAGAAGAGGTGATTCAAGGTCTTGCCGAACTTGGTCTCTGTGGCCTAGGTGTTCCAGAAGAACTTGGTGGTATGGGACTTGATTACACTCTCTATAGTCGTGTTTTTGCGGAAGTCGCTTCTTTTGACGGTTCACTGGCCACATTCCTTGGAGCGCACCAATCTATTGGTTATCGTGCTCTTCTCAACGAAGGGAGTGATGAGCTAAAACAAAAGTGGTTACCTGACCTCGCCTCTGGCCAGAAAATTGCGGCCTTTTGCTTGACTGAACCGGGCTCTGGCTCTGATGCCTACTCCATTAAGACGAAGGCCGTTGATAATGGTGACGGCACCTTTACCATTACTGGTCAAAAGTTATGGATCACTAATGGTGGTCGTGCCGACTTTTATACAGTCTTTGCCAAAACAGATCATGAGATTGATGGTGAGACTGTTGAAAAAATCTCCTGCTTTGTCGTGGAAAAGGGCATGGAAGGTCTGAGCTTCGGCGAAAAAGAAAATAAAATGGGAATTCGCGCTAGTGAAACCCGTGCGGTTTACTTTGATGGCGTTAAGGTTCCTAAGGAAAATATCATTGGTGAGCTTGGAAAAGGTTTTAAGATCGCCATGAATGTTCTTAACTCTGGTCGCCTCTCCTTGGGTGCAGGTTGTGTTGGTGGAATGAAGACCATTATGAAGATGGCCACAGATCACGCCAACGGCAGAAAGCAATTTGGTAAGACCATTACTGAGTTTGGCCTTACTCAAGAAAAGCTAGCTACTATGGCGGCCTTGACCTACGCCACAGAGAGTGTGGTCTATATGACGACTGGTAATATGTGTAAGGGGATGAAGGACTACTATCTCGAGACGGCCGTCTGTAAGATTTTTGGCTCGGAATCTCTGTGGGAAGTTGTTGATACGGCCTTGCAAATTGCAGCAGGTAACGGTTATATGAAAGAGTACCCCTATGAAAGAATTATGAGGGACTCACGTATTAACCTTATCTTTGAAGGAACCAATGAAATCCTGCGCTGTTTCTTGGCCCTTTCGGGGATTCGCGGACCTTCTGAAAAACTTAAAGAGCTTGGGAAAATTTCTAACGTTTCAAAGGCCCTAGAAGATCCTATCAAGTCCCTTGGGGTTCTCACTGACTTCGCTAAGAATAGAGTTTCTAAGATGATTCCTACTCGCTCTCTTTCTCAGGCCCACCCGCGCCTTGAAGAGTGGACCAATGAGTTCAGCTCTATGCTCGGTGGCTTTTCTATCCAAGTAGAAAATACTCTGATGAAGTATGGTAAGAAGATTATTGATAATGAGTATCCTCAAAAGCGTCTAGCAGATATGGTGATTCACCTTTATGTGATGCTTGCGGTTATCTCTCGTACTACGGCCATCCTCAATGATGAGTCCATTGATGATAAGAAGAAAGAGTACTGTTTCAACTTGGCAGAGCATTCACTCCGTCGTTCTCGTCATATCTTCGTCGCTAACTTAAAAGGTATGACAAAGAATATTGATAAGGTTGAAAAGGCCATCTCTGATCAAGTGGCAGAAAATGGTGGCTACGGTTTAGACATCATCGACTTCTAAGGTCATCACCTTGGATGTCAAAAAAGCATTTCCTCTATTTCTATGGACCCTGCTCTTAGGAGCAGGGTTTTCTTGCTCCTCTCCTCAAAAAGAAGGACCAAGGCCCAAAGAGAAAGTTTCTCAAGCGCCAAAGAAGGTCGTTGAACCTCTGAATGCAGGGCCTAGTCAAAAGGCCAGTCTTGCAGGCTTTGAGGATGTTACCGCATCGGTAGGACTTGCCAACGCGGCAGCAACCCACCTCTATGCAGTGGACTGGAGTGGGGATGGGCAAGTGGACTTGGTAACCTTGCCAGAATTCTATGGTCCTCCCAAGTTCTATAAGAACTCAAAAGGTGCCTTTAAACTGGTGAAGAATTCACCACTAGAGGCAACAGTCAGAGCAAGCTTCTTAGTCTTTGCTGACTTTGATAAGGATGGCCTACTTGATCTTATCGCTGTCACGTTGAATCAGAAGTCTGCTCTTAATAAAGTTCCATTGCGCCTCTTTAAGGCCAAGCGTTTGCAAGGAAGGCTTTCCTTTAGTGAAGTTTCAGGGGCCTTTCCCAATAAACCTCTAGCGACAAGTAGTGTCTCCCTCATTGATATCAATATGGATGGTTTACTTGATCTCTATCTTGGCAATTGGTTTGATACGGAAAAGCGGCCACCAAGGGCTCAACCAGATCGACTCTATCTTGCTGTTGATAATGGTCTAAAGTGGAAAGATGCCAGTTACTATTTAGAAGAAGAGTTGAAGTATGAGCGTGACCTTGAGCTCTACCCCAATGCGCGAGCAACCTTTGGTACCAGTTTGTGTGATCTCGATAAGAACGGTTATCCAGATGTTTTAACAGCATCGGCTTCTGGCCAACCCAATAAAGTTTGGCTTAATCGATTTGATCGCAAAAATGACGATCGCATACTTAAGGACTTTGGCGAAAAGACGAAATTGGCCCAGGATGCTGAGGGAAGTTTTTCTCCCACTGGTGGTGGCCATAGCTTCTATATGCTGTGCCATGATTATAATAATGATGGCTTTTTGGACGTGGCGAAGGGGGAGCTCTTTCATAGTTACGACCCTGAAAGTCGTGACCGATCAAGTATTATGACGGGAAAGGCAGCAAGCTTTCCCCCTCAGTTTATTCGCACTGAGTATCACAAAGATGATGGTTCAGGCAGTTGGAGTCAGGGGGATCGACGTGCCCTATGGTATGACTTTAACTTTGATAGCTACACTGACCTTTTGGTTGAAAATAGTGGCTTTCCACCAAAGAGTCGCTTGGTTCTCTTTCAACAATATGATGACCACGCTTATGCGGATCAGGCAAAGTCCTACGGTATTGATATCGTCAATTCCTCGGGGACTGTTTATCTTGATTACGATGGGGATGGACGTTTGGATCTTTTTACCGGCCAAGTTTCTTTGAGGGATGCCCGTATTAAACCGCGCATCTATGCCTATAGAAATACTTTTTCGTGGCAGGGCAGACGAGTTCTTAAAATCAACCTGAAAGGAAGAAAGGCCAATGCTCATGGCATTGGTGCTCTTGTCACCCTAAAAACAACAAAGGGCACTTATACGAAGATGCATGAAGTGAGTTATGGTCCCTTAAACTCTCAAAATCAATTTGGTCTATGGTTTGGTTTGAAAAAAGGGGAGAGTCCACTAGAGGTGGAGGTGCGCTGGCCTTTAGAGAAGAAAACTCGTGGCGGTCGCAAGTACCCTTTTAGAAGGGTTTACTCCCTTAAGGGGAAAGGAAAGAAGAACTTCTCTGAAGTGACTCTGAGGGATTAGCTCTTACTTTTGAACAAGCTCACTTATTTGGCGTAAGCTTGCCGGCATATTCTTATAATTAAGAGTGGTCATGAAAATCTCTGCTTGATCAAGGCCCGTCACTTCTTGCACCACCAGGGCATCCGTCTTTTTGAGAACGTGGTCAGGAACCACTGAGATACCGACGTGGGCCTTAACGAGATCGACGATGGAATGAATGTCTTGCACGTAAATGACTTCATTTGAGATTTTCTTCGAAATACGAAAGATATTATCTTCTTCTGAATAGACAATCCAACGGTAATCATGAAGCTTTTTCTTATTCACATTATCACGGCTGATGATCACCAAACGCTCATCAAAGAGCTTAAGGGAGCTGATGAGTTCTGATTGGATATTTTCAGAAGAGAAGATGACATCAAAGCGACCTTCCTCAATACCTTGGCGCAATTCCTTTTGCGTTCCTACCGTGACAGTAAAGGCACGGGAGTTTTTGCGAAAGAATTTGGAAAGGCGTGGGATAAACCAATTTCTTAATAGGCCATGCAAAATGCCAACCCTGATGGGACGGTCATCCTCTTTATCAAAGATTTCATGGCTAAGTTTATCAAAGTGTTGAGCAGCCATATAAAGGGCGTTGCCCTTATCTGTGAGAATCACTTTCTTAGAGGAGCGGATGATAAGCTCTTCGCCAACACTTTCTTCTAGAAGTTTAATCTGACGACTGACGGCCGATTGGGCGATCTTAAGGGCGTCTGCGGCCTTAGAGAATGACTGATGTTGAGCAGTGAGAAGAAAAGCTTTGAGGTAACGATAGTCCATGAACCTAAAGTATCCTTAATTATGGCAGGTTCAAATTCTCTTTGAGAGGAGGAACTTTTCCTGCTTCTTGTCGCCAAAATTTTCCAGCGAATTCTTTTTGGTTGAGGTTTGTAACAGTAAAACCTTCGTTATTATTGGCGAAATCTTGAAGATAATCAACGGCAACTTCTTGCAGGTAGAAGGCCGTAAAGGGATCCATTAATACTAAAATACTTTCTTCAACTTTATCGCCGTCACTATCAAGGACGGGGACTTTGAGGTCTTCTTCTTGCCAGTCGGTAAAACCAACTGAGTAGGTAAAACCATCACAGCCTTTGCCACTAATGAGAACACGCAGGTACTTACCTTTGAGCGTAAAGTCATTTTCAACAATGAGTTGCAGCTGAGACAAGGCCATGGGGCTAAACATAAGCTTAGGCATAGTGACTGAATTTCTATCGACTACCGTTGTCTGGGACATGGAAGATTCCTTAACCTTGAGACCTATTGATCAATTAAGGCTCAAGGCATATCGTGAAGCCATAAAACTTACAAGGTCTTCTTTATGAACATGACGAGTAGTGCTCTTAATTACCAAATCAAAGTGGATGAGCCATGGACTCATTACGTTAAAGTACTAATAACAGGTAAGAAGCCTGCGAACACTTCTGTTATCGATTTTTATTTACCCATTTGGTCTCCTGGCTCTTACAAGGTTCGTGACTACTCTCGTCATGTACGTCGCCTGCGTGTTCTTCAGGCCAATGGAGAGTTTCTTTACTTTGAAAAGAAGAAGAAGAGTCAGTGGCAAATTGATTGGAAAAAGAGTGAACTCTCAACAGCGATGGACGAGTTTACCATCGAGTACGAAGTTTATTGCAATGAAGTGACAGTAAGAACCAGTCACATCAACCTAACCCATGCTTTCCTCCATGGTCCCTCCGTCTTTATGGGGATTGTTGGTTTTGAAGATCATAGGGTTGAGTTGGAAGTGACCTTTCCTCCTTGTTGGACGAAAGTCACCACCTCCCTAAAAGATATAAGTCCTAGGCGTGAAGTCTTTCTCTATGAAGCAAAGAATTATGATGAACTTCTCGATACTCCGATAGAAATTGGCAGTCATGAGACATCGGGTTTCCGTGTGCAAGGAATTGACCACCATTTGGCCTTTCTCAATTGGCCACAAAAGCTTGCTGGTGATTTAAGAAAGGACACTCAAAAGATCGTAGAAAAAATTAGTGAGTTTTGGGGGGAGATTCCCTATGAGTCCTATGCCTTCATTGGTCACTTCTTTCCTAAAACTTATGGTGGCCTTGAACACCACAACTCCACTGCGGTTCAATATGATCCCTTTGAAGTTGGTTACCTTGAGGGGTATCGCGACTTCCTCGGTCTCCTCGCCCATGAGTATTTCCATACATGGAATGTGAAGAGGGTGAGACCAGTAGAGCTCGGCCCTTTTAACTATACTCAAGAAAATTATACGCGCATGCATTGGTTAACAGAGGGACTGACAAGTTTTGTGGATGACCTCTTTGTCTTTAATTGTGACCTTAGTGATGAAGAGCATTTCTTAAAGGGTTTAACAAAGAAAATTAGATTCTATCAACAAACTCCTGGACGCTTCTTTGATTCCATCGAGGAGGCAAGCTTTGATGCTTGGATTAAGCTCTATCAGCCTCATGAAAATAGTAAGAACTCCACTGTGAATTATTACCTCAAAGGGGCCCTTATTTTCTTTTGCCTGAATTCTCTTATGCCCTTACAAGGACGCCACCTAAGAGATTTTGCACGGGAATTGTGGAGTCTCTATAAGGCGCGACCTGATCAGGGTCTGACAAAAGATGAAGTTTTGGATGTGCTTAAGACGTTGTGTGGCCAAAGTGTTTGTGATGAATTTGAAGCCTACATTACAGAAACTGGTGAACTGCCACTTGAAGAGGCGTGTGAGCGCAGTGGCCTAGAAGTTCACTGGAAGAGACCTGAGGGACTCTATTGGGGCTGTGACTTTAAGAAGGTAGGAGATAATATTCGCATCGAAAATATCGTGCTCGATGGTCCTGCTCATAAGTGTGGCCTTAATCATGGGGATGAGTTTTTGGCCTATGCAGGCTGGCGCATGACCCATGACTCTCTCGAGGCATGGCAAAAGTCCCTTAAAACCTCGCAAAGCTATGAAATCCTAATCAACCGCCAAGGTCGACTCCTTAAAATTGAGGTTTCTCCGGAGAAGAAACCACAAGAACTTGAGAAGTTGACTATTGCGGACGGGAAAAAGTTTGATGAAGTCCTCCGATCATTTTAGTCGGACACATCTCTTTTAAATTCTTCCTTATTTTTCCGATAAGTTAAATGGATTTTTGGGTCTCAAAAACTTTTAAGGAATGAGGATTGGAGAATTCACCTGATCAACATTTACTGGCCGTGATGATAGGGGACAAAAAGTTGTCTCACTACTACCTGGCCGATGTTGCAGCTCTCATTGAGTTGGGTATTGTTCATCCTCAAGACCCGGTCTTTCATTATTCCTTTAAGAAGTGGTGTGCCGCTGCCAGCTTAAAAGAAATTCGTGACCTTTTATCTGAAGAAGCGCTCATGCGTGCCCAACAATCCTCACCAAGGCCTGCGCCTGGCTATCAACCACCACCGCCTCCCATGTCAGCCTACTTTAGTTTGAGCTATGGAAGAGAAAATCATCTTGGCCAAGTTGAAGAGCTTAAGGAGCATAGGGATCACCTGAGTAACGAACTTGATGCTGCAGAAGATAAGGTTATAGTCTTAGAGCATGACTTGGGAAAGAGTGAGGATGAGGTTTCTGAATTAAAGAGTGAAGTTAAGAATTGGCAGGAACAGTACTACCAAATGAAGGTGGACTACGAAGACCTCAAAGGAATTTTTGGTAAAGAGAATACCAAGTTGAAGGAAGAGCTTGAGCACCTCAATGATAAGTATCAAGAACTGAAAATGGCCCATACCAAAGAAGGTCAAAACTCAAGTCAGCATCGAACCAAGTTACAAGAGGCCTGGCGTGAGAATAAGAAATTAGCTCAGGCCGTAAAGAAGCTTGGCAAGGGTAAGAAGCAATTGACGGTCTATGTTGAAGATCTTGAAAAGCAATTAAATGATGCCCTTGTCAGTCGCGAACATCTCAAAAAGGAAGTGAAGAAGAAAGATGTCGATCTGGTTAAACTGAAAAAACGTGAAAATAAGGCCAAGAAACTCATTCGCGAATTAGGCAGTGAGCGCAACACCTTGGAGGCCCAAAGAGAAGTGGATCTTAAACGTCTTATTGGTGAGAGCTTTGAAGTGAGTAATGATCCCATGTGGTTTATTAAAAGAGCAGGAAAGGTCAAAGGGCCCTACCGCTTTTCAGATGTCCTTTCTTGGTTTGATAAAGGCTTTCTTGATCGCAAAACGCTTCTTAAAAAAGAAAATGAAAAGGTCTTCACTCGCTTAGAGAAGATCTATGAGTTTAATACAAAGATTTTTACCAAGCTTGAAAAGTCTGCTGAGGATGCTAATGGCGATCTTGTAAAGCGCTACTTCATCAAGAGAACCGACTTTAGGGCACCCTTTCATGAAGTGGCCCGCTTAGAGTTTCGTGGTGAGGAATTAAAGGGAACGTGCACCAGTCTTTCTGTAGGCGGCTGCTTTATTGAATTTAATGAAGGGTCTGAAGGGCTGGAGAAGAATGCTGTTTTGGTGTGTCATATTGAAGCAGATTACCTTTCAACTGCCATTGATGTGCAAATGATTGTAAGAAATGTTTCAAAGGAGAGGAGCTTTGGTATTGGCTGTGAGTTCTTAGACCTCAGTGACGAAGAAAAGGATACCATTGAAGAATTTGTGGACTCCTATCTTCACTCAAAGGCCAAGAGCGCGGCCTAAAATAACTTCTCTAGTGTGGCCACACAGATGAGGTGGTCACTTTCCTTATAAAACTTAAGTGAACCATTACCTAGACCTTCAACGACAAATGAATCGTCCATGACGACGATATCTTTGAGGACAAAAGTCTTCTCTCTCTTCCAGTAATAACTACAGGCCTTAAAGGCCGCTTCTTTAGCACACCAAAGAGAGAGTGGATCTTTGTAGCGATCCTGAGAAGTCTCAAACTTTGTGAGGTAACTTGGCCTTACTGGGCGCTCGCAGCTCTCACAGTCGATGCCTATTCCATGTAAATGAGAGCTCTTTGGGGCACACACGGCCGCGGCAAGACCGCGCGTGTGAGCGAGGGATACCAAAAGGTTTTGATGATTTTTTAAGACGTGGTGATCAATAATTTCAAGGTCATCACTTTTTAGTTCAGGGCCTTTCATACCGAAGGACTCTTGAACTTCTTTGATGGCCAAAAGCAAGGCCATGCGAGAATTTTGATAGTGGGTTTTACGAATAGCGGTCGGCGCTTCGCCTTTAGGGTAGGGAAGAGCGAACTTTTGTCCTAGCGAGTCATCAGCGACTTTCCATATAATCATGCTTCACCCAGTTGCTAAAAGCCTTTCCTTTTGACATAACCATTTTAATTATTGTTTGATAAGCCTTAATTCAAGGAGTCATGATGTTTCCCCATGAAGCCCAAGAGCTAATGGCCAAAATTCTCTTCTTTGTTTTCGCGACCTGTATTCTTTGCCTCTCAAAGGTTCAGGCCTGTGAAACATCACTATACAATGCTCTTACAAATTCGCCGCTTACGCTTGAGCGGTTGGTAAGCTCACACAACTAAGTGTTCCCAGGTGGAGCCGAACCTCTTCCCTCACTCTTTTAATAAAGTCGAATACATCTCTGCCTTGGTATTAGTTAGAGCTAATCAAGCTCATTAGTTTTGATTATGGACATTTTGTTGTCCCTATCGCTAAAATAGCGATGTCTACAGTCCATACTACCCAACACTCTTAAGGAGAGGAGAGATTCATGTCCCAACACAATGACCTCAGAAGTGCCCGTCTTGCTGCAATAAGTCGCAAGTATCGTAAGATTGAAAGGCCTAAGGATGCTAAAGGTGTTCCTCAAAGAATCACTGAGTATTACGGCGAGAATACTTTTGATTACCGTAAGGCCAAGAATATTCCTGAAAATGTAAAAAAAGAACTTAATGAAATTGCCTCTTCAAATAAGCCTCTTCCTAAAGAGCTCGCTGATGTGGTCGCCAAGACGGCGATGGAGTGGGCGATTGGTAAAGGTGCCACCCACTTTTGCCACTGGTTTCAGCCACTAACTGGTTCTACGGCCGAAAAGCATGACAGCTTTCTTGATATTAAAAATGGTGAGGCCATTGAAAACCTTTCGGCTGGTCAGCTGATGCAAGGTGAACCTGATGCCTCTTCCTTTCCTAACGGTGGCTCACGCTCGACTTTTGAAGCGCGTGGTTACACTTCTTGGGATTTAACATCACCTATGTTCCTTATCGAAGGGGTTAATGGACTTACTCTTTGTATCCCCACGGCCTTTATTTCCTACACAGGCCAAGCCCTCGACATTAAAACTCCTCTTCTTCGTTCAGAAATTGCCCTGTCAAAAGCGGCCACTCGTTTCCTTAAGGCCATTGGTCAAGAAACTAAGGGGGTTCACTCTAACTGTGGACCTGAGCAAGAATACTTTCTTGTCGATGAGCTCTTCTTCTTCTCTCGCCCAGACTTGGTGATGACGGGACGAACACTCTTCGGCTCTCTTTCAGCAAAGAACCAGCAATTAGATGATCACTACTTCGGTGATATTGACGATCGTGTGATGGGCTTTATGCAAGAGCTTGATTATGAGCTTCACCGTCTGGGAATTCCTGCTAAGACTCGTCACAATGAAGTGGCCCCTGGCCAATATGAAATTGCTCCTATCTTTAATAACACCAACGTTGCTGCCGATAATAATCAAGTGATGATGGCGACCATTAAAAGAGTTGCCCACAAGAATCACTTTGTTGCTCTTCTTCATGAAAAGCCTTTCGCTGGCATCAATGGCTCTGGTAAACATTTGAACTGGTCTCTGTCTACAGAAGAGGGTGATAACCTTCTCAATCCTGGCGACAATCCTGAAACAAATTACCGTTTTCAGGCCATGTGCTCAACTGTTATCGAAGCGCTCTATCGTCATGGGGCCATGATCCGTGCAGCGATTGCCTCTGCAGGTAATGATCATCGTCTTGGTGCTAATGAAGCGCCTCCATCAATTATTTCGGCCTATCTCGGTGACACCCTCGATAAGATTTTTGCTGGCATTAAAGATGGCAAGAAAGCGGCCACCAACAGTGATAAGGCGATGGATGTCATGACTCATCAGCTTGCTGATCTGGCCAAAGATAATACAGACAGAAACCGAACTTCTCCCTTTGCTTTTACAGGTAATAAGTTTGAGTTGCGTGCCTGTGGTTCAGAAATGTCCATCGGTCTGCCTCTCTCTATTCTCAATGGAGCTGTTGCAGAAGTTCTCAATGAGACGGCCGAGTTTATTGAAAAATCTGATAAGTCTGCGGATGAGGCCATGCAAGAGGTCACCAAGAAATGGATCACTAATGCTCATCCCGTTATTTTCAATGGAGATGGTTACTCTGATGAGTGGGTAAAAGAAGCAGAGAAGCGTGGGCTTCCTAACCTTAAAACGACGGCAGATGCTTTACCCATGTTCATGGATGAAAAGGCAAGTGGCTTTCTTACCAATCAAAAAATCTTTACCAAAGATGAACTTCAAACTCGTTTCCATGTTCTTGTTGAGCGTTACAACGCCATTCGTGAAATTGAATTTGGTACCCTCATTCAAATGGTCAACCAACATGTTCTTCCGGCCATCATCTCATTTAAAAATGAGCTTGGTGGTGTGATTAAAATGCAAAAGGATATCTCTTTTGAATCAAGCGTTGAAACGGGTCTTTATAAGAAGCTCAATTACTCAACTGAGACTCTCTACAATCGAGTCGAGAATCTTCAAAATGGTTTAAAAGAGTTACCTGAGGATGGTCAAAAGAGATCAAAGATCATTGCAGACACTCTCATGCCTCTTAGTGAAGAAGTGGCCAATCTCTGTGGTGAGATTGAAGAGATGGTCCCTGATCATCTATGGACCCTACCTAAGTACTACGACATGCTCTTCTTACGTTAAGTTCTTGTCACCAAAATGATTTCAATTTTAAGGGCCCCTCTTTTTTAGAGGGGCTTTTTTTAGGCGCGAATCAGGATACCAAGATTTCGTGGGGAGAGGGTAGCATCAAAGAATTGATAGACCTCGGCCGCATGGCCTTTTTCCACAAGTGAGAGGGCGCGATCAAAAATAAGATACTTTTCGATAACGCGACTCCAGCGCCATCTGACAATATTGGCATGATAGACGTGATGGATTTTTTCCTGGATGTCCTCACGGTGAAAGAAGTCATTAAGACTATTCTCTTGTGCAGGGGGGAGAGTGATCCCAAGCTGTTCACATTTGATTTTTGCGTAGTGAGCGAAGTCCTTTCGGTAATCCTTTGGAAGGGCGGAGCCAACTGTCACAAATTCTTTATGATCAAAATTTTCTTGGAGGTAAAAGTGAAGGGCCGATCGCATAAGCTTCACTTTCTCTTTTAGTCTATAAACATCATGACTAATATCGGTGGCCCCACGACTTGCCAAAGTCAGAGCAAACTTATTGATGGGGAGTGGGTTCTCCATTGAAAATTGACTCAGTCCAGTTTCATTTTCAGGATTTAATTTTTGATAGCAACAGCCAAAGTTAAGAAGGCCTTTTTTTTCTCTTGCCTGTTTGAGGTGATGAAGGGCGAGGGGGCCACAGGTGTGCAGGCCTAGACTTGCTTGAGCCTTGGAAAAGACCTCTTCTTCTTTTTTCTTGGCCTCGTCACTACTTGCCCCAAAAGTATGGCTGAGAAAAGTCATCTTTCCTGCACCTTCTGGATGAGGATATTTCTTTAAACGCTCCTTTCCTAACTCTTGAAACTTGGTACTGGTATCAAGGCTGATGCCATTATGGCCGTGATAAAGACAGATAATGCGGCTGAGGTGACCTTTGCCACCACCAATATCCACAAAGTGAGTGTCTTCACTCTTTCCCCTTAGACCAAGAAGGGGAATGAGAGGAACGATACGTGAAATTTCATGTTGCTTTTTCCCACTGACACTATGAAGGGCCCAACTGGGGTACTTCACCTCTTCGGGCTTAGGCCATGCGGGAACTTCGGCCAAACGGTCCATTTCTAGGAAGGTCTCTTTTAGGTCGCCATCAGGGAGCTTGTCGATATGGCGGCCACAATCGAGGTGCCACTTCTCTTCACTTGAAAGATTCGCCACCGTTTCAAGCCAAGACTCCTTATAGGCCTTTCTACTGAGTGGGTAAGTATTAAGAACCTCATTGCGCCAAATATCGGCAGTGGGCATAAGAAAATCATGCAAGGCCTTAAGCTCTTGACGATATTTTTCTTCAAGCCTTTCGATAGAGGGCGCTTTCAAAGCTGTGATTCTCCATGTTAATCTAACTCTATGGATTTAACAGGGAAACGAGTGGCCGTCTACGGCCTTGGTGTCAGTGGCCTATCGGCTTTGGCCTATTTACAAGATATTGAGCTTGCAGGGCTCACGGTGGTCGATGGGCGCTCCATTGAAGAATGGTCCCAAGAAGCGACGGAGATTTTGAAGGCCATAGAGACCAGGGGAAAGGTTAAATTACAGAGGCGTCAGCAAGACCAAGAAGATGTGAGTGAGCTCTTTTCTTCTCAAGACCTTATTATTTTGTCCCCAGGAATTGCTCGTGAAAGTAAAGTCTTAGAAAAGGCCCTCGCTAAAGGTATTGAAGTCCTCAATGAAATTGAAGTGGGCTACCGTATACTGGAGTCACTGGCGCAGGGAAAAAAGCCGCAAGTTTTGGCCCTCACGGGAACGAATGGTAAAACCACTTGTGTAACCTTTCTTGGTCAGGTTTTAAACGAAGCGGGCATTAGTACTTTTGTTGGTGGCAATATAGGCACACCTCTTCTCAGAAGCTTGAAGGGACAAAAGGCATCGCCCTTTGATCTCTACCTCTTTGAGGTCTCAAGCTTTCAATGTGAATCTCTTGGTCATTTCAGGCCTCAAGTCGCTGGCATTCTCAATCTGGCGGCCAATCACGGAGAACGTTATGACTCTGTTGAGGATTACCGCCAGGCCAAATGGTTATTAGCAAAGTCTCAAGATAAAGGGGATGCCTTTCTCATTGGTCCTGATGTCGGCCGGCCTAGCTTTGATGTGGCCAGCAAGGTTTATGATGTCAGCACAGAATGTGAAGAAGCCCTAAAGGATGACTTTGATCTCAGTGAGCTGAAATTAGTGGGAAGCCACAATCGTTGG
>JAUIBX010000065.1 GCA_030427595.1 Bacteriovoracia bacterium | reverse complement strand
AGTACAGGTAAAACCTCTTCAGACCTAGAGTTTCTATTTATTGGAGGAGCAAAATACTTCTTCTTCAAACCTTTTGAGACGAACCTTCTCTCATCTTTTTCACTAGCAGTATTAAAAAAATCTAACTGCTGACTGAGAGGTACATCAAGTAAGTCGTAAATTCGAAAAGGAAAATCAAATACTCTTAATGAGCTATAGGGATAATCTTCAACTTTCTCTACAATTCCTGCATGACATGGATTGCGATAAATATAGCGATATACGGTCGAAAGGTACCTCTCGTTTTTAACTAAGGACCACTTATAGCGTCCACCAAAGATTTGATTAATTCGATTTGAGTATTTGCGAACAAGTACACTAAAATTTCGATTAAATTCAAACATGAAGAGATCAATATTCGCATCAGGGGTACTTATTAGCAAATGATAATGATTGCTCATCAAAACAAATGCATGAATATGAGCTTCGTATTTTCCCAAAGCAAATTTGAATGAGTCAATTGAGATTTGCCACATTAATTTCATTGGTAACTCATACCAATCTCGATTACGAGAGCGAGAAATGATATGATAAGGAAAGTCAGATGTTCTTAAGAGATGTTTTCTTGGCATCCCCCATAACAATCAAACACTACAAAAAATGAAAAGTTGTATTTCAAGTTAGAAACCCAAACTCGACCTGGCACCTTTTGTGCCTTTTGTGTGTGCCTTTTGTGGCACCTTTTGGGCTTTTTGGGCGTTCCTTTGAAAGTTCTCTTAAAATAATAGAATCCCTTTCATTCGCCTTTCTTAAAAGAATCATGTCAAAGATATTGACATCTTTGAGTTCAAAGTTCTTTGGCTCCCAATCGGTAATAGAAGAAAGTTTTCGAAACTCTTTCTTATAGGAAAATGGTAAGTGTGAGCTAAAACCGGCCCATATAAAGATGCTGAGGGCCATCTTGGCCAAGGGGCACTTCTGGAATCCAAATGAATCCTAAACTTAAAAAAATAGAAAAGGCCCACGTCCATAAATGAATCATTATTTAATTATTGGTGATTTAAGCCAGATGTCAAAGGAACCTAAAAAGGCGCTGTTCCCCAAGTGACATTTAAAAAGAGGTACTCTGGAGACCATTGAGCTCCTGCAAATGGTAGAGCGATCGTTGGTTCCGCCGGAGTTATAGAGGCACAAGTCGTCCCATTCTCATTATTTAAGTCAACACAACCAGGGTCCAAAGGAGTCGGAGTCGATGAAATCGTGGTCATGAGTGAAATATAAGTTGCGTTATAATCGACACCTTCCCCATTAGCAAAAGATCCGGCAGTGATGACAACTTCTAGGGTATTGCCGTTTATTTTTTTAACGACACCCTGGCCACCGCCAGCGGAAGAGATGCCACAGCCCTCACAAAATAGACTCGCATCAGCGACAGAAAAACTTGTCTTCGCCACGGGCAAAACGGAATAGGTTCCCAAAACATTAACTACACCGCTATCGAGAGCATTATTTCCACCGGGGTCTGAATCGCCTCCCTGAGTTCTTTGAACAATAGGTTTACTGCCTGAGTTGTCCTTTATGACGTAAGTTCTACCAGTATCCGTAAAAATCACATCATCTGAATAAAAGCTTAGAAAACTTGAGTTCATGACAAAGCTGGCACCAGGAGTAAAAGTCATTCCGCCTGTAACAAAGCCAGGATCACGACCGCCTCTTAGTATTTCATTACTCCATGCGGGTGCCGAGATAACATCCGTAAGAAGCTTGGTTGGAGAATCATCTCTAACGACAACATAGCCTTCACTATTAAGAACATTAATCACATCTTCAACGGTGGATACACCATCGGTAAATGCCATTCCATAATCGAGTCCCATAAGGTCAATTGTACCAGCATCAACAAAGTTAAGCTGAATCCCGTTATCGGAAGAATCATCAAAGCGAGAACTAATATTGCCTTCAATTTCAGATTCATATGTATAGGCCGGTTCACCAAGACTTGGATCTTCATTCAAATAGCCTTCAAGTTTATTATAGACGGCCTTTGAGGTAGCCTTATCAACAAAAGCACCAATGCCCTCATAATTTCGATAAAGTCCACCAACAGGGCCATAACCCGAGTCGATACTGGCCTCAGTCATATAAAGATTAAATTTATCGACTGTTACCTTTTGAAAAGCGTAAATGTTTTTACCAATCCAGGAATCGTAGAGACTTTCAGAAAACTGACGAATATGGACCGTCGCTGTAGTGTTAGAGTCCCCATGATAATAAGTCTCAGTCCATCCACGGTAATCGCCTTCATCGTATTTCCAGGCCGTATATCCGGCCTTATTACCAGGAGCTGTACAACGAAACTCAAAGAGCCCCTCTAAAATGCCCTGGGCATAGAGTTCAATTCTTTTTTCTAAGGCCAATCCTGCATCAGGATAGCCAGTAGGAATCGTTTTAGTAGCGGGAACCATCTTTAATTCGTAAGTTTTAACAATGCCATCTTCCTCAAAACTCACTGGAACGATCTGACCACCTGTCGGTACAGAAGCACATGTTGTGTAACCAGCACGATGGAGAAGACCACCAACGATACCGATAAAGTCTCGCTGAATATCACCAATTTCACCTCGCTCAACACCATCGTCATAATTATAGGTATCACGGTAGGCATAGAGTTGACTGACAGTCGGTAAAGAACTTCCTGAGCCATTAGTATTACTATTGTTGTAATCATAGGTACGCGCACCATCAGAAGCTCCAATAACTTCTTCTAACGCCTCACGAATATCATTTACTGGTTTGCCACCATAGCTGTAAGTATTTGATGATTGTCCTGGTGTTCGATAAGGATAACAGTGTCCTTCAGAACAAGAGAAGTCTGGCACCTGGGCCGCTAAGGCAGAAGCGCCATAACCAATACCATTATCTGCTATATAAAGAACATTATAGTTCGGTGGTGTGGTAGATCCCATCTGACAAGTTGGACCTTCTCCCCCACACGCAACACTTTCAGAAAAGAGTTTGGTACAGCTAGCACTTTGAGTGTACATATCTCCAAGAGTTGCATCATAATACGGACCACTAAAACCAGAATTATTGTGCTGAATAGTTGTTCCACCACTAGCCTCACAACTCGAAGCATCACGATAGGTATCCGTCTCATCAACTCCATCTACAATACATTTGAAATCGTGGTAAATGACCTGACAGTAGATTTCATCATAAGCAAAAGAGCCCGCATCACAATTTGGCCCATCATTATTAGTATTATCACCAAGACAGGCAGGAATATTGTCACCAGCACAAACAGCACCGGTAGAAGAATCTCCAGGGTTGGGACAATTTGTCCCTCCAGCATAAGAGCCGGTACACTCACCGGTTGCTGAAGCATCACAGGTACAAGATGTTAAAGATCCTGGCTGATAAGAATATTTTATCTTCTTATAGGTACAAGAAGACTGTTGTGTTGGATAACTTGTTCTTGGATAGGGATCGGCCTTAAAGTAGGCGCGATGATCAATTTGATTTGAAGTTAAAAAGCGATTAGCTGTCGTGAGATTCTCAGGTCGAGCAATCCCTTCTGGAAAATCATAGATATTTTCTCTTTGAGTACAATTCTCATCTCTATAGCCTTCAATCGTGACTGGAACAACACGAGTACCACCCATCGGGATTCTCATTTGGGAGTAAAAGTTACGATCAATGAATTTATGCTTAAAAAGATTGGTATGGTTTAAACAACCTGAAATGATTCTTGGTCCTAAAGGCGAGCCAAGAGAAACCCTAAGAGAATTCGAATCTCCGGCCATGTAGAGAGGATTGGTACAAGTTTCATTTCCAGTGGCAATGCCATCTAAGTTTTGACAGCCCACCAATTTTAAACGATGAGTCCCAAAGGCCGAATCGTGAAAGGCCGCTCCCACAAAATCATTAAGACACAGATCACTACTAATAGTCATCGCCACAGTAACGCTATCACCAGAAACATCAAAGCCATCGACGGCACCACAACGAAGCTTGCCACCCATGACTTCTGGACCTTCCCACATTAATACTGAAAAGCTCCACAGGCCAGGATTCATGACAAAGGATAGAGGATCTCCTGGAGCAAAGGCTGAAGCAATTTTTTCTCCTGTATTTGAAGTCGCATGAATGTAAGTCCAGCCGTTAGGAAGCGAAGTACCAATATTCCCTACGATAAACTTTGCCGATACGCTTGGACCCTTTTTTCCCGAACAACCAAAGAGTCCAGCGAGAGCAAGAAATGAAAGACATATAAAGAGTGCGTTTTTCATAAAATCCTATGGCGTAAACCATTAGACGGTGATTATTTATCGGCATTTTGAAATCTCAGTTTAGGTTAAATAAAAATTAGGGACAGAAATTCTCCAAGTTACAAAACCTATGTAATTCTAAAATCTTAGCGACTTTTGAGCAGAAGTCTCAGAATCGTTACTTTTAGAAATCGCCACAGATTTTTGGTCAATCCCCATGTGCTGAATATCAGGTGGAGCCATCCAAACGCATACTCATGTAAAAGCCAACGGTTACAGAAAAACAAAGGGTCAAAAAATAAGTTCAGGGTTTATTTTGTCTGGGGCCCAACATAGTATAAACTGCAATCTCCAAATAAATTTGAGAGAAAGGTAGCCTCATGAATATAAATCGCAGCCCCAGTATGATCGCCAAAAAGGCACGCACCATTTTACGTGCGAATCACGTTGATAGTCAGTACGTCAGAATTGTCGCCGGTCAAAAAAGCATTATGCTCTCTGGCCTTATAAGAAGATCTGATGGCGAGGACATGAGCTATGAGGCCATGGAGAAGGTCCTGCAAGACCTTCTCAAGCTTGGGCGCGTCCATTCCCAATTAGAAAACTGGGACCTCAATGGCTCCGTCCGGAAAATCTCGGATATTGCTGATTAAGCTTATTTTTTGCGATGAAAAGAGGTCATTATCTCAGTTGTTAAATTGCATGCCCCTCTTTCTTCTTTTGAACCGTCGCGATTTCGGTGCTCCCACTGACATTGACCATTGGTCAGTATCAAAAGCGCGTCTTTATTATCGTTATACAACCGAAAGAAATGACGATAGCCCTGTTGAACACCACCATGCTGAACAAAAGAAGGTAATCTATTATCAAGGCGCCTGGCCGGAAACTTAAGACCAAGGCCAGAATGCCACTGACTGCCGTCAAGCACGGGTCTCATACATTTATTTTCTATACACCTCTCAAAAACTCGACATTCTCTCTTTTCACGACAAAAGTTCATGGGGCTTGAACGAGTTGCAGCAGAGGTCATCATTTTTCTTACGGAGCTCTCACGCAAATATCTTGGATCCTGCGCGCCGGGACCTTGCTTGCCTAGATTGGCGAGCATCACTATAAATTTAGAATAATCAAAAGCATCAGAAAAAAGCCCCCCTGCGGCTTTGCCTGGACATACGCTATATCCGACACCTTTATTGTTCTCGTGCCCTTCAGCATAATTGATACGACCTGCTCTGGAGAGAGACCTCATGGTGGATTGACTCATATTGAGCGGACTTAAAATCTGATCTTTCGTGAAGCGCCAGAACTCTTTGCCAACAGATTGCTCGACCATAGATTCTATTAGAGAATAGGCACCTCCAGAATAGGAATAAGAGCTCCCGGGGGCCGTGGTAGGAAAAACCTTGGCACGGCCATTGCCGCCGTAAAGGATATCTTCCAAAGAAGGAACCCGGCCATCTGGCGAATAAGTCCCAATACCATGTACATTGAGACCAGAGGTATGGTTCAGCATGCTCTTGAGCGTAGCCTCGACGATCCAATCTCTTTGGGTTTGATTTAAAGTGGCGTACCAATTGCGTGAGGTCGTTAAATTGGAGTTTCCTTTCAGCATGTCGCCGAAAGAATCATCAAGGTCCCACAGCCCTTGCTCTTCCCCCTTAAGAATGGCAGCCGAAGCGATGGCCTTTGAAAGGGAGGCTACAGGAAAGCGAGCGAAGCTATTCATGGGGTAGTGCTTATACTTTTTTCGATATCCATAAGGGCGTATTTCAACCAAACGGCCTCGTCTAATGTGGGCCAAAACAACTCCTGGCACCTTATGGTAACGCATTCTTTGATAAAGAGTATTTCCTGCAACTTCTTGCTCAATTTTACTAAGAACGTCAGTGCTTCTAGGAAGCCACTTATATTGGGAAACCAGAGTGAAGCCATCGCCAGACTGAAGGCCAACAGCGTTGACGATATTCTTAGTGCTATTCATTCCTTCAAGGCGTGACCAAAGAGCTGATCCAGGAGCACCACTTTTCCAGTAATTGCCACCAGCGACAACGGTCCAGTGAAATTCATTGTTGTCACGCAAGCGAAAGGCCATATCTGTAAGACGCAGCTTGGACTTTTCAATCGATTCAACGAGGAGTCTTAAACCTCTTGGCAAGTTATTCGAGTAAAGGCGGGCGTGAACATCACCAAGAACCCAAGATCCAGCGGGACCGAGGAATACCTTAACAGCACGCGAGCTCTGTGACCTAATCTGATTAAATTGTGGGATCAGACCATTATCAGTGAACGCTTTAGTAGAGGAGGTGCGCAGGGTACCGTCTTTGTAGAGAACTACCCAGTTGCCTCTATTTGTAATACCCAAAGATTCAAGTTTTTTACCTGAACGAGCGTCGGCTTCAAGGCGATTCCAGAGCCCTATATTTCCAGATCCCTTTAAATTTTTAAAATAACTTATATTTGAGTACCAACGCTTAGTGGCGGTTGCCAGAAGCCATTCGTTATCTTTGGTATAAATAAGTTTTTCAATTTTTTCACCGGCCGATTTGACCCTACTTAGGGCAACCTTTAATGACCGGGGTGCTTTATGATCATAGATGACCATCTGCTGGGCAGCCGCAAGAGAAAATGAGAGAATAAACAAGGTGATTAAAGTAATTTTTTTCATGACGGGCACCCTAGCGAAAGACGGCCTATTTAGCAAAAATAATTTCATTAACCAATGAGCTAAACACTCAATACTTAGTAAAATCCCAAAAAATTTATATAAAAAATAAAGCGCAAACCCTGTATTTTATCTTCAAATTGTCGAAAAGAGTTGAGTGAAGCTGCATCTTCTAAGGATAGCTCTTATCCTCACACTATTTACTGGATGTTCCCCCTTTCGCATTAACTACGAAAGAGAGCGGTACATTGCGAGTGTCACGACCAATGGGAGCTGTAGCACAGATTTCATTTCGCTTCTTAAAGAGAAAGACCGCCTAGCAAGTAGTGTGGGTTTTGAGTTTGAGGGAGCTTTTCCGGACCATCTTTCTTTCTATGACCTCGCTCTCCTTGTGAAGAAAAATCTTAAACAACAATTTCCCTCTGGCAAAGTGTCGATCCAAGAAGTTGATCATAAATATGGACCAAGCGAGTATAAGGTCATCTTGATGCAAAAAGAGGGTGAGACCCTTTATCCAAAAGTCTTCACGATAAAAGACGACGCCTCTCTTGAGTTCAAGGACCCTCTTATTAAAGGCGTCGAAATAACCTCGCCAGTCATGAGAACAAACCAAGACTACGACAGTTTTTTACAGGTTCTGAAGGAAGTCCAAAGGGGCGGTGTCATTGCAAGACAAGATGTTGGCGGTGTCCATATCCACTATGGCCTACCTCTTGAGAAAGGCTACGCTGATCTTATGTCGCTTTACGAGCTTTTTGTGAAAGCGCAAGATTCACTCATGGCCTTCTTTAAAGTTCATCCCGGGAGAGGCTACCAAAATGTCATACAAACCAAAAAGGCTTATGAGGCCATAAAAAAGATTGCTAAAAAAAACCCTCATCAAAAGCTGGATTCTCTGACAGTTCCCGAGCTCAATCAGCGCTCTATACTTAGAATTGTTCCTTCCCTTGGGACGTGGGAAGTTAGGTTCTTTAACAGCACCCTTGATCCCGAGATTAATCAGTTCTACCAAAGCTTTGTGAATAAAATATTTTCCCTATGGCAAAGCGGTGATGCTGATTTTCTCCAATTCATCGCTGAGAGAGAGACAATTTCTGCTTATGAGCTCTTACAATTTTTAGGTCTTAACCTTCAAAAGAGTGAAGTTTTGATGGAAAGACTTATTAAAGAGAATGGTCTCATTGAACAAGGTCAGAGCATCACCAAAGAGCTGAAACGATTTTGGACTCTTGAGAGTCCTGAAAGGCCAAAAATGCTTGAGGAGGCACCTGAACTATTGAGCACCCTGATTGCGAGAGACTTTCGCTTTCAAAAGCTTGAAGGGGAGCTGCAAGAGCAGGTTCTTCAGTATTGTGATCAAGAAACTTCCTTACTCCATAAGAAATGGCGTCGACCGAGCTTACAGGAGCTCAATCGCTACACAACTCCTACTGATCCCGATAGCTACTTCGCCATTTTTCATCAGTACTTTAATAAAAACCCACAGGAGCTAGAAGGAGTTCTTATGGAGATGAACCCCGCCAAGCTAGAGGCCTTTATAGGAGATTTATTAAAAGACTTCACTAAAAATACCCACACCTACGGCGCCCACAATGCACGCTCGATAGGCCCTGAGTTTTTAAAGCTCTTAATAAAAGTAAATGACAAAATTCCAGCTGAACTATTTTATGGGCGATTCTTCCCGCTATTTAACCGCATGCGCCTCCTGACTCACCTACCACAAAACGAGCTCACAGAGCTTGTCGAAAAAGTCATTGAAGGACTCATCAAAAGAGAAGAAGCACCTCATAGTGGTGTGGTGGAGCTGCTCGCTTTTATCAATAAACGCGCATTGCCCCTTGAAACCCCTCAGGACCTCGCCCTCTACCTCAGGGACGATCTTTACCAAAAATTTAATTTTAATACCTTCTACCAATACGTGAGCTTTATAAAGACTTACCCTCAAACCGCTCAAACAGCGGAGCATCTTGACCTCATCATCAATACTCTAGATAAATACGCTCCACGCCTCAGCCGCAACGAACGCGTTAACCTCATCCTTCTCTTTAAAGAATTTGAAGATCCTAGATTCAAAACTCTCTCCGATACTCTTAGAGCATTGAATTAAGAAGTTGTTTCGAATCACATGAGAAAGCTTAAAAGGTATTACCTCTTAATGGAAAGCTGGTTTGCCGTAGCGATGTATTGGAAGCCATTTCTATCAACAACTATGTCTAGGACATTATTGTCACTTAGCCCCTGTGTTGAGGATAGGTTAGAGAAGCTGCGACCTCTATTAGTCGAAGTTGAGAGCCCACCCGCAGTTGCAACGTAGAGGGTTCCACTTGTATCAACAAAGATTTCGTTAACTGAGTTATTACCCAATCCATCTGTAGTTGTTTTTGTAGTGAAGCTTCCTCCACGATCACTTGAGACAGAAAGGCCTGAGGCTGAACCAATATAAATAAGTCCTGATTCATCGACATAGATACTTGTTAGGCTAGCTGAGGGCAGGCCACTTGTAATACTTGTGAAGCTCTCTCCTCCATCGAAGGAGTAACTCAAACCATTTGCTGTTGCTAGGTAGAGACTCCCTACAGAATCGATAAATAGGTCATTTAAGTTATTTGATTCGAGGCCATTGGTTGTTGTCTTGGTTGTAAAACTTTGACCGTTATCAGTGGAGATACTCAGGCCAGCAGCTGTAGCAATATAAAGAGTTCCCCTATGATCGACAGCAATGTCACGAATGTCATTTGAGGCAAGACCATGAGAAGTATTCTTAGTTGTAAAACTGCTACCTTGATCTGTGGATATTGCAATACCTGAATCAGTTCCCACAAATACACGGTTGAGATTGTCGACGTAAACGGCTGTGACCTTATTGGAAGGTAACCCAGTTGTCGTCGTCAGGTTAGTAAAACTCGAGCCTCCATTATAGGAAACAGATAACCCCCCATCAGTGCCCGCATAGATCGTACTAACTGAATCAAGAAAAAGATCGTTTATTACGTCTGAACCCAGCCCATTACTTGTTGAAACTGCAGAAAACCCAGTAGAACCCCCTGAGCTTTGGGCTGGGTTAGTCAGCTCACGTCCACAAGCGAGCACAAGAAGTACCAGAGTAAAATAGCAAAGCTTTGATAAGAGACATGTTTTCATGAGAAAATTATCCCTCAAATAGAGATTTCTTTCTCTCTTTGGCACTCTTTGCCCACAAAAAAAGCCCCCTTACGGAGGCTTTTTTTCAAGAAATAATTTATTTAGGCTTAGAAGTTATAAACCATACCTACACGGGCCATAAGACGATCACCATTTAGGATACCAGTCTCTTGGTACTTACCACTGCCATCAGTTCTTTGACTAATGACACCACCAGTTGTCGAAACACCAATGAGGCCATCAAGTCTTAGCTTTCCAAAGTTTAATGAAGCACCAGCTCTTACGTCTGTTGAATTTTGAATATCAACTTTAAGTCCATTAGTGTCAGCACCAAACTCTTGATTAGCAGCGATATTACCAAAGTAGTTAAGACTGCCGTAGTTATTATTCTCTCTATAGCCCATAAGGTTGTGAACAACAGAACCCCTTAGAGTCAACCAACTAGTGGCCTCATGCTCATAACCAACAGTTACAGGAACAACTACATTTTTAGCTTCTGCCTTTGCATTGAATTTTACTTCAATTTCCTTGTGGCGATATTCAATATTGGTGAAGAGAGTTCCCTTACCTGATTGATATTTTGAACCATACCCTAGGGCCCACGTCATGAAACCACCATCAACAGTTCCCGCTTGACCACGACTATTACGAGTAAGACCACCAGCACTAGGAGGGGCATCCCCAAGGGACGCAGAAGTTGTACCACCTGAGTCTGTTTGCTCCCAGTCAAACTTCTTAGCGAAACCGTAAACTGTTCCAGTATAAGAATCGCTTTTCACAGCATCGTAAGAACCACCGAGGTGAAGTCCAAGCTTACCTTCAAACTGGCCGAAAACGGCTTCTGAGCCGTAGTCCTGAACTTGCCTTACGGTCGTTCCCGTACTGATGTTAGCAAAGGCCTGCCAACCCTCGTTCTTAAGACCCAATCTAACAGCGTGAGCAATATTATAGGCTCTAGTAGCTGCATCTTTTCCTTCAGCATAAACAACGTTTACACCCCAATCACCGATAGAAGAACTTTGACCATAGAAAAGATCAACTTGGTTGTCAGCGCCGTCCAGCATGGCATCACCACCACTGAAGGTTTTATCAGCATGTTTTGCTGCCGTACCAACTCCCCTTAGAAGAGCTGCAGTGTTTGACTCATTTCCGAGATATACACCCATGACTCCATTTCCAACGGACTTGAAAACACCACCTTTGGCTTTAGCTTGCCCGTCTTTATCTGTCTGAAGAGAGTCTGAACCAAAGTCACTACCCTCGTTACCCCATTCAAGAATAACAGTGTCCTTATAGTCATTGATATTGGCTACGTTTAAGAAGATATTTCTATCGTCTTGAATATAGTAGGAACCCTCATTATCTGTTTCTGTCATTCCTAAGGCCTGTAGCCTAGCAATGGTTGCACTTGCAGGAACCATTGACACTGCAAACGCCAAGGTCATTAATCCTTTAAGTTTCATCTTCTCTCCCTTATTTCCATGGTAGGTAAAAATTTCTTTATACTTCTATTTTCAACAAAAGTACTTTCGTCGTCAATTAAAGAACATTGATATTACTATGTTTTTTCAAAAAAAAACCCCGCAATTGCGGGGTCTTTTTCAAGCAAAAATATTCTTTTAATTAGAACCAGTAATGAACTGCAACTTGAGTCATGAGACGGTCAAGGTCAAGCACACCAGCGTCGTCATCGGCAGTACCAGCAGTACCGTTGTTTGAGTTAGTACCAATCATACCGTCAACCATTAGCTTACCGAAGTTAAGAGTTGCACCAGCATTGACATTAGTTGTGTTGGTAAGTGAAGAGCTTAGCTCGGCTGCAGTACCAACCTTAACTTTTTGACTGTTGATGAAAACATTCTGAGAGATTGACCCACGAAGAGTTAGCCAAGAAGTAGCATCTGTTTCAAAACCAACAGTAAGTGGAAGTTCTGAACGATCTACTTCAATAACGCTTGCAGCAGTTGCAGACTCGTCTTCAGCAGAGGTCATCTTATAAGAGATATCAGTAAAGACTCTTGAAGTTGAAGAAATCTCTTTGATGTAACCAGTACCAACAGTAAGAACAGTTTGGCTTGTTGCTACAGCAGCTCCACCATTGTCAGTATATTTGAATGCACTTTTGTCGTAGTCAACAAAGAAAGTGAAGTCATTCCAGTCATAACCAACACCAATATTCATTGAGCCATCGTCCTCAAGCTTATCGTTATTAGCAGATGCTACTTCAGCTTCATTTGTAAGAGTGTAGTTAACGTAAGCGTTTAAATCACCCATTACCATACCAAGTCCAAGCTCGAGAGTTGATTGCTTTTTCTCGGCAGCAGGAGCTGCTTGCTCAGTAGAGGAGTTTGCATAATGAACTCTTGCACCCCACTCTACGCCAGCGTCACCGCCAAAGAATAGGTCAAGGTCATTTGATCTTGATTGAAATCCACCCTCTGAGTAAGATTCACCGCCAGTTAAGCCTCTTAGGTCATCAGCGAAACCATCAGTTGTTGAGTTGTCAGTGATGTCTGAACCAAGGTAAAGGCCGTAGTTAAAAGAACCAGCTTGACGAAAGAAACCACCTTCAGCGTTTGGCGCTTCTTCAGTACCAACAGCATTAGCTTGGCCCCATTCAGTAACAACGTAATTGTTAGTTTGATTGATACGAGCAGCGTTTCGGAAAACGTTACGAGTATCGTTGATGTAAAATGAACCGCGATCTTGAGCCTGGCCAAGAGCATTCATTCTAGCTTTTGTAGCGTAAGCGCTAGTTGTAGCAAGGGTCGCAATTGTTGCGAGTACGATTTGCTTTTTCATCCATCTTCTCCTTGAAAAAGATAATTACATTAATCGTTAACGTAATTAGATTTTGAGTTATTAATAAAAAGTCTTCTTAAAAACTTACAATAACAATATTCTCAATTTCTTAAATTTTCCTAGTGGCCGCCATAAAAGTCAACTACTTGAACTGCAATGGTCAGAAAAAAAATGAAAACAAAGCTAGACTTTAAGAGAGACTTTGAAGGATTTCTTGATGACGATAGGCTGCCCGCGCAAAAAAGGAGATGTCTTTTTTAGAATCTTCGCAGTTGTCGAGTAACTCACTACAGTTCTCCATTGGCGCATTAAAGCTGGCCAGAGCAAGACTCTGCCATTCGTTTTTAAGATCTTTAAAAAGATTATCGTCAATTTTTAGACAGGGAGAGCTGCTACTTAGCTTGATAAATTCATCTGAGATTTGAGGGATTTTTTCACCAAAAATTTTTTCTAAATTTTTCTTAAGAAGGCGGATTTTTTTGGAGATTTCTTGCTCATTAGTGTGCTCAATATCCATAAATGATACAAACTCCCCTCTCTGTTTTCCCCCTTCAAGGTTCTTAAATTCACCCACAAAGTGACCCCACTCATGAGTATAAGAAAGAGGAATAAAGAGTGTTTGGTCTTTATCTGTTACCTGGCCATTAAAATCCATTTGAATATACAGCGCTGCAGGTGAAGTGGCTTCTTCACAGAAAGTAATGAATTCATCAGTGAGTTCATTCTTATTGGCGTAAGAGTCGAGAAAGCTGCGTGGTCCCCCACCCCAATAGAGATGCTCACACTTAACAATATCGTTATTGGAAAGCTCAATTGAAAAGTTTGCCGGCTCAGCAAGATCATCAGGCTGTTGGCGAGAAATATTCTTCACCCCAAAATCCATGCGACATCTTTCAAGAGCTTCATAAAGCCCTTCTTCCTTTAAGAAAGGAAAGAGCGCATAAACATCAAAGTCTGCACGCTTTTGAGTAAAGAACTCTTCATTCCAAAGAAGCTTTTCAGACTTGGCCCTACCACCAAAAGGACGCCACTTAAGCTCTTTGAAGAATTCCGCAGGTGCTTCAAATTCCTCTGTCTCAACATCGGGAAAAATTCTTTTGAACTTTTCAATATTGGCCTCTCCCCTCAAGGTATTAGGACCCAAAGGAACAAGGTCTTTTTCCGTAATTGGCTTAGGACAAACCCACTTCACTTGCTCATCACCAAGTTTTTTTCTGAGCTCCCAAAAAAGCGCCACACTAAAAAGGTCTTCACCCACAACAAGGTGGCGAATGTAACTGGTCTTAATATTGGCGTCTTCAACTTTTTTAAGCTTTAAAAGATTAAATCCTGATGACATGTGTGAGTCTCCGAAAAGGGCATGGATAGGGTGTATGGCTGAATTCTAGCGTTAATTTTGAGAGTTAGGCAACAGAAGTAGACAGGTTTCCGGTTGCAGGTAGCAGGTGGCGGGTTTTGATTGTGCAATTTTAGGGAATTACGGCTTTCTATTCGCTAGCTATGCTTTAATCTTTTGGCCATGAGTCAATTGAGATGTCTTGAAATGGTGAAAAAGCAGTATCGAATTTTAAAGAAATTTCACCTACACCCAAGCATAGAAAATCAATTAAGAAGAGCTTCACTATCAGTTTGCTTAAATCTAGCAGAAGGTGCCGCAAAATCTGGCTTAAGAGACCGCAAACGTTTTTTCAACATCGCATACGCAAGCCAAAAAGAAGTGCAAATGATTATTGAGTTAGAAGAAATAAACCAAGCGAAGGACATTTCAAATCAAATTGCCGCTCAACTGTACAGACTCCAGCAAAACGCCCCAACTAAACCTGCAACCTGATCCCTGTAACCCGCAACCGGTTTCGCGGTCATTTGACCGCGAGCTTATCCCCCGCCCTAATTCTTCTTCTTTTGAGGATCTGATAATTCGAAACGATGAGCGTATCTAAAGAAGTTCCTGTCTTGCGAGACACAGTCCAAAGGGAATCACCCTTCTTAACTTTATAGTAGCGAGGAGAAGCGATTTTGCGGCCTCTTCTAAGAGCGCGACGAATACGTTTCTTCCAAGCTCTTCGCATACGGACAGCTTTGCGAGGCCTCTCGTAAAGATCCGCGTACATATTGGCGCGAATATTTTGTCCCTCTCTAAAAGGTAGAAGAACCTGTTGGCCTCTCTTCAAGCGAGTATTGGGTTTAGAACCATTAAGCCATGTAAGGACTTGCTTATCCTTAATCTTAAACTTACGAGCAACATCGTTAAGAGTACTTCTTCTGCCCTTAATTCGATAAGGCATGAAGTCTTTTGCGATGAGCTTATCGGCCTTACCTGCGCAACAATCATTAAAGGCCGTTTTCTTGCCGACAGGAACTCTTAGCTTGTAATCACCTTGAGGCGGTGTGAACCAACGAAGAATTTCAGGATTTAACCGCTGAAGCTCTTCAAATTCAATATCAAGCTCAGTAGCTACTTTAAAAAGGTCAGTGGCCGGTCCGACTTCCACTTCCTGAAAGTCGAGGGGCTCATGAAAATCAATTTCTTCAAAACCGAAGGTCTTTAGGTTCTTGCCAATAATAGCGAGGGCCATAATCTTTGGAACATAATTCTTAGTTTCTCTTTTGAGGTATCGCCCTCGACTGATGCGCCAGAAGTTTTCCGTTTTGTAGCGACGAATCGCTCGGCTCACCTTGCCTTCACCAGCATTGTAAGCGGCAGCGGCAAGTTCCCAGGCACCAAATTCTTTATATAACTTTTTTAAGTAGCGGCTTGCTGCAATCGTTGCCTTAATCGGATCACGTCTTTCATCCACAAACCAATCAATATGAAGACCAAAGCGGCGTCCAGTATAGGGCATGAACTGCCACGGGCCAACAGCGCGGGCCCAAGACTTGGCCTTGTTTTGAAAACCACTTTCCGCCATGGCCAAAAAGATCAGATCACGGGGAAGACCGTGCTCTTCTAAGATTTTTCCTAGAATAGGAGCATACCTTCCTGCGCGCGCACTATAGCGCTCAAAGAAACCTCGACCGCGATTTAGGAAGTAAGTAATCCATTTCTTCACGGCCTTGTTATAAACAACGGGAATATCAAAGTAGTAATTCTCTAAATTGAGGTGTTCCGCACCGTAAAGGAAATAAGTCCTTTGACCGTACTCATGGGGATTTTCAATGACGGCAGAACCAAGAATACTGGTGTGATCATGGTCCTCTTCTGCCTCTCTGGCCGCTGCGATTGCTTTTTGGCGCAGCTCAGATGATACGAAGATTTCTTTTGAAGCAACTTCCTTAGGTGACTCACTCACCTTTTTGGTAGCACATGAGCTTAAGGTGACTGCGAATATAAGAAGGGCTTGGATTGGGTTAAATTTCAAAACTATCGACTCCTCGTCTGACTAGACAATTATCATCTCAATCACCCGCTTCGGGGTCAATATTGCAATAAGTATCCCCTAATAGGTTAACTAAGTCTTTAAAAACTGGCAAATTTTAGGGGCATTCGACAGGAAGCCGTAGTTTTTTGGTCAAGAGAATCACTTAAAAGAAATAAATGGGATTTACTTACACTTATCGTGGAGAGCTCTTTTATCAGATTTCTCTACG
>JAUIBX010000297.1 GCA_030427595.1 Bacteriovoracia bacterium | reverse complement strand
TATGATAGAGGGCCACTTGAGTATTTTCACTCTTTCCAATTTGCACCAAGTTGTAGCGGCTTCCGCCAACTCGCAACTCTTGTAAGCTCTGTTCAACAACTTGCTCGCCTCTGTCTCCATTTAATCGTTGCATGGCCTGACGAGCGGTAGCCTGAGAGGTTTGATTCTTTAAATCAAAGTCACTCACCTTTCGCATATTCCAACCAGAAGGGGCTGGACGCCAAGCTTCACTCAAGCGATCGACACTAGTTTCTGTGCGCGGTGGAGTTGTGCCTACGCGATCAAACTCTTTGACAATTAAACGCTGATTTTGGCGATCAAGATAAACTTCTGTTACCGACTCGCCGTTATCCTCTTCCACTCGTGATTGCAAAACATAGCGAGAGGTCTCATCCGCAAAAGCTTGAGGCACGAGAACTGACCAACAGGTCAAAAAGAAAAATGTATAAATGGGCACCAACCAAAGATGACTTCTCTTGGCCTTAAGACTAGCAACTCCCAAATGCACTCTCCCAATTTCTCAACATGAGCTTTGAAAACCCTCACCACAAGGGGTTTCTTTCTTTATAGTGTTTCGACAAATGGGCCTAAAAACTTGAAGAGAATCTGCTTTTTACAGGAAATTAATTTTAATAATTTCAATAAGATAGGTACCTAGACTAAAGAAAAGCGCCAAAAAAACATATTTAATCCGCTCTTTTAACTGACCCGAGTGCCACGGAAAGAGGGCCCAAAGCATACCGGCCGCTAAACCCGCTCCATGGGCAATATTGGCAATGGGTCCAATGAGGCCCGTTAGACACAGAAAGTACCAGCCCACCATCAGGGTCACATCGCGTTTGGGCAATTTAAAGTCAGCACTTTCATTGAGATTGCCATAGACCCAAAGATAACCCAACAGTCCGTAGACGAGACCACTGAGTCCTCCAAACTGAGGACCCGAAGCGATGTACTGAAGGGTGTTTGAAAAAATAGCAATCACAGCGACAAAGAAAACAAACATCACTGGGCCTTTCTCATTTTCAATAATTTTACCCAGCTCTTTTATCCACATGCCATTAAAGAGAATGTGAAAGAAATTAAAGTGAAGAAAAATGGGAGTGATTAAACGCCAATACTCCCCTGCTTTCAAACTCTCAAAAGGCTCTCTGGAAGGGTCGTTGAAGAAGAGAAGATCTAGCGTTGCTTTAAAAAGTTCCGGCTTAAATCGTGTTAAGAAAATCCCTATAGAAAAAAAGAGGAGAAATTTTGTGACAGGTCCCATGCTTAAGGCGGAAAGTTTCTCCCACTCGGGATCCACTTCTGGTGGTGGACCAGGTAGGCCCATGCGCACCCGAAAATAATCTCGTGCTTGGGCCACACTTTCTTCATCATCCGAACCACAGAGAATTTGAAAATACTCTCCCTGAGCTGAATGCACGGAAGACATTTGCACGGCCATGCCCTTGGCCAACATTTCATTGGTCAGGGTAATCGCCATTTGTTTATCAAAAAGTTCGCCTACAACATGCATTGACAGATGCTAGCACGGGCCGGTGGATTTAATATAGAAACCTGACGTCATTTTAACTATTTACCCCATTTGTCTAATAAATAGGGCTAAAAATCCCTTATTTCCATGTTATAGTCTGAGCACAAAATAGGTTTTTTTTTGACCCATTTTAAGGTATTGAATTGACTCAACTTTTTAGTCATTTGCAGAAAATATGTGAACCACGGGTGTCCCATGATTAAGATCAATAAGAAAGTGGAATACGCGATGATTGCTCTCAAGTACATGGCCACAGAAAAAGGTCCAGAGAGCCTAACAAGCGCGCGCGAAATTTGCGACAAATTCAAAACCCCCTTTGATACCACCGCCAAAGTTTTGCAGGTGATGAACAACAAGGGACTGCTTTCTTCAACTAAAGGGATTAAGGGTGGCTACTCTTTAAAAGAGCCTCTCTCCTCTATCACCTTCAATGAACTTTGCACCATGGTAGAAGGTCGCCAAGACTTTAACCGTTTCTGTGAAAGCTCAAAAGGTCTATGTGACCTCTATGACATTTGTAACATCGTTACTCCTATCGATGCCCTTAATAATAAAATTCGCACTTTCCTCGATGAACTGACTTTGGAGGACCTTCTTCTCAACCAAAGCCAAAGTGAGCCGGTGGAAATGGCCTTCAAAACGGAGAATGCATGAGCACTGAAGACGTTCTCAAAGATGACTATAAGTACGGTTTCTACACGGATATTGAAACCGAAGAATTTCCTAAAGGTCTCAATGAAGACATCATTCGCCAATTAAGTGCGAAGAAGAATGAGCCCGAGTGGTTACTTGAGTATCGCCTCAAGGCCTATCGCCACTGGAAGACCCTACCTCTTCCCAACTGGGCCAAACTCGATATTCCTGAAATTGATTTTCAAGATCTTTACTACTATTCGGCTCCTAAGAAAAAAGAAGACTCTCCGGCCTCTCTTGACGAAGTCGATCCAGAACTTCTCGCCACTTTTGAAAAACTTGGAATTCCTCTGTCGGAACAAAAGAGGCTTACAGGTGTGGCCGTGGACGTGGTCTTTGATTCTGTTTCCTTGACGACAACGTGGAAAGAGGACCTCGAAAAAGTGGGGGTGATTTTCTGTAGTATCTCAGAGGCCATCCAGGATCACCCTGAACTGGTGAAGAAATATCTTGGGACAGTTGTTCCCTATTCTGACAATTTCTATGCGGCACTGAATGCTGCAGTTTTCTCTGATGGATCATTCGCTTACATCCCTAAGGGTGTGACTTGTCCTATGGACCTTTCTACCTACTTTAGAATCAACGCTAAAGAGACCGGTCAATTTGAAAGAACTCTTATCGTGGCCGAAGAAGGTTCCTACGTGAATTACCTCGAAGGTTGTACAGCTCCTCAAAGAGATGAAAATCAACTCCATGCCGCGATTGTTGAAATTGTTGCTCTCGATGAAGCAGAAGTGAAATACTCTACAGTACAAAACTGGTATGCCGGCAATAAAGAAGGTCTTGGTGGGATCTACAACTTTGTCACCAAGAGAGGAAATTGCTTAGGAAAGAATTCTAAGATTTCTTGGACCCAGGTTGAAGCTGGCTCGGCCATCACTTGGAAATACCCTTCTTGTAATCTTATTGGCGATGGTTCTCAAGGTGCCTTCTACTCAGTGGCCCTTACCAATAACAAGATGCAGGCCGATACGGGAACTAAAATGGTTCACATTGGTAATAACACCAAGTCGACCATTATCTCCAAAGGGATTTCTGCTGAGCAATCAGAAAATAATTATCG
>JAUIBX010000064.1 GCA_030427595.1 Bacteriovoracia bacterium | reverse complement strand
CCAATCTTTTTCCTTTGAATGGAGGTTGGGATTCATCAACTCATCTTCCGTCACATCGCGACCACAAGACTGAATGATTTTGTGAGCATTCCACATCACACCAATAGAATGACCAAAGCGCGAGTGCTCAGCCCCTGGAAAAACATAGGAGGAGTAGCCCAGTTGTTTAATCCATCTCAATCGCTGATAAAAGGGTGACTGAATAATCTCCCTCTCCACAGGAGTCATGCGAATGAAACCATAGAGGGGATCAAAAATAATATGAGGTTTTTTTGAAATTTTTTGTGAAAAAAGGCTCATTCTCATTCCTTGAAATCATGCCTTAGAAAAGAACCAAGGCCCAAACCATGGGCCTTGATATTTTATTTTACTGTAGGGTCTTTGCTTTACGGCCTCTTTTTGACTTCTTAGGCTTGGCCAAACGGTTTGTGATAAATTCGATAGCGTGATGCGCTTCTCTTCTCAAACCATTCTCGTTTATAAAACGATAGAAATCTTCAAGGTCTTTTGATTTACGAAAAGACTTTAGGTTTTTTACACCTTCTGTCGCTGCTGGTTGCTCCGTTGTACTTGCGGCCATATATCCTCCATTGGATCTAAAATTCTACTTTTACCGTTGGGAAAAAACAAATCATGTTGGCGCTTAAAGTCCCTAATGAGGATTACTCTACGCGCCAACCTAAGCCTTACGCCTCTTGTTGGTTCCCAATCATGCCGTAAGAGTGAAGCTTATTGTAAAGAGTCTTTACTGTGATCCCTAGCATTTTGGCCGTCTTCGTTTTATTACCGCCTAGGTGCTCGAGAGTCATACAGATGTGACGCTTTTCTAGCTCATCCAAAGTCATTTCAGAAAAGTGGATGATATTGTCTTCTTCTTTTTCCTCTTCCGCCTGACACTCTGTGACAGAGTCAGCAAGATGGTCTCTCTCAACGATCATGCCGTCTGAAAGGATGTAAGCTCTTTCGATAACGTTTTGAAGTTCTCTAACGTTACCTGGCCAGTTGTATTCTCTAAGAAGCTTAATCACACCTGGTGATAATGACTTCTGCTCTTCAGGTTTCTTATGAAGATTGAGGAAATGACTAGCGAGAGTCTCAATATCATCTTGTCTCTCTCTTAGTGAAGGTACAGAGAGGATCATTGTATTTACAGCAAAGAGAAGGTCTTCTCTAAATGAACCTTCAGCAGTAAGCTCATTGAGGTCTTTCGTTGAAGCAACCACCAAGCGAACATTTGCTCTGTATGGCATATGCCCACCAACTCTAAAGGCCATCTTCTCATTTAAGAAATTATAAAGTTTTGATTGGAGGTGAAGAGTCAAGCGGTCAACATTGTTAAGGAAGAGAGTTCCTCCGTTAGCAAGTTCAAGAAGACCATTCTTAACTTTTACTTCTTTAAATGTTCCACCTTCTTCTCCAAAGATTTCTCTTTCAAGAGCAAGCTCATCAAGAGCAGAACAATCGATACTAATGAAAGCGTGATCGCGGCGCTCAGAGCGGCAGTGAATACGACGACCGATCATTTCCTTTCCAACACCTCTTTCACCGATGAGAAGGGCGTTTACGTCTGCTTCAGCCACTTTATCAGCGTAGTGAATAAGTGTTTTCATCGCCTCAGACTTACCTACGATTTCTTTCTCTTCAATTCGGAAAGAGCTACCTAGATTAACTCCAGAGTCACGCTTTTGAATTTCTTTTTCTTTCATTTCGATTTGTCTGAGTAATGACTCATTCAAATGCTTGGCAGCGAGGTACATTTTCATGTTGGCCATGGGCTGACGAAGCTCATTAAGGATTTCCATAACGGCCGTGATGTCATCACGAGTAAAATCTTTTTCACTCTCAATACACTGGAAGTGAATCGTTCCAAGAACAATTCCTTCATGAATGATAGGAAGGGCGAGCTCTGCTCTAATGCCTTCTTCCTTTGCGTCTTGAAAAAGAGGGTCTCTATCTGTGTTGTTTGAAAAGTAAGGTCTCTTAGTACGGATAACGTGACCCGCTGGTCCGATTCCCTTCTCAAGGGTCATGCCCTTCTTAAGAAGCTTTCCGTTTTTGCTCATCATGCGAACTGAGCCATTTTCTTGAACCATAAAAACGAGAGTCTTATCAACTCCCATGTGGTCATGTAGTAATTTTCCTAAAGTTGGAAAAAATACAGATTCATCAAGTGATGATAATAAAATTGACGAAATTTCCTGTATTTTTGTTAAGTCCTTGGTCACCGAGTCCATCATCGTTCATCTCCTAGACAGTAATAAATTCACGTTTGGGTTTGATAACGCGCTGCATAGCTAGAAAAATGATACAGCGCGTCTGAACTTTTTACAAGACTAAAATGCTCAAGTGTTTAAAAAAATGGCCTACTTTTCGTGATTTCTAATACTTAGACCATCTAGGAGTTGAACAGTTTCCGAAATCCTTCGTGACTTGGCCCAATATCTCGCCCTCAGAGGTCATAATGTAGATATTTTGGACGGCCTTGGAGCGCGAAAGGACTCTTTGGCTAGAAAAGGCAATAAACTGTCCATCATTTGAATAGGTTGGGTCCTCATTTGAGCCAAAATCCTTAGTGAGGCGGTGAAGATTGTCACCATTATCATCAACCCTAAAGATGTCAAAACGGTTATCTAACCAGCTTGAAAAGGCAATTTGACTGCCATCTGGGCTAAAGCGCGGGGTAGCGTTGAATTTTCCAACATAGCTGATTCTTTTGACAGATTTCTCTAAGGATCGGGGATCAGCAATGTAAATCATGGGTTTACCAGCTCCAGAGCGGCCACTAAGAAAGGCCATCTTGGTGCCACTGACATTAATACTTGGATCAACATCAGGGGCATAGTGCTTGGTGATGCGACGGGTTTTACCACTTTTAATATTCAAAGCATAAATCTCAGCATTTCCTTCATGACTCATCGTCAGGGCTATATGTTCACCATCGGGCATAAAGACCGCACCGGAGTTGATGCCTTTCTTACGCGAAAGCACTGTACTCTTACCGGTTTCAATATCAAGCAGCCTTAAGTTTACATTTCTCGTTTTTGAGCGATTATTTTTAATGAGACTGTAGAGAACTTTCTTTCCATCAAAAGAGAAGGCCGGCGAAATAACAGTCCCGCGATGAAAAGTGAGTTGGCGTCTCTTTCTTCCGTCAAAATCCATAACATAAAGCTCTTTGATATCACCTGTACCACCTGAGTTTACATCGGAAACAAAAATAATCTTGGAGCGAAAGATCGAAGTCTGGCCGCTAATTTTTTGATAAAGAACATCGGCTGCCTCATGTCCACTCTTTCTCACATTACCTTTGTTAAAGGTAACTCTCACCTCTTCAAGAAGCTTCTCTTCGCGTACGCCATAAAGAGCAGCTCCCAAATTAAAAACTCCCGGTGCAGTCTTCTCATAAGCCGTTAAAACAAAATAACGTAAGTTCTTTGCCTTGAGGGCACTATAATTCTTGCTAGCTGCAGGCGCTTCATAACCATCGGCCTTTATCACTTCAAACATCTGACGATAGAAGGAGAAATCATTTTCAAAAAGCTTTTGAACTTCGTTGATTAGTTTTTTCTCCTCACTCGTCACATTAGAGGGGACCTCTGAAGCAACAAAGACAATTTTATCCTTTTCAACCTCAGCATCCCCTACTGCAACGATGGTCAAACCATCTTCAGCAGAGAGTGAACTAAGAAAAAGTAGACCTAAAGAGGAAATCCCATTAGGATATCTCCCCTCAATGTTCGATTGATAATATCACCATCAGGTGGTGGAAAAGGAGCGGCCGCCTTAATTGCTTTCATCGCCCGCTCATCATATTCAGGGTCCTTGCTCTTTTCATAAACTTCAGAACGAATCAACTCACCTCTGCCGTTAATAAAAACTCTTATACGACACTGGAGCTCTTGATTTGCGAGGTAACTAGGAAGCTTCCAATAAGGTTTCACTAAGCCTGGCAACTTTGCAGCGTACTCTTGTAACGCTGTTAAACTTTCAGCGCTTCCGGTGCCAACCAATGCCTGACCACTACTTACCTTATTTCCTCTTTTGATCAGACCATCAAGTTTAGCAAGAGTTGAAGAATCGAGACCTTTATCTTTTTTGCTATTGGATTTGCTCTTCTTCTTGGGCTTCTTGGCCGTTTCGACTTTATCCTTTGAGTATTGTTTCAGAAGATCCTTAAAAGATACTTTTTCTTTCTTCTTAATGAACTCATTGCCTCTATCGGGAGTGTTATCCACAGGCTTGGCTTCCGGTGAGCTTTCCTCAGCCTTTTGCCCAGCCGAAGCCCCCGCGGCCTGGAGAGCCTTGAGCTCTTGCAGTGTCCTCTTGGGCATGGCCACAACATCAACCCTAACGGAAGACTGAACCAGCTTCACATTAAGGCGGCGCTGCTTCTCCCCTTTTGCCCATTGAAAATAGGAAGTCAGGGCCACAAGAATGATAAGTCCAACATGAATGAAGAAAGACTTTCGCGTGTAATGGGCAAATGGTTTTTGAAGAACGGGTGTCACTTTTTCTCTTCAATCTCAGTTACAAGGGCGATATTTGTAATTCCTGCGCTTTTGAGAAAGGAAACCAACTTGGCGACACTACCATACTTAATACCATAGTCGGCACGAAGATAGAGAACCTCCGACTTGGCTTCTTTGAATTTTTCTCTAATTAAGCCTGTTACTTCATTTTCTAGTACTTTATCTTTACCAAGGAATAATTCACCGGATAAGGTTAGTGAGAGGACCACTTGCTCAGTGGTAAGGTTCATAGGATTCACTTCCTTTGTCTTAGGAAGCTCCAACTTAATACCATTGAGCATAAGAGGCGCTGTGATCATAAAGATCACCAGTAAAACCAGCATGACATCAACGAGAGGGGTAACGTTGATATCAGCAATGGCGCCTTTCTTTCCTTTATTTAAGTTTGCACCCATAAGTTAACCTAAAGAATTGTTCTCTCTACACTATTAAGAAATTCTTGTTCAAAGGAATCCAGTTTGGCGTTGACGGCACCAACTCTATTATTGAAAACATTATAAAACCATACAGCAGGAATAGCGGCGGCCAGACCAACGGCCGTGGCCACAAGGGCTTCAGCAATACCAGGAGCAACAGCATCGAGGGTAGCACCGCCTCCAGCAAGTCCAGTAAAAGAATCAATAATTCCCCAAACAGTCCCAAAGAGCCCAACAAAGGGAGTCACGGAGCCAATACTGGCCAGAGTTGAGAGCCTCTCCTCTAGCTTCAAGTTAGCTTCATTAGCACCTTTCTTCATGGCCCGTTCAATTGAGTCTAGACCAAAGTGTTGGTAATGATCTTTTAAACGCTGTTCACCAGCATCTTGAATAAACATTGTGAACTCACGATAACCTTCTTCAAAAACCGCTTTGTAGGGAGAAAAGGGCATTCCCTGGGCTTGCTGGGCTGCATCCCTAAGTGTAGGGCTTGAACGAAAGGCTTGAAGAAATTCATCATTGGCACTTTCAAGCTTATCCAATAATGACTTCTTCATGAGAACAATGGCCCAAGATAAAATTGAGGCCAAGATAAGAAGGAGGAGAACTCCCTTTACCACCCAACCTGATTCAAGAATAATTTGTAGAATATCGAGTTCACCGTGCATTGCCATTTCACTCCATTAAAGATGACATAAAGCCCTTAAAAAACTCTAAGTAGTATAACAAAAGCTAGGCCGCAATTCGAGGACACCAAGTGTTATGAAAGTCATACAAGACCGACCAATTAGGATGGTCTTATTTATAAAACCATAAGGTTCCTTCTTTCTTTTTTAAAAAGACTAAGGCCAACAAAGTGAAGACACCGATCTCAAGACCACCCACCTGACCAGTAAAGCGAAAGGGAGAAAAGCGATCGCCCCACAAGGGATCTAAACCAAAGAAAGTCGCCAAGGGAGCGAAGAGAACAACAATGGCGACTAAAGAGTGCATCCATACATAGTCCCCCTTTGATCGAATGAGGTAAAAACAGAAAATAACGGCAAAAATAACTTCTCCCTTCCAGCCAACTCCAAAGAGAAAAACATTCCTTTGAACGAAAAAAGAAATAAAACTAAATAGAACAACTTGATAGCGCCATAGCCCAGGCTTTAAGGGTAAAAATTTGTTGAGGGCCAAGAGCACCAGGCCATCACTACCATAGAAAATCACATGGCCAACAAAGCACACCAGAATGCGGTAGAGATTAAGCTCAGAACCTGCCACATGCTGAGGGTCACCCACAATAACGACACTCAGAATGAAGATGATCATCGCCATGAGAACATCTTTTCTCATATGGCCACGCTGGAATTGAAAAAGGTGGAGAAATGGTCTTCTCTCGATAGAAAGAATACCTATGAAACGAGCAATAATGATCAGGGCAATGACTTTTCCTAGAGCAACAACTTCCCAACTATGAAAGAACACCCAATCTTGAATATCACCCATCCTGTGATCGAGGAGAAAGTGAAAGAAAGCGACGATAGAAAGTACAAGAAGGTGAATCAAGGCATTCGCAAAGTGGAAGCCAAGGAAGTAATAAAGATGTTTAGCAAAAGGAGTCGTTAACGTTGATGACTTCAGAATCTCTTTTATAAAACCTTCTTCTTTTTAGGTCTAAGCCAACTAAGTTGTAATTCTGGACTAGGATAAATTTTTAAATACTTTTGGTAAAGGATGTTGGTCTTTACGAGATTATCTATCTTACCGATCATGAGGTAATAAGCATTCCACCATTTAGCATTACTCTTGAGGATGGCACTCATGCGGTTTGTCACTTTAAACTGCTGCTGAAAGTTAAAACCCTTGTCATAAATAATTTCATCGTACTTATTGGCCATTTTCTCCATCAAGGAAAAATCAAAGTCTTTTTTGTAAAAGTTGCCACCAACAAAGCTATCCACTCCCGCAACAGAGACATAGTCCTTAAAGAAGCCATTCTTAACTCGAAGATAATCCTCAAAAAGAAGTAGTGAGATCTCAAGCTTACTGAGGTCAAGTGTTCTAATAAAAGGCACGCTAAGAATGAAAATAAACTCATTGGTATTACTAGGAAGACCAAAGTGAGTCACATCAGGCGTGTTCACCAAAATAATCTTATAATTCACCTCAAAAATGCCAACGGATTCTAGAAACTTCTTGAATGATTCTTCAAGACCATAATCTGGTTTTTTGAAGTCCCATTTTAGAATAGTGGCATTCTTAACGAGCCAATACTCTGAAAAGAAGCTCCAAAACTCACTTTCATCGGGGATATTATAGCGACCCACTTTCTTTCTTTGACGCTTCTTGATTTTCTTACGAATAACAGCTTTCTTTTTGACCACTTCACTACCCAAGCGGTCTTTTTTAATAACATCTTGTATCTTATCAAATTCAATAGGTGCCACCATGGGGCCGACATCTTCACTTTCCTTGGTCTTTGCTACTGGTGCTTCCTGAGCAGCTGCAACGCTAAAAGTGATCAATAGGACGGTGAGAAAAAAAGTCTTCATTGGACTTGGGACCTCCCGTAAATATATTGATCGTAGAGTTTACCCCAGTAGTACATATCTGTAAGAGAGAGCCCAATATTATCAAAGAAGCGTGGATAGCGATCTTGGAAACATTGAGGCTTCTTCCTCACCAGATACTTTTTGTCGATATAACCTTTGTAAGGTCCAACTTTTACTTTATTGAAGTCACCAGAGACAATTTCACGCCCTTTGACCCCCAAAATTTTAATGGGATGCCCACAGCCAATCGTTGATAGAGATTGAGAGTAGCGTGATGCATTCTTATGAATATGACCGAAGAGGTTCTTATAGTAAGCCACCCTTAATGATACTTCCTTGGCCTGAAGCGATAGGCCCAAGGTGAAAGTGATGAAAGTCATTAAGAGAGCTTTTTTCAAAGTTATACCTTCCAACGAAATTGAATTGTTTCCCACTCATGACACTGAGGACAGCGCCAAAAGATTTCATCTGAATTGTAACCACAATTCTTACAGAAGTGCTTCGTGAGGGACTGATGAAAATTATCGAGAAGTCCTGAAACTTGATTCACAACCTCATCATTCTTTCCTAGTTCAATAAGAAGCTTAATATATTCACTCTTTATAACTTCAGAGTGATTGTCGCTATTGCTGACAAAGTTATTCATAAGTTCATAGGCCTGATCACTCTTTCCGGCCTGCTTAAGAAGCCTCACCTTAGTAAGAACGACACTTTGAGACTGAGCGAGTTCGTCATCTTCCATCTCGAGGAAAAATTCTTTTAATAAATCAAAGCGTGCTTGGTAGCTCTTCTTGGTTTCATCATCACCTTTAAAGCCTTCACTTAAAGACTCAAAGATAAAAGAAGTGTACATGGGATGTTCTTTGAGAAGCTCGATAAGAAGTTCTTTCGCCTGCTCCATATTTCCCGTCGTCAAATGAAGCCTTAGTCTTAAGATCTTTGCTGAAACAGAGGGCGCGAAACGAAAAGCATCTTCAAGGTCCTCATTACAGCGAGCAAACTCTCCTTTTTCAAAGAGGGTTTTCGCCTTCTGAACAAGAATATGAGATATGGTCTCGGCTTGGTTTTCGTGACCAACTTTGCTGAGCATAATGCGGTAATTATAGGCCTGATCCCAATCCTCGACGTCTTCAAAAATTCGGCAAAGAGATTGGATGACCTCATATTGGTCTCTGTTAATTTTTAAGACATCTTTATAGGTTTCAATGGCCTTATCAACGAAGCCACCCTTATCAAAGTCAACAGCGAGCTCTTTTAAAGAACGAAGTCTGTCTGACTCACTGATATTTTCTCTTGCGATCAGACTTCGATGAATCGAAATGGCTTTTTCTATTTCGCCGTTAGAGCGAAAGAGACCACCTAGGGCGAAGTAGGTATCTATTGTTTCCCTATTGATATCAACAGCATTGAGAAATTCTTTAATGGCCAAATCTTTATTACCTGAAATGAGATATTGGGTGGCATTGAGAAAGACTTTGGACTGGGCTTCAAAAATGGAATTGCGATAGCGTTTTGAAAGCTTAACACCGGTATCTCTCTCAGTGAGGTAATGGTAAATCAAGACGAGGGTCAACCCTACCGCAACAGTGGCCAGTAAATGTTCTTGAAACCAATTGAGATAGATTTCCAATGACTCTCCTTAGGCCTACTGATACATCAGGCTAGGGCCCTGTGATTCGCCACCAAATTTAGTGACCAACATTTTTAGAGCTGTTGTTGCTTCATCTAAGTTTTCCATTAAAGACCACAAGCCAGTTTTCTTCTTCTTTTCGATGAACTTAAAGCCAAATTCTCCTTCAAGCTTAAGTTCTTCGTGAATCTTACGACCTGCCTGCCAAAGGCTTCCCAGCTCATCGACAAGACCAAACTTGTGGGCCTGTTCACCACTAAAGATTTGCCCCTGAGCCAACTCCTGGAGGTCGCCTTTTATCTTGCCTTCTCTTGTTCTCAGAATGTCTTTCATAAATTGGTCATGAACCCCTGAAATCACACCTTCAAGAAGTGCTTTCTCTTCAGCACTAATTGGGCGATTAGGCTGACCAACATCTTTGTAACGACCAGATTTAATATTTTGCTGATTCAGCATGGCCCAATCATAGAGACGAGAAAGGTCCATAAACTGCATGATCACGCCAATTGAACCAGTCAAAGTTCCGGGGTTGGAATAGATTCTTCGTGTTGCCGCTCCAAGGTAGTAACCGCCACTAGCAGCGATAGTTCCAAAGCTGGCATAAACAGGTTTTCCCTCCTTGCCTTCACTTTTGTCATACTGCTGGTCGATGCGTCTGATTTCTTCATAGACTTCTTGAGTAGGACCAACCGCACCACCAGGGCTGTTAATGCGAACAATGATAGCTTTGGTTTCTTTGTCTTCTTCAGCTTTGTGGATAAGTTCGATAAGTTTTTTAGATTCCATGATGACGCCATTAACTTCGACAACAGCAATGGAACCTTTGCCGCCAAAAGATCCCATCTTAAAAGAGCCATTATCTGTCTTTAGATTTTTCATGGTGTATGAGGCAAAAATCATGAGAAGAACGAATGACAAGAAAACCACCACAAGTATTCCAAGGACAGCTTTATTTTTTCTTGCTTGCATGTTGAGAGACTCCCTAAGACTGATCAAATGACCTTTATATATCCCCTATAGTCTCCCAAATAATGGATTTCTCGTAAACTAGCGGCTTTTTACCTGTGAAGAACACTCAGGAATTTCACCAAATCCTCCTCAATTAAAGTCACACCTCCAAATTGCCGAATAATAGACTAGAATTTGTGTTTGCCCTTGGGAGGGGTCTATGAAAATCACACACGCTTTTACACTGACCTTATTATTAAGCTTCTTTGCTTTCTCAACTCAATCACAAGAATATCAAGCACCTAAGTTCAAATGGAAAAAGAGAAATGTTCCTCAAGTTCATGTGGCCAAAGAGGGAGATTTTAAAGAATTCGATGAGAATTCTTATCGTATCCAAGAAGAACCAGAGAGCATGAGAGATGTTGCTTCAGAAGATGAGGTAAGTGAAACACCAGAAGGTGATGGACGTAACCCCTCTTCAGCGACCAAGCCCGAGTCTTTTGGTCCGCAATTGCAGCCTTGGCCATATAAGTAATCACTTTTCAGGAAGCAGGCAACCTGGAGACTGGCAAAGCCGGTACAGATAACCGGCAAGATGATCAGCCCTCTGTTTCATTTCCTGATTTTCTAAGATTTCAAGTAAACATTGAGTTTCCCTTAAAGAACCAAAGGCAATGACATAGAATTTCTTTCTATCTTTCATTGAAGCCCTTCCATATCCTTCTGCAATATTTAAAACGATACTTAATGAAGCTCTTCTAAATTGATCTCTTAAAACTCTGTCTGTTATCGATAACTTTTTACAATCACGATAAAAGTTCAAAGCAAGCTGATAAGTTTTAAAGTTTGTCATTATTCCTCCTAGTTTATGGAGGCCTTTCCTCACAATTTATTGAATGGATCGGTCAAGGACATGCCCGAAGGGTTGCAAAGCAATCCTTGACCGATCATTCAAAAATTGTAGTTAGCCCTCAAATAAACCAGGAGGAAAAATGAATTCAAAATTTAGAACATTAGAGCTTGCTACAAACTTTTATCAAAATGCCAAAAATCATCGATTCCCCAAAAGACATATGCAAGATCAATTTGATCGCGCACTGTTAAGCATCGTACTGAATCTTTCTGAAGGTAGTGCCAAACCAACCAGAAAGGATAGGCTTAAGTTTTACTCTATTGCTTTAGGATCATTGAGAGAGGTTCAGATTCTGCTTCAGATAACTGATCAAGGACAACTGTATAAAGCTTCTGATTCACTTGCAGCTTCATTATACTGTCTATGTCGAAGTCTAAAATAATTAAGAAGAAGGTAATGGAGTTAAGCTCAATCCCAGAGATTGAGTTTATCTTCCATCGACTTGAGCTGGCCACAAGCCGCGAGAATATCATCGCCTTTGGTGGCACGAACGGTGGTGACAATTCCCTTTTCATTGAGAGTATCCATAAACCACTTAATCTTCTTTTGACTTGGCTTTTTGAAGCGGCTTCCGGGATAGTCATTGAAGGGAATGATATTGATTTTGGATTCTTTCTTATCGAGAAGAGAAAGAAGACCATCAATATCTTCCTGACGGTCATTATAATTATCAATCAATATATATTCGTAAGTAATTCGTCTATGGGCCTTTAAAGGAATGGACTTGATAGCACCAAAGAGTCTCTCTAGATCAAAGGCCTTATTGATTGGCATTAACTCTGTTCTGATATCGTTATGAGCAGCGTGAAGAGAGATCGCAATATTAACAGGAGGAAAGTCCCACAGCTTTTCTATTTGGGGCACAAGACCTGAAGTAGATAGAGTGACCTTTCTTTGACTAAGTCCTAAACCATTAGGTTCAAGGAAGATTTCTGTCGCGGTTTTTACGTTGTCGTAATTGTGAAGAGGTTCCCCTTGGCCCATATAAACGATATTGGTGAGGCGCTCCCCTTCTCCTACATTTTCCTTAAGCCATAATGTGACCGCAAGAAATTGACCAACCACTTCATCAGCAAGAAGATGACGTTTAAGGCCCATGGTTCCTGTGTGGCAAAAGGTACAGCCAATAGCACAGCCCACCTGAGAAGATATACATAGAGTCAGGCGATCGCGTGCGGGTATGGCAACCGTTTCTACTGTCTGTTGATCATGCATTCCCACTAAGAACTTTCTGGTTCCATCTTGAGAGAGTCCATGCCAAACGACCTTAGGAAGAGTGAGGTCCATTTCCTCTTGGATATAGGCCTTGAGCTTCTTTGAAATATTGGTCCAGTTTTCGGGATTAAATTCTAAATTTTGATAGACCCAATTAAAGATCTGCTTCGCCGAAAATTTAGGAAATCCTTTTTCAACAAAGTGCTCCTGTAATTGAGGCAGGGAGAATGAATAGAGCGATCTCTTAGGGCGTGTCATTGGGGAGGAAGTTAGCTTTTCCTCCCAATTTTAGCAACTTAGATTGTAATTACTTCCTCTGAAGTCGAGGAATCAGTACCTTAGAGGTCTACACAAAGCTGATTTTGGACTCTGCTCGTGGCCTCTTCAAGGTCAAAGACAATCTCACCTTCACAGCTTAGGTCATAGCAATAGTCATAAGCACAGCCCGAAGCGAAATATTGAAAGTCTAATGTGCAATTCTTCTCATCACATTCTCTGATAGAAAGCTCTTCAACATACTTCTTTCCACCGATGAGGCGACCATTAGAAATTTCATCTTTAACTAAACGAAGAACGGCACGTTCAGATAACGCCATCACAGAAAATGTATTTAAAAGTAAAAATGACAGGAAAAGTGTCTTCATAAATTCCCCTCGAGTTTATTGAACTATTTTCACTCGAGGGTGTCCCATGAAGAATATTATCAGGCAAGCTTTAGGAAAATTTAATAGGCGAGATGGACTTCCATGGCCTTGTGATCAGAGCCTTCAATATTGGCGTAAACCTTAGATTTTTTGATGCGCAAATCACGAACAAAGACATGATCCAACACATTTCCAAAGGTTTTCATACGACCATCATCTTTTCCAAGCCTAGGAAACTTCACTTCTGTGAAATTGTAACGGTGCATTTCTCCGGCAAGCATACGGAGTTTTTTCTTGGACCATGTATTAAAGTCCCCACCAAAAACCACGGGACCGTCATGTTTCTTCGCTAACTCTAAGGCCGCAACAACTTGATGGCGAAGTTTTCGAGTCGAAACAAAGTTGATCGCATGAATATTTAAAGTGAGAAGATTTTTATCAGTTCCTGCTAAATCATATTCGGCAACAGAGACCATCTTTGGCGTTCTAATGATCGGTTCTCTGTAATAGCTTCGCTGCCAACCAACTTTAACTGGTCTGAAGCGTGAAGCTGTTGCTGTCCCTGTACGTGCCAGGTTCTCCTTCTTATCCTTAAAACTTGTAGCGAGAAAGTATTGGCGTTCTTCATCATCAAGAAGAACTTTATTCATTTTAGGTACTGTGAAAATCTCTTGGAGGAGAAGTACATCCATACCTTTAATAAGTTTTTTGTAATCAGTTGCCCATGAATCCTTGCCTGCCTTGTACATATTCCAGATGAGGACTTTGATGTCATCACGTGGAATCACACTATCAAGAGATTCTGAGTCATTGAGCACTTTCAACACATCATTATCCTTTGGAATAACAAAGCGCCATGCCTTGGCCTCTTGAGGAGCCAGAGTAAAAAATAGTAAAAGAAAGGCCAGAAAGGTCTGGCGGAGATTGAGTTGAGCCGTAATCGCTCTGATGGTAAGCAACATCCTTGTTCCTTAGTTAATCGCGATAGTAATCGTTGTTTTATGTCCCTACTCTTTCTATTATCTTTGAGAAAACACTAACTTGTAAACTTCCCACAAAGTTGCCTAATAAAATGAGCATTAACCGACTACGATACTCGCTTATATTTGTCTTATGTCTTTATTATGACTCAAATGTCATGGCCTCACAGTCATACTTTGCTGAGGATTTTGTTAGAGGAATTTTTTCTATTGCAGTGGAGAAGCCATTGCTCTATGAACACCAAGGTGAAAGTCACAAGAGCCAAGTCAAAGAAAGGGCCCTGTCACAAAAACTGAGCCTTCTCGTCTGGAATATTCATAAGGGAGAGATGGTAAAGGTCAATAAAAAACCCCTTCCCTTTTCCTTAAGTGCCTATGATCTGATTGCCCTACAAGAAGATGCTTGGCCTTGGAGTTTAAAGAACTTAAAGTATCCGGGACTTCGTTATTTTGTGCCGACCTTCCAATTGGAAGGTCAAAAGACGGGCACATCACTTTATAGTAAGTATAGACCACACAAGGTTGAAGTCTTTCATACACAATACGCCGAGCCCTTTATTATTACCCCAAAAAGTTTTTTAATTGCCCACTTTAAAGAATTTGATCTTCTCAATGTCCACTCCCTTAACTTTGTTAGTTTTGAAGAGTGGCACCATGAACTCAAAAGAGTTTTTAAAAAGATTTCTAAGGATAGACCCACTATGCTTCTTGGGGACTTTAATACGTGGGATGAAGAGAGGACAAAAACTTTAAAAGGCTTAGCTAAAGAACGAGGCCTTCAGGAAATCGTTTTTAAAAAAGACCTACGCTCCCAAGTTCTTGGGAGACCAGTTGACTTTGTCTTTGCACGAGGTTTTATTCTTAGAGATGCCAATGTCTTTAACTTTCCCGATTATTCTGACCACAACCCCATGGAGGTTGTCCTTCAATTAAAGGAAAATAAAGGGTCTAATTAAAGATTTTGTTAAAGAGGCCTGTCTTTCCAGCTTCCGGGTTGTCTATGAAACTGCCCTTTTCTTCAAGCTTTTGCTTAAAGTCCTCTATTTTAAAGGAAGCCACCAGAAGCTCGTTATAATCATCCATTGGTACTAAAGACGCACCTTTATTACCAAGCTTTTGACACAGATTAAAACTGAACTTTTGAATTTGTTCTAAACCGTTAAAGGGTCCGATTGTCCCCTCGTCCACCACATCCGGCTCATGACCGACAAGCTCAAGAAACTCTTCTTCCAAGGTTGTTTCCTCAATGAGTCCCATTTCGTTAAAGGCCGCCATCACCCTTTTACCATCGCCAAGACGTGAGCGATTATGGGGTCCAAAGATGACTGTTAGTACTGACTTTTCTGCACTCATGAAAATACTCCAAAATCGAGAGAGAGTGAGCCTTCAGGTAGGAACTCAATTTCAACATCTCTTTGGCCGTGATGAAAGGTAACCTTGTCCTCATCTACAACTTTAAGTAGGCGAAAGTTTTCAGGGATTTGAAAACGCATCTTCTTCTTGTAGGAGCTGGGGTTAAAAAAATCCATACGGCGAATCTCTTCAAAGCTCAACTCATTGGTATTACAGGCGCGCATGCGCCAAGCCACCTGAACTCCCTCAGGAGGTAAAACCATAAGATGGTTCGTTTTAAAAGTTCCTAGAATTTTATGCCAAAATTCTAGAACCTTCTTTTCATCAAAATCTAATAAGGGATCACCTTCAAAAATCAGAAAGCGCCCCTCGCCTAGAGAAGCATTATAAATCGTCGTGGTAAACTTTATTTTCTCTACTTGAAGATCATTTTCTAAAAAGAAGGCCTCTAATTTCTTTTGAAAATCTTTAGAGAGACCTGATCTATTGAGAATGACCTTACCACCACTCATGAATGTTTTCAGGATATTGTGAAAGAGCTTTTGATTAAGAGAGATACCATGAAAGAAGAAAACCTTATCCATGTCCGCTTCTTCACGCCAAACAAACTCATTATCCCCTTGGTCGCTATAGCACCAAGAGTAATACTTTTGAAGATAATCCCATAAACCAAGATCGGCCCAACCAACTGTATCTGGTGGGATATCGGCACTCAAGTCATAAACTTCAAAGAAACGCTTGGGCTGAAACTGAACCACCTCTTCCCCTTCATAGGAGTTTTCAGAAAAGAGAAACTCAAAGAAGGAGTTGCTAACTAACTGCTGAAACATGCGCCCAAGAATGCCTTTCTTAAGGCGACCTGGGATAAGAAGACTGGCAGGCAAGGCATTGAGAGACAGGCATTCCAAAAGGTCGTAGGTGTAAGTTGATATGCGATCCTTGGCATTAAGGCGCCTAAAGAAATCATCATCGGAGCCACCTATAAAGCCCACGCGAACCATACCCTCCCAGTTACCAGAAAGACCTTGTTCACAAGACTCTGCATAAATACTTCGAATCACCTCAAGAAATTCTTGAGAGAGTTTATGCTCTTGATCGGGAGTCATAACCCCATCGGCGGTGGCAAACTCCCCCTCTTCTTTCTTCGCCGCTAAGAAGCGACTAAAGCCCTGCTCAAAAATGACGGAGTGATCCTTAACTGTGCTTTGAAAACCATCCAGAGAAACTTGACCACAGTCCATGCCCCAGACGTCGCTTGAGATTCCATTCTGAGAAAAGTATTGCCCTAAGGCCGCTGTAAACTTTCCGTAGGCGCGATAAACGCGGGGGTCAAAGAAGGAATACATTTTATTAAGAGTTCCGTCTTGATCAACAAAGGCCTTCACCTTACCCATACTATCCACCATGGGCGTACGAGCTAACAAAGATGGCAAACCTCCATTAGGAAGGTAGGGACAGGGAGACATTGGAACTAAGAAGATGAGTTGCTTGCCTAGCTCTTCAGCAATGGTCACCAATTTCTTGAGGTCGGTTTCAGGTTTTTCTTGAGCAAAGTCATATGAGTCGCCAGTTTCAGAGTGGAAGGCCCAATTGATCGGAACCAATAGCTTATTGGTTGCGGTCATGGACTCAAATTTGCTGCGCCATAGTGAGGCAGAGGTTTTCCAATAGAAAAACCAGTTTTCACCCGGAAAAACGGCGTCTTCATCCCTGATAACGGGGGTTGTTAATGACAAATCAACCTCTTGATTGAACACGTGAAGGCTTCCTTACCTAGTACCTAATAATTTTAGCAATTTGGGAAAAGTGATGGCAAGCGCAGCTTTCAGGTGGCAGGTT
>JAUIBX010000063.1 GCA_030427595.1 Bacteriovoracia bacterium | reverse complement strand
AGACGATGAAAATCCAGCTCTAGATTCTCAAACAAAAGAACATACGGCACGCCTTCTTCGCCTCTTCACTCCCTTGGCAAAACTCTATACCGCCAAAATGAATATGATATGGACCAGTGAATTGGTTGAAAGCTTTGGCGGAGCTGGATATGTTGAAGATACTGGTATCCCCCGCTTTTTAAGAGACTCTCAAGTTCTCACCATCTGGGAAGGAACAACAAATGTCCTGTCACTTGATTGCTTGCGTGCTATTCAAAAAGAGCAATCCCTTGAAGCCTACTTCCTTGAAATTCAAAGAATGGTTTCAGGAAAAGACCACAGTAAAGACATTGAGCTCAAACTCTCCAAGCTTCAAGAGAAAACCAAGTCATGGGGAACTGATCAAGAGAAGTGGCAGTACCACGCTCGGGAGGTTGCCTTTGAATTATGTGAGATTGCCATCAGTGCTCTTAAGCCGCTTGTTTTTTAAGCTCGTTATACCACTCTGGGCTTAAGAAGTTGCTCTTAGGGAAGGGCAGCTTATTGACAACGATATCTTCAAAGAATGAAGGCACGTAGCTACAGGGAACCATTTCTCCCACGTACTTACCTGTCTCGGGGTCCTTTCCTGTTTGCACCCACTTAAAAATATCGCGCGTGATATAGTTGCCATTCTTATCAAGACCAAGAACTTCACTAATATGACTGGTTCGACGACCACCATCATGATAGCGGCTACACTGAACGATAATTTGCATAGCAGAGGCCACCATTTTTCTAATGGCATCTGGTGGAATTTTAATATCACCCATCAAACATAGAGTCTCAAGACGAGTACAAGCATCAACGGGGTTATTAGCGTGAACTGTTCCCATGGAGCCATCGTGACCGGTGTTCATCACCTGAATCAAATCGAGGGCCTCTTCACCACGAACCTCACCAACAATAATACGGTCAGGACGCAAACGCATGGCCGAGATCACCAGCTCTCTAATTGTCACTTCAGTAGTTCCACGGGTGGGGTCGGCCTTACGGGTTTCAAAATTCACCACGTGCTGGGCCTTAACTTGAAGTTCGGCCGCATCTTCAATAATCAGAAGACGCTGAGTTTTAGGAATACGAGAACCTAAAACATTGAGCATAGTCGTTTTCCCAGAACCAGTACCACCACTGACAATAATATTCTTTCCTAGATAAATACAAATATCGAGAAAGCGTGCGGCGGTTTTAGAAAGGGAACCAAATGCAATAAGGTCATTAAGAGTTAACTTTTCTTTGGTAAATTTACGAATGGCCACAGTGGTGCCATTCTTCGCCATGGGAGGTAAAACCACATGAATCCTTGAACCATCAGGCAAACGCGCATCAAGACGAGGATTATCTGAATCAATTACCCTACCCACAGATTGGGCAATGGCACGCATGGCAGAAATGAGAGAGTCTTCATTGGGAAATTGGTTATCCGTTTTATAAACAAGACCCTTGCGCTCCACAAAGATCTCATGAGGTCCATTAATCATGACCTCACTCACACCCTCATCATCAAGAAGATCCTTGATGGGATGAAGCAAATTAGCAATAGCATCACTAAATACTGACATAGTCTCTTTCCACTACCTGTAACCCGTTACCTGTTACCTGTTACCTGTTACCTGTTTATTATTCTTCCCTCGGCATCCAAACTCTAACTTTCTCAGAGGCCATTGTTCGTTGGGCCCGACGCCTTTCTTTATCCTTAGGCCTCTCAAGGACAGTAATATGGCCCTTGGTTTTTAAAGTGGGGCAATAGTACTCAACCACTTGAGGCTCTCTAAAGAGAACTTCACCTTCACTAACCTTTCCCTTTTCGGCGGCCAAGAATAAATTCTTTCCTTTTAAAATAAAGCAACTCTTATCGTCAGATGTTGAGGTGACAAAGAAGCGCACCCGCTCACCCTTAAAGACAGCAATGGTCTCAGGATAGAAGCCATGATCTGTGACGATGATAGATTGTTCTCTCAGCGGGAGGTCAAACTTCCTCTTCTTAGCAAAGGGACCTTCCTCTAGCGCCTGAGCAGCTTGCCAGGTCACAAGACCCCAAAGTACGAGTGAAAAAATAAGTGTCGTTTTTGCGTTAATAATGCCCTCTCCGACAAGTTTCTTACTAAACTTATCGGAATAGAGGATGAAATACTTTACAATTTAAGACAGGTTTAATCACTTAACATCTATGTATTTTTAATAACTTAGATAATGGGGTCGTCGTCATCTTTTTGAAGAGGACGTTTTGAAGGCCCTTTCGGCCGACGAGGGACCATTGGTGGCATAGGTGCCTGAGAAGCCCCCTTAGAGTTATCCTTAAGCACACCAGCGCCCTTGCCTGCCTTGCCCTTGGCCCAGGGAAAAATCACCAGAAGGCCTTCCTCACCATTTTCAATGCGAATCTTATTGGGGTCAGTACCTGCAGGGACAGGAAATGTATTAGAAAAGCTCATCATCCTCTTACCCATTTGTCCTAGGTCTTTTTCAAGGGTGCCCGAGATACTGACCATTCCCTCTTTGACTTTAAGATCAAAATTTCCACCTTGGGCCACGGCACCGTCGACAATAAGAATCTTGGCCTCCTCAGTTTCTTTCCAGCGAGTATTTAGGCCGGCCCCCATACTTTGAAAGCTATCTTGAAAGGAGCGAAAAATCTGATCGAAGTCTTCTCCACCAAAGTCTCGCATAGAATCTTCGAACATTTTATCAACTCGATCGAGGAAGCCCTTTTGAAAGTACTTCTCAAGAAGTTGGCGGTCTCCAAGAAGATTCTTTCTCAAATCACGCAAAAGTTTTTGATCCTCAGTTAAATTTTGAGAAGGTGCACTTGGGGTTGGTTTTTTTTGCGGCGATTGAGCATGGGTTTCAAAAAGAATAAGTCCGCTAAGAGCGAGGGCCAAGACCCAAGAGAGAATCGACCTTGGCCGCGAAGATAAAATCTGACTTTCTGAGACCGTTGATATCATGAGTGAATATCTCCACTTTAAGACTTTTAAAGGCCACCAGTAACTCTGGGTGGTGCCACTGTTCATCTGCCATTTTACCAATGACATTGGCCTTTTCCAATGCCTCCTTGAGGCCATTAGTGCCAACGACAAGCTTTAAGCGTCGAGGATTGGTACAGGACTGGTCTTCACCTAAGATATTCCACTGTGAGGAGAGCTCAGCTATGAGCTCTCTCTCCTCATCTGGGGTAAGCGACTTGCCCTCAGGAGGGCAAGGAGTACAATTCTGATATTTCAGGGAATCCATCGCTAATATTTTACTGAACAGCCATAGGCCTGAGTCTTGGCCATAGTCACTTTCTTACCCGAAAGAGCTTGATCAAGGGCCTGGGCAACATAATTGGTGGAACTCTTAATGTCATCTGGATTAGCAGAGGGAGTAGAGTCAATGGCGCCTTGGTAAATGAGCTTACCTTGAGGATCAATGATGTACATGTGAGGAGTCGTCTTAGCGCCATAACTTTTTCCGACTGTTCCTGGAGCATCAAGAAGGAGGCTTAAACTCTTCATTTGCTCCTTGGTGTATTGGGATTTGGCTGCATCAAGAGAGGCCAAGTAACCCTGGCGTCCTTTTGCACTAGAGTTAATGGTAAGCCAGGTCACCTTATCAGAGTACTTCTTTTGCAGACTTTGCATATTATTTGAATCGTAATGCTTTCTTACGAATGGACAACCATCGTTATACCACTCAAGAACAACATATTTTCCACGAAGGTCTTTAAGGCTGACTTCCTTAGGAGTCCCTTTAAGAGAAAATTCAGGAGCAACGTCACCGACATTTAAGGCCAAGGTTGATGAGAGAGATAGAATGAGTGAAAAAATAAGACTTAGGCTTTTAAACATAGATTTCTCCTTATATTTTGGGAAATCTTATCATAAACCTCTTTAGGACCAAGACTTTGAGTTTAGACAGCTATTCTGTTGCGCCGCACTCGATAAGGAGGGCCTTCATCTCATCACTTCTAGCGAGAGTAAGAGCTGTAAAAACCTTCTTCCTGCGACCGCGCCCGCGCTCGACCTTTACATTAGGATCTGTTTCGGGAAATTCACAAAGAAGACCAGCAATTTGTAACAGATCACCGCTTGAGGCCAACATGAGGTAGCTATACTTGGCCTCGTTAGTCCCATCAAGAGGAGCACCCAATTCAATATAACCCTCAATGAGGTCAACATAACCACCCTCAGTATCAGGTCTAGCATCTGAAAGAGCATCAAAGACCAACTGAGTTGAAAACTCTAGGCTCAGTTTTTGTTCATCAATCAAGAGCTGCCACTCACTTTCAAATTCACTGCCCATAATGAGAGAGAGTGCACTTTCTCCTGCTTCATTTTCGGCTTCAGGATCAGCACCTTTATTGAGAAGAATATTCGCAATAATAAAGCGGTTACTAGTAATCGCTTTGTTGAGGACCAACTCACCACTCTTATCTACAACATTTATTTCGAAGTCTCTCCCATCTAAGGTAGATTTAATGAGAGCAATATCATTTTTGACAATGGCACTTGAGAGGGTCTCAATCACCGTAAAATTAATGGGCTTTCTCGCCTCAACTTCCTTTTGAACGATGCTCTCTTGTTTATGCATTTCACAACTAAAGAAGATTAAGCAAAATGTAAGGAGAATGGTTTTCATTAGAATGTCCTCGTAAAACTAATACCTGCACGGCGACCTTTCTTATAAGTCTCCGCCACCTCGTCACCAATTTTTAAGACAGCATCAGGATTGAGAATATTTTGGACTTTAAAGCGCACCTTATTTCTTTGCTCTTCTCCAAAGGTTTGGCTGAAAACAAAATCAAGTTGGTTGAAGGCCTCTTGATAGGTATCAGGTCTGCGGTCAGTTCCTACGGTATCAATTCTTCTGCCAAAGACATTAAAGAGGATAGTCGCATTTGTCCCAGTGTCTTTATTGTCATAATCAAGGTTGAGATTCACCACATAGGGGCTTTGCCCTTGAAGGGGTCTTTCTATATTAGTCACCTGAGAGGCCAATTCACTGAAAATGGACATCTCACTTTCAATGCGAGCGTAATTACCTCCAAAGGCCAGTGGCTGCAAGAAGTCACTAATAAAGCCAAAGTTCTTTCTAAATTCAACTTCAAAACCGCGCACGCGGGCATTACCGACGTTGGCCAGTTGAAAGCCACCTTCTGAATAAGTTAGGCGACCGTTTTGAAAACTTCCTGCGACTTCTTCAATCGGATTGATAAACTCTTTATCAAAGTAGCCCACACTAATATTTTCTTGATTACCAAAGTACCACTCAAGACGAGCATCCCTGTTAGTGATAATGGTCCCAGAGAGTTCAGCATTCCCCTGAATCGTACGGTCTCTTTCATCATCATAGTATTGGGGCGAAAGGTCTTTAAAAGCGGGGCGACTGATGGTTTCACTATAACCCAAGCGAAACTGAAGGTTGTCACTCAAAAAGAAGGTCATACCTGCAGCAGGCAGGAAGTCTTGCATGATAAGTGTGTTTTCAATGCGAACCAGCTGCTCACCTTGAAAGGTTGCCACCGTTTGAGTTGAGTCCTCAAAGCGCATCCCAAGATTAAGCCTTACTCTTTCAAAGAGTTTTGTATCGGTGTCAACAAAGTAAGACCTTAGCTCTTGTTCCGCTTCAAAACGATCATTAGGTTGCGTGGTATCTCTTAAAGTACAGGCCCCTGACCTAATCACAGCATCGGTACAAACCTGATCAAGGTTAGTGGCACTGGGGTTTCCTGTAATACTACCTGCCACATCAGGGTTAATTTCGTAACCAAAACGCTGAAAGCGAGAATTTCGCTCTTTATTCATCTGACCCGCACCCACTTTACTAAGGAAGGTGAAGTTCTTGGTATCTACAACAGGAATCTCAAAGGAAACTTCCCCTTCCCTTACTTGGTCTTCAACCAGACCAAAGGTCCTTTCCGTTGTTCTTGGTTGAGTTTCAAGGCGAGGGGCCGTGCCCTCATCTGTCACAATTCGAAAGGTTCGACTATCAGGTTGATCCATGGTGGCGTTTGAATAGTTTCCACGCCACTTAAAGAGCCTCTTCTTATTAGAACCAATTTGGTGGGTACCGGAGAGCATTTGAGTAAAGAGTTGCCTTTCTTGCCACTCAATAGTGGTATCATCAAAGGTATTGTCTTGATCAGAGAAAACTCTTCTCTCAACACGGTCGACAGATTTTCTCAAAAGAAGGGTGTTGGACCTGATATCGGCATAGGGACCAAGGTCCATGCCAAGGTTTAACATTCCTGAAAGGTTGATATCTCGACGGGACCTTCTATTGGTTGATCTGCCGTCGACAGAAAGTTGGGAATCAGAAGACTCAGCATTAAAGGAAGTTCTTTCCACTTCATTATAGTTATAACGATCGCCGTACATACCAGCGAGATTAAAACCAAACTTTTTACCACGGTAGCGAAGAGTGTTACCAATACTCATCGAAAGACCGGGAACTGGTCTAGTGGTTTTTTTCTGAGTTGAATAATTTCTTTTAAAGGCCAAACCAAAATCAACAGTTCTAGGATCATTAACGCCAATTCTTTGACCGTTGGCCGTGGCCTCGGCAATAGAAGCAGGAAGGGCCCGCGAGCCATCATCAAAACCTAGCCAATCACGACTGCCACCAGCGTAAGAATCAATCTCACCCTGTTGGTCCTGATAAGTAGTAGAAAGAGAAATCTTTGCCTGAAACTTTTCAGGAATGTCCTTAGTCTTAAGATTAACAGCACCACCACCAAAGTTCCCAGGAAGATTAGGGCCATAACTTTTTTGAATGACCATGGATTCAAGGATCCCCGAAGGAAAAAGGTCGAGTTGAACTACTCTTCTTGTTGGGTCTGGTGACGGAAGAGTCGTGCCATTGAGAAGGACATTGGAATACCTCTCACCTAGTCCTCTAATATAGACAAAGCGGCCATCCACAACAGTCAAGCCAGTCACGCGAGCAAGAGAAGAAGCGGCATTGGAGTCACCACTCTTACTCATTTGTTCCGCACCAAGAACATCGGCCACAGTTGAGGCCTTTCTTCTCACTTCAATAAGTGAAGCAAGACTTCCCTTCACATGAGGGGCGACGACAACAAACTCTTCAAGTTCAAGCCCAGCAGGCATCATTTGAATTTTAAGGGCCTTATCCTTACTGGCAAGAACAGTCTGATTGGGAAGAGTTTGAGTTGAATATGCCTTATGAAGAATAGAGACGCTATAGCGACCTTCTGGTACCTCAATTTTAAAACGTCCATTCTTATCAGTAACGAGATTTTGAGAAACCCCTGTGATAAAGACCTTGGCCCCTTTTAGAGTTTTACCATTTTCATCTCTTACAACACCAGAGAGAGTTCCCTTTGGAGCGTTGGCATCAATTTTCTGAGGAAGTTCAGGTTCTGAGACCAGCGCCTTACTCCCCTGATTTTCTTCAGAGCTAAACTTATTAACAAGAACTTGAGTCGTCTCATCGTCAACCACGACAAAACTTACACTCTCAACTTCTTCACCCTTTTTCATTTCAAAGAAATGACGGCCTTCTTCTAGCTCCACTTCAATGAGACCGTCATTATCACTTGTAACAACTTTATTGCCATTAAGAACAAGGTTTTCACCACCTGCGGGAATACCATCTTTGAAAATAACCGCCTGAAAAGTACCAATGGCAAAAGTAGCCTTGGTAAAGATGAGAATGGTCACAGGAATGAGAAATCTCATTAGAAACATAGAGACTCCCCTGACTCACAAGAGTCCATGGCCTCTTTTAAGGCAATCGCCTTTTTAAAGAGGTCTCCTCTTTGAATAAGTTTCAGATGTTCCGTTGCGTTTGAATAATCACCCATCATAAAATGAGCATAGGCAAGGGCATATCTAATATCCTGATCATCTTTTAATGGGGTACGAACGGCCTGCTCCCCCAGCGTCGTCATCCTATTAAAGTCTTCATTAAGGAGGGCAAGGGTGAGGTTTTGTTTGATCTTTTCTACAGGGTTTCTAATTTCAAGGGCGAGCCTTTCTGCGTAAACCGGATAACCCGCTTGACGCCACAATTGAGAAGCTTCAACAAGATACTTAGGATGATGCTCAGAAAGAGTCGTAAAAAGTTGAGCCGCAGCTGTTACATTTTCCTTTTTCACATAGGAGCGGGCCAGGTCTTTAATAATCTCTTCATCTTTGGGGTCTTTTAAACGGGCCATTTCACCCAAGGCTATCGCCTTCGTATGATCTCCAAGCTTTCTGTACTTTTGACCCATTCGCGCCATATCAAGAGCAGACAACTGGTATTGATCCACCATGGTTTTCGCCACTTCATAGCTCACTTCAACCAGGTTATGCTCAACTAAATAGAACCACTTTTGTTTGATGAGAGGTAAGGCCTTGGGAAATTTCTGAATTCCCTCCTGGAGAGAGGCCCATCCCATTTCGCTGGCACCAGAGTCAAAGGAAAGAGAAGCCTTAAGTTGGTAGTAGAGAATTTCACCTTTAAGGAGTTTTTCATTCTTAGCGAGAACCTCAAGTCCAACACTATACTTCTTTAAACCGAGATAGGCCTGGGCCAATCCAAGAGAAAGTTGAGCTCCTTTTGCGCCTTCTTTTTGAGCGGACATAAAAGCACTTAAGGCCTCAGAAAAACGTTTTTGCTTGAGTTCTAGCCTCCCCTTTAGTAGCCAATACTTTTCAGGGATCACTTCATGAGGATCTTTAATTTGACCGAGAACACCTGCAGCACGGGCATAATTCTTATTTTTGATAAGAAGGCTCGCCAACTGCAAAGGATCAATATCTTCTTGTGCATTAACACTCATACCAAGGAAGCCTAGGTAGAGAAGATAAATAAATAGAGTCATCGTTACTAAAGTTTTCATAATTTAATTCAAGTTGAAGCTTATTTTTTGTTTAACCCACACTTTGACGGCATTTCCCTTATAAGTGGCAGGGTCAAAGCTCCACTCGCGCACAGATTCCATGGCCACCTGGTCAAAAACACCCGCAGGCTCACTTGTCAGTAAGCGGACATCCTCAACAGAGCCCGTCTTATCAACCAAGAGGTTTAATAAGACATGACCATTAAGTCCTCTCTTTCTGGCATAATCTGGATATTTAAGAGGGGGGCGATAGGAAGCACGCGGGATTTCATCTACGGTATCCTCAGTCATGACCACATCTCCTGGGTCACCGAGAAGGCCATCGGCTCCTTCTGCTAAGAATTCAAATTGGCCAAGACCAAAGGAAGAACCACTAAGAGAGCCCGCGAGACTTGGGGGAGCTACTTTTTTACGTTTCTTGGGGCGTGGCTTTCTTTGTACAACTTGTTTCTTCTTTTTCTTCTTTTGAACTTGGCTAAGGTCAAAGGAAGTGGAGCGTTTTTCACCTTTATTTTGGCGGCTACTTTCAAGACCATTCATAATGACGAGACCAAACATGACAAAGGCCACACCACAAAGACCACCGAGAAGAGGAAGATATTTCATCACCTTTTGGCGTTTACTTTCATCACCTTTTACATCTTCAATATGAATGTCTTTTTTTTCTAACTCAAAGCTCATTCTTAACTGGCCTCGTTTTCCGCTGCGACACCGACATCTTTAGCACCTGCTAGTCTACAAGCATCGACGACCTCAATAAGGCGTTCAGCTGGAACACCCTTATCTGTCACTACGAGCACGCTATCACTGCCACCATTTTTAAGAAGCTCTCTCACTTTGGATTGAAGCACCCATACTCTAGTGGGCTGACCATCAACAAAGACTTGAGCATTTTGATCAATATAAACGCGAATACTTTTGGTGCTTGCAGGACCAGCACTTGAGGCGCCAGGTCTTTCAAGGTCGAGCTTCATATCTTTTACGAAGGTGGTAGACACCATAAAGAAAATAAGAAGGATAAAAACCATATCGATAAGAGGAGAGATATCAATTTGAACCTCTTCGTCTTGTCTTATAGATCTACGCATAAGTCCCCTCCGGACTATTCTTTTTCATTTCATCAGAAGAAAGCGGAGACCAAAGCTTCTCAATCGTTTCTTCCATTTCTATAAGGAGTGCGGTTTGTCTTCTTTCAAGAAGACGACCGGCAATGAGACCTGGAATGGCCACGGCCAGTCCCATTTGGGTTGAAATAAGGGCCTGAGAAATCCCACCAGCGATACCACCACTTTGACTAAAGAGGCTCATATCCGCCAAAGAATCAAAGGTTTCAATCATTCCAGAGACTGTGCCTAAGAGACCAAGAAGTGGAGCGATAACGACAACTGTCTTCACAAGGCTTTTATAACGAGACAACTGGTCTTCCTCTTCACTGAGAAGCAAAAGGGCATCTTCTTTTGTCCCTAGACGGTGTCTTCTCAGCATGGTCAAACGGTAAATGAAGTTGTGATAAATACCGTAATCGCCCTTTGTCAGAAGAAGCGCGCGATAAGACATCGCAAACCAGAGAAGAGCAGCCCCAATCAATAGAGGTGGCATCACAAAGCCACCTGCATAATAGAGATCAACTAAGCGACTAAGCATCTTTTAGAGCTCCCTTTAAAACTTCCCTTTCAAACCTATTAGATAAACGAAGGGCTTCACGCTCTAGCATAATCTTAATTTTGGTCGACCAACCACCAAGGAGGTTACCTAAAAGAAGTGAAGGAATGGCGACCATGAGACCAAGCTTTGTTGTAATTAGCGCCTCAGAGATACCTGAAGAAAGTAGTTTAGGATCACCAGTTCCAAATTCGGTGATAATGTCAAAAGTAGAGATCATCCCCGTCACAGTCCCAAGTAGACCAAGAAGAGGAGCAACAGCGGCCATCACAAGAATCACTGAACCAAACTTATCAAGAAAGTTGAGTTCACCAAGAATGGACTCATGAATAATAGTCTCACGAGCTTCCCTGTCTTTTTCCTTAGCAAGCAAGGTATTGCCAACTACTCTGTCAAAAGGGGTCTTGCGAGTCTTGATTTTCTCTTCAACCTTCTTAAGGTCTCCACCTTCAATTTCTTTTACAAGATCCTTATCGACTTTAGCGGCACCCATAAGGAGAAAGCCTCTAATAACAACGAGTACCATGGCCACAAGACCAAGGGCCACGATGACGTAGGCGATTGAACCACCAGCTTCAACGATGTCTAGGAAAGACTTTTCTTTTTTGAGTTCAATGCCTTTTGCCGTATTCTCATAGAGAAAAACCGGAAGCTCACCAACAAGATTTCCTTGGCGAAGGGCTGATAGTTTATTGGCCAATTTCATCTCTGAGAGACGAAGTTTTCCTGCACCGACGGGAAGAAGCATAGAAGATTGGTCATTATGAAGACCGTAACTTGCTATGCGACCAAGCTCGATAATGCCCCCACGAACAAGCTTACCGTCGTGAGTAAAGAATTCTCCGTCAGTGAATTGAACTTTAGAGCCTCTATCAAGAAGACCACGGGCGCCCTCTAAAATGGCGGCAATTTTGGCCTCTTTCGTTTTATAATTGTCCCACCCCTCTTCACTAATACCTAAGGTCACCTTACCTTGAATAAGAGTAGTGTCTAAAAGAGCGGTTGCATTCCCCACATTTTCGAGGTTTCTTTCGGCCTCAAGAAGCCTTGCTGAAAGGAGTTCATTTTCCTTTGTCAGCTTAACTAATTGATTTTGACTCTTATCGAGGTCTGCTTTCGCCTTATTGACCTTAGATACAAATTGTTTCTCAATAACGTCTTTTTGCTTTAAAAGGGAGCGTTTTTGGGCCATGAGGAAAGCAAGTTCCCTTTGGTAAGTTTGTAAAAGGCTCTCCCCGGTATTATTTTTAGAGGTGGCTTTTTGCGCGTTAGCAGAAAGACTTAAAAGTGTTGTCAGAAGAATTAATACTTTCATTTTATCTCTCTCTTAAAATACGTTGGGGATATTGTATTGACCGGAGCGGATTTGCTTTTTAAGGCCATCAAAGAGGTTGCTCACCTGCTCTACTTGTTTCTTATCTTTAAGAGGAATATAGCTGTAACTGCCATCTTTCTCTTTTCTCGTGAACCCAAAGCGGTTATCTGCTGTTTGATAGAACATCGCCACCATTCCTAGCTTGGCCACACTCACTAGGTTTTCTTCCCCATCGATGACAAGAGTTTGGCGGTGAACACCATTTTCACGCCCTAGGCGCATTTCATCTTCAATAAACGCCCACAAGCGACCAAGGGCTTTTTGACCATTAAGGAGACCCGCCTGGAGTCCTTCTTCAATGTCTTTAATTTCTTTTAAGCGTTTTTCTTTTTGAAAAGGGAGTGACTCTCCTACCCACTTCTTAACGAGGGCGACCTCTTTAAGAAGAAGGGGCTTAAGTTCTTCTCCATCAATATTGGCCTTCGCCAGCTCTTCTTTTATAGTGGCAAGACGTTCCTTACCTTGTTTCAGGCTTAATTCGATTTGCTGAATCTGAGCACTTAGCTGAGCGCGTCTGGCCTGAAGACTTTTAAGCTCACTTTGAAGCTCAGTCTTTCTGGCATTATTTTCAGTGTTGAGGTTTTCGACCTCAGTCCTTAAAGCAACAATCTTTTCTGCAAGAGTGCTAAGGGCCGAGTTCTTAGGCTGAGCTTGAGCCGCCGTCACGGGACTAAGGGAAATAAGGATGTAGGTCAGGAACACAACACTCGCAGTGCGTTTCCCCTCCATGGTGTCTCTCAATGTCATAATCGTCTCTCAAAAAATTGTCTCTCTTGGTTATTTCTCTATATTTAAAGAAGGACATCCTCGAGAGAGACGGACGAGGATGCCCCTTGTATTGAGACTAGTTTCTGGCCAGATTAGTCCAACCTTTATACCAAGTATCATTGGCGTCTTTTACAGCACCAGCGTAGTCAACAAAGTCAAACCAAGTTCCGTGACGATCACCAAAAGGAGTAACATCACCTAGGTTTGTAAGCTCAGAAGCTACAGGAACGTAACCGTCAAGAGCACCTCTTGTTGGGGCCATCTGAACATTAAAGTCAGCATCAGTGAAAAGATCTGCTGGGTTCCAAGTCTCACCCGCTTCAACTTCAAAAGCTTCTTTACAGTAAGTGAAGTTACCGATGAATACGATTTCTCCAGAGTCAGCTGTAGGAGCATCATCAATGTCGATACAACCTTTCTTTGAAGTTGTAAGGATTGAATTATTTAGCTCAACACCAGTTCCACGTCTAAGAAGAAGGTTTGATCCACCTTTAGCGTTGGCACCAGTAGAAGAAAGGAAAGTGAAGTTAGAAAGAATTGGATTTGAGCGTGGTGTAGCATCCATTGGTGACTTAAGTGAGTCAGCTTCGATACCATTATTTGCCGCATCTTCAAATTGATCGATGATCACAAATTGTGCACGACCTACCCAACCATATGTCCAGTCCATTGAGTCATCACGGTTACCAGTAAGAAGAACGTGCTTAACATCAACTGTACCACCAAAGAACTCAACACCATCGTCAGAGTTTTTGTGAACTTGGATGTAATCAACAACAGTTCCGTTACCAACACCTTGGAAGGCAATTCCGTTAAGCTCGTTATCTGGAGAAACTTCAAATCCAGCGAATTCAACTCTTACGTACTTAAGAACACCTGAGTTGTCGGCAGGATTATTACCACCGTAAACACCAGTTCCTCTAGCACCTGGACCTTCACCAGTGGCCTCACAAGGAGCGGCGTCTGAGTAAGTTCCACAAGTGTTAATAGGAGCGTTACCGTTTAGGATAAGACCGCCCCACTGACCACGAGAAGTGTTTCCAGTGTTACCAGTTGTGAATACGATAGGAGCGTCTTTTGTTCCTTCAGCAAAGATTTGTGAGCCACGAGAAATCACAAGAAAGTCGGCACCTTTATTACCAACGATCTTTGTGCCTGGTTCGATAGTAAGGGTTCCTTGGTTCGTATTGTCACCACCGATGAAAACACCACCTTGAAGAACCCAAATCTTGTCGCTTGTTAGTAAATATTGTCCAGGGTAGGGAGCAGCGTCGTTAAGACCACAAGCTTCTTTACCTTCTCTCATACCAAGTGAATCTGCCCATGAAGGACAAGCTGCCATTGTGTTTGCGCTAAGAGCACCAAGTGTCAGTGTTCCTAGTAGTAGACTTTTTAATGTCATAAAAACCTCTCGATTTAGGATTAAAGTGTGTTTGATAGGTCCTATATTTAGAGAGGGGCCTGTGAGAAGTCACAACAAGCCTAGATTATCTTTATTAAGATTGTGTTAAGAGTATTTGTAGATCATTAAAGGTGCCTTAAAACGCTACCTCAGCGTGTTTAAAGACATCATAGGCCACTTCTTCATAGGGGTGTGTCCTCTTCATGGCCTTGAGGACATCTGAAATTAATTCATCGCTGGCGACCATCTCGATGCGGGTTTCTTTGACATATTCCACTTGACCCTGTGCACCTATAGTTGGGTTCGCCTTGTCGTTGGGGCGAAACTGACCAGTGCCTTCAGTTTCAAAACAACAGCAATCGTAGTTGCCAATACGACCGCCACCGGCCTCAAACATGGCCTTTTTAAGCTCTTCCTTACTTTCATGGGGCACAAAGACAATTATTTTATACATATGCGAAAACCTTATTAAAAACACCTTTCCGACTCTTTTGCTCGGTCAAAGAACGGTCGTTCCAATACTTTCTTACATTGAAATTAACAAGGCCTTCACGCATAGACAAAGCATAGGCCAGGGGACACCATTTTCTTAAGCGTATTTTACATGTCTTTTTTAGACGCCCATTTCATTCAAGGAGGATTTTATGAAAAGGGGAATTCTAACCTTAGCGGCAGCGGCAGTCCTAACGGTAGCACCTACTTACAGCTGTGATCAGCATGGCACATCTGGAATTGTAGAAGATAACAATCTTTGGATTCCAGCGAATATCAAAGCAGTCAATGGCATGAGCGAAGAAGTCTTCAATGACGTTCTTGATCGTGTGGAAGCGATATATGCTCCTATCGTCAAAGCAGAAGGGAAGAAGCTAAGTGTTCAACGTAACTGGGAAGATGGAACGGTAAACGCCTACGCCCAACAGCGTGGTAACACCTGGTCAATCGCCATGTTTGGTGGTCTTGCTCGTCACGAAGCTGTGACTCCAGATGGTTTTGCCATGGTTGCTTGTCACGAACTTGGTCACCACCTTGGTGGACAACCTCGTAAATCAAGCTGGTTTGGTGGGACAAGCTGGGCCTCAAATGAAGGTCAATCAGACTACTTTGGTGCCATGAAGTGTATGAGAAAGTACATGGAAGTGGATGACAACATCGCCATGATGGCCAACGTAAAGGTACCTGAGTTTGCCGTTAAGCAATGTCAGGACAACTTTTCAAATGCAGAAGATATTGCAATGTGTAAGAGAAATGCCATGGCAGGTATGAGTCTTGCTGGACTTTTCAAGGCCCTAAGAAACCTTTCTGAGCCTCTAAGATTCGATACTCCTGATACAAATGTAGTGACTCGTCACAACCACAATCACCCAGAGCCACAATGTCGTCTCGACACTTACTTTGCCGGTGCTATCTGTGACAAAGACCACTACGCAGATATCGACCCAAGTGATGAAGCTCTCAACGTTTGTACTCGTTCAGAAGGTTTTGACCTCGAAGCGAGACCACGTTGTTGGTACGCGGTTCCAAGAAGCTAAAAAGAAGCTGATAGGAACTCTGTAAAAATTTCTTAACAAGCTGACGTCTCCTTAGTTTGTTACAAAAAGCCACCCTCCGGGGTGGCTTTTTTCTTTTCCTCTTCAAGGCCTTTTGCTATGTTGCGACAAAATTCTGGAGGGAAATTCTTATGAAAATATCAATGCTTTTATTAACTCTTGGGCTTTCTATGGGGCTGACTCATGGACAAACCATTGTTTCCAATAACTCTCACCAAGTGGAAGTGACAGGAAAAGCACGCATCAACACGGTCGTCGTGGAAACAACTGAAGCTTGTGTTCTCACCTACGATCCTCAGTGGGCCCATGAGGAAGACACCCGTTCAACTCGTGTGGTTTTAGATAATTACCGTGAAACGAAAGACGTTCTCGATCAGCTCGTTGAGCGTGGCTACAACTTTGAAGGTTATCAAAATAAAGAGAGCTGCTCTGTTGAGGAAAGTACTTTTCCTGCCGTTAAAACAAGTGAAGGTGAACTTTACTTTGCTCAGTATGTGAAGACTACGACTCTTCTTAAGGCCATTAAAGAACAAGGTGCCTTTAAAAAGGTCAAAAGAGTATACGTAAGAGGATTTTCTAAGCTCAAAAAAGGTCTCGATAAGAAATTTAACGAGGCCAAGAAAGTTCTTCTTAACCAAGTTCTCTAACTTACTTAAGACCTGTTTGAACCTGCCACAGCTTGTGGTAGAGACCATCTTTGGCCACCAAATCACTATGGTGGCCTTTTTCTACAATCTCACCCTGATCAAGAACGTAGATACAATCGGCATTCACAACTGTTGAAAGACGGTGAGCAATAATGATCGCCGTTTTGGTCTTAGTTAGTTCTTCAAGGCTTTGTTGAATAACGGCTTCTGTTTCATTATCAACAGCACTCGTCGCCTCATCAAAGATAAAGATAGGCGCATTTTTTAAAATGGCCCGAGCGAGGGAAAGGCGCTGTTTTTGACCACCAGAAAGCTTTTGACCTCGTTCACCGATAAGAGTTTGATAACCTTGGGGCAGACTTTGAATGAACTCATGAACAGACGCCTTCTTTGCCGCCTCTTCCACATCATCCCTACTCGCTTTGGGGCTACCAAAACGAATATTGTCTTCAACTGTGCCATTATAGAGATAAACTTCTTGGCCAACATAAGAGAAGAGTTTTCTAAGGGGATGGAAGCGCCACTTTTTAAGGGACTGACCGTCAAAGAGAATGTCGCCTTTTTCTACCTCATAGAAACGCAAAAGGAGTTTAACAAGTGTGGACTTGCCACTACCAGTTGGACCAACAAGCAAAATATTGCTCTTACCCAATTCAACTTCATCTGTATTAACATTATTGTCAGTTTTTAATCGCTTGTAGTGATTGTAAACAGCCACTGACAACACTCTCTTAGCAGCAGATTGACCAATAACATAAGAATCTAAATCAGCATAAAGGGCAGAAGGAGTTGGAAATGTATCTGCATGTGAGTAATATTTATCATTCTGTG
>JAUIBX010000062.1 GCA_030427595.1 Bacteriovoracia bacterium | reverse complement strand
CCACCCATATCAATATTTTGAAGAGAGAGGGCAAACTCTAATACTTCGATCCCTTTGAGGAGTCCGGCCTTTCCTTCAGCAAAGGTCTTTCCTGATTCACTAGCTTTTACATGAGAAATTTTATCGAGGTCACGCATAAGAAGATTTCGAAACTCAAACATCACTCTTGTGCGCTCTTTAATAGGCTTAGCTTCCCATTCCTTTTGGGCCGACTTTGCTCTTTCAACCGCCTGATGAATTTGGGAGGAAGAAGCCCCTTTTCCTTGGCCTAAGACTTGCCCATTATAAGGACTCTTAACGGTCAATTCCTGACCTTCCCCTTCAACCCAGGAGCCGCCAATAAAGTTTTTCAAATGAGTACTCTCTTTTGGTAATTGAATTTCCATAGAACCTCTATATTCATGCCGAAACTAAATTAAACGAACAGTGTAGTAATCTCGCTTGAGGTTGTAAAAAGGAAGATTTAATAGACAAAAAAGGTCGGGATTAACAGCCCATAGGAGGAATAAGAGTGGCCACGCCCTGATTCACCCATTCACCGTCAATAAGCTTTTCAACCCTGAGGGTGAATTTACTTGGTGCAACAGAACAGGGGTACTCTTTTGGACTATTGCACTTCTTGGCAAACTTGGCCCAACGCTCTCCACCCTTCTTTTTCGCAGCAGCAATCATTTCTGATAAGGAAACTTCAGGAAAGCTCATTTTTGAAAATTGCTCAACATAGAGAAACTCCCCATCTTTTTCTTGAAGCTGAACTTCCCCAGAGAGCCCATGCTTCCAATCTGTTAAATCGAGATGAGGTCCTTCGTCCATAATGGTGACACTTGATTCAGTTTGGAGAAAAACTCGATAAGAGTGTTTCCCACTAAGCTCAGTCACCTTAAAGGACTTAATCTTTTCACCAAGCTCTAAATGCAGAGCTTTCCCATTAAGAGAAACTTGGCTTGGCTTCATCTGAGACTGATAGATGACTGTAACCTTAGGACCTTCCTTAAACTTGGCCTCAAGGTTTTGGGAAAAGAAGAGCAAAAGGGAAAATATTAATGTGATCACAGGATTTTTCATAAACTCATTATGCCATGATCTCATTTGGTATAAAATAAGAACTTATGAAAATGAATATCATTAAAACATTCATTCTCGTTGTTTTACTCGTAGCTGTGGCCTTTATTCAAAGGCTTTACACCGTTGATTCACAAAACCTTGAAAAACTAAGACCAATTCTCAGTGAGCTACAGGCTTACTGTGCCCTTGAGGGCCATTACCCCCAAGTGGATATCTTTCAAAGTATAGTCAAACGTCATCAAGTCCTAGAACCAAAAGAGTGGATTCTCTTTGTGGATGAAAAGGGGCAAAGGGCAAGCCTGCAATATCCAATGAATCTTCCCATTCTCTGGGCACCAGGCAAGGCAAAGATCTCTGAGTTTCCTCCTATGATCTATGCCTTCATTATAGAAAGCCCCTGTCATTTTAAAACAGGGGCCAATGAGGAAACGAAGAATTAGTCATCACTGTGGCATTCATGCACATGGCCATCCTTGTCGTGATGGAGGTGACCAGAGTGCTTGTAGTCCACATGGTCCTTATGTTTTTTTGAATCATGACCACATGACTCCTTATGTTTGTGATCATGATCTTTGTGGTGCTCATGATGGTGGCCAACATGATCATGATTCTTATGCTCATAGTGAGCATCTTTTTTTTTATGATCGTGACCTTTGTGAGCACAACCAAAAGTAAGGGCAACTAAAATGAGGATGAAGAGCTTATTCATAAAATTCTCCAATATATTAGGATGAGATTAATTCCATTATAGTGGAGAAATAAGCAGAGGAGTATTGAAAATTCTTGCCTTTATCACACCCCGAAAGCTTTATTGAGCTCTTTCGACAAGTTCGACACACTTTTGATATTCATCAGTTATGAGAAAGTCGGCATTCTTGGCAATAGCTTCCTCTAGGGATTCCTTAGAATTCAAAGTCCATAGAGCAATATTCTTACCCAGCTTATCAAAGAGCTTGGTGAAAAGTGAGAGCCTCTTATTGAAACCAATCCCCTCATAAAAAAGTCCCCTTGGAATGTAGCAGCTCAAGAGAATTCTCTTGGCATCAGGCCACCTCCTTTTAAGAGGTCGTAAGGCGCGCTTTTTAAAAGAAATATAGGTGACCAAGGGATGATCCCTTAACCAAGAGTTCTCAATAGTCTCGTAAAAATTTTCAGAAGCTTTCTTTTTAAGATCCAAGAAGACATGGCCATCAAAACCATCTAAAGCTCTAAGGGCTTCAGAGAGACTTGGAAGTTCCTCACCATTTTCAAGAAAGCATTTGCTTTTAATTTCACGGTAATTGAGCTTATTAATCTTCTGCCCTCGAGGGCACTTGGACTCTCCTTCTTTATCAAGAAGGTAAGAACCCAATTTGGTGTCGTGATAGAGGATCGCCTCCCCGTCTTTGGTGATTTGGATATCAAACTCAACTCCGGCCACTTCTTGTCTTCTCACCTCAGTTAAAGCTTCCAGGCTATTTTCAGGCAGTCCAGGCATGATGGCCCGATGGGAAATACAAGTTTGCCCTAGGCTTGTAAAATGACAGAACATCATCACAAGAAGGGCCATAGTGTGGTGGGGTTGAGTGCTCATGGGGATGAAGCTACCATGATAGATCGGTTTAAAGGTCATGCTCGGCCGTAAACGTTAAAATTTACAAGGATGGCCTATGCCTAGCCTTATTGGTTTTACTTGTAGAGGATCTAAGGTAAGAGGTCCTTATGAAAAACCCAATACTTAGCTTAATTTTCCTCGCTTTCCTCCTCTCCCCTCTAGCACAGGGAGGATCTATTCGTCTCAAGGCCAAGGACTCCACAAGAGAAGACCTCAAGGTCTACCTGCCAAAGAAGTTTCAAAAGAAAGAGGCCTGGCCTCTCATCATTTCCCTCCATGGCTTTGGTGGTAATTCTTCAATCCAAAATTATTATGTGCGCCTAAGAAAATTTGAAAATAAATACGGCTTTATCTTTACCGCGCCTAATGGAATTAAGGACGATGAAGGAAAACGCTTTTGGAATGGCTCAAATTTTTGTTGTGATTTTGGAAATACAGAAGTCGACGATATTCACTACATCAAAGAAACCATTCAAAGAATAAACCAGCACCCTCACATTGGTCGTGTGGATCTGGAGAGAATCTACCTTATTGGCTACTCCAATGGAGCCTTTCTTGCCTCAAAAATTGCCTGTGAAAGTGACCTCCAAATCGCAGGTCTTGTCACGATGGCGGGAACGAGTGACTTAAGAGATGAAAACTCAGAACTCCTCCCTAAAGAAGAGTTCCTCAGCTGCGTGCATAACCGCCCTATAAAATTTCTCCATGTTCATGGAACTCAAGATGAAACGATCCTCTATAATGGTTTAGATAACGGTAAAACGGCTCATGTTTCGGCCTTGGACCATGTGAAGAGATGGGCCCAGCACAACAACTGTAGCGAGAGAGTTTTGAAATCCGGCTCACGCTTGAATGCCTCAAACTTTATCAAGGGTAAGGAAACGGAAGTTTATACGTGGCAAGGTTGTGATGCTCCTGTTAAGCATTTCAAAATTCTCAATGGTGGTCACTTCGGTATTTATAAGAAGTCTTTTACTGAGGAAATTTTAAAGTTTCTCTTAGATTAATTTCTAGAAATCAAGCTGAGGGCAACGATTCTTTAAGAATGACCTTAGTGCCCTATCATTATCATAGAGGTAGTAAACCTCTCCCGCTTTAACATCAAAGAGTTCACTATTTTTGAGCTGACAGCGATCTCCTTCAAAATCTGAGAAGACACTAACATTTCCAAGTCGAGACAAGGGTGTCCCTCCCATACGAAAACCACTGTCTAAAAGAAGAGACTTATCCATGGTCAACTCAACCCCGCCATTGTTAGAAGGTCTAATGTCTGAATCAATCTGAATAAAGCCGTCACTAAGATGTGTGGGCTGGCCTAGAACTTTATCCACCGTGAGCATCTGACCCGTCACTAAAGTCACAAAGACTTCCCTTTCATTAAAAGACACCTCGACTGGTGACTGCATAGGATAGGTATGAAAAACCCGCGCCCCCGTACTTGAACCAATGGGACCATAACCAAAGGAGTTAAAAACCATCAATTGACCAGTAGAGGTAATAAGGTAGCTGCGATAAATAAGTCCTGCCGTTTTTCTAGGAGAAAGAGAAACAAAGCAATCCCCTTTTGAAAACTGACCTGTTTGAACCGTCAAATTATCAAAGTGAAAGGCCTGTCGCTGACAGATATCGGCGATGGCATAAGGAGAGAGAAGAGCAAGAAGGATTGTTTTTAAGATGAGTTTTTTCATACAAATAGAATAGGGGGCTATAGGCCCCCTGAAAACAAACAAAGTCTGTCTTAAAACTAAGTAATTGAGCTTAGAAGTTTACCTTTGCACTTGTGGTGGCCTCAACAAAGCGTCCGGAAGCGCCACAGAAGTAAGTACATCCACTTCTTGAACCTCTTCTCACCTTTTCTTCGTAGCGAGTGCGCATGCCACTAAGAAGATCTTTAACGAGTTCACGTTCCACTTCTGTCTTGCCAAGATCCTTTTGAACGTCTTCCTTAGCAAGCCTACGGTGTTCCTCGTAAGTCTTTTGGTTGGTAGCGCTACTATGGCTCTTTTGAAAGTATTTAATTGTATCGGGACCAACTTCAAGCACACCGCGAGAAATGGCCTCTTTAAAAGCCTTTGTTAGACGACCTGACTGGTTCTGAACTTTTCCTGTGAAAGGAATATCATAGTATTTAAAGTTTCCGTGAAAATTTGGTCTAAAAAGCTCCCCCTCACCTGAGGCGCGATCTCCTTCAAAGAGCCAGAAGTTGCCACGCTCATCTAAAAGCTGACATTCGGTTGGAGCGCTACATTTAAAAACAGAGTCACCAACAACCACACCTTCAGCAATCTTCTTAGGTGTGTAGTCAACGGCCAGTTCATTGTAAACAGACAAAGAGCGCTCAGAATTCAACTCTAAACCATAAAGGCCAAGACGAACCTGAGTGGTCTTGCGGTCTCTTTCTCCTTTTATGGGAAGGAGGACCAGACCCTGAAGCATCAGGCGAAAGTCAGACCCATCACGACCGATAGTTGCCCTAAGGTCAGCACCTTGGATGTAACGGTCATTCATGGTGACCTTCAGATCTTCAACAGTAAAGCCACGTGCCTCTTTCTCAAAAGCAGGTGCCGTATCAAATGCCGTAAAACGCGCCTGAGTTGAAAGGGTTAATAAAGAAAGTGTTGCAATGGTTGTTAATTTTTTTAATGTCATTTTCATCTCCTCACCTGATGATTATTAAGACGTTTCTTAAGTTGGCATCAGATTAGAGGAGTCTGCGGTATAATAAAAATGAATTAAACTAATAAATGAAATAGCCTAAAGCAATACCTAATCTAAGGATAAGCCTTAGTGATTTCTTGATTGAGAAGCTCTCTAAGGGCTTGATAACTATATCCTTGGGGCAGTTGGCCATTAACATAGAATGTAGGGGTCCCCTTAACTCCAAGGCGTTGAAGGTCCGCCATCTCCTGCTCTAAGAGACTATCAAGCCCTGGGTCTTTCATGTCTTCTCTAAGCTTTTGGATATCAATGCCGATCTTTGGCAGGATCTCATAGATAAGTTCAACTCTAGGGTTGTGGTGACTGCCCCACTGAGGTTGAGTGGCAAAGAGAACTTCAAGGGCCTGCCAATACTTATCTTGCTTCTTTGCTGCCTCCAGCGCTTTGATGACCTCTTTTGAATTGCCATGAAAGGGAGCATAACGAAGCACCAACTGAACTTTTCCCTGATACTCTTTCAAGATTTCTTTGACTCCTGGGTAAACAGCACGACAGCTTTCACATTCGGGGTCAAAGAATTCAACGAGGACCACCTTGGCCTTCGGGTCTCCCATTCTTGGGGAGTAATCCCGGATGAAGACCTGTTCTTCTTTTTTCACCATCTCATTAAGGGCGTCTTGTTTTTGTCCCTTATAAAGTTTGGCACCGAGGAAGAAGAGCCCCAAAACAAAGGCCGCTATAGCGATGTACTGATACTTTTTATCATTCATAGAAATTCTTCCTTTTAAGAAAAATAAGGGTCCCACAGACCAGAGAAAAGGCAACAAACGAAAGAAGAGGAATCGTGATAAAGCCAAGCCATTCAATATAGTTTATGGAGCATGGTACACCTTGGCGACAAGGAGAGGCTCCCTCTGGGATGATGTCATATTGCAGGAGGTTGTGATAAAGCGCCGTCAACCAACCCAAAAGAGCGAAGGGCATGGCAAAGGAAAAAGTTGTTCTCGCCTTTTCTTTTGAACCGACCCAAAGGATGATCACAAGTGGGTACATGGCAATTCTTTGGTACCAACAAAGACTACATGGGCTGTACTCCATGACCTCACTAAAGAACAAACTTCCAGCCGTTGCGATAATGGCAATTATCCAACAAGTAAAAACAAGGTTTTGTGCTCTATGATTCATAGAGAAACTATAGCAAAGGAGATAATATTTGGCGCTACTTTTCAAACAACTCTGTCCAAAAGCAGAAAAATAGCGCCTCGTACCATAGAAGCTTTTTAAAAGGTGCCTATGGAGGACATGCCTTGGCCAAAACTACGAACTCACGGTGAAGACCATCCATATCATTGGCCTCCCCTTTAAAATTCAAATAGTAAAATTTTTTTTCACTCTTCATGTGAAAGCCTTCACTATCTACAGCTGCCAACTCTACATCATTCAAGTCCTTACCTAATAATGTTTTGCCGTAACGTTTAAGAGTATCAGCGTGGTCTTCATTCATGTGATCGATGGCAGACGCCTCTGTCCCCTTCCACTCGGGAGTAGGAAGGTGCCATAGTCCTTCAGCATTATAATCATATATCTGACCAAAGGTTCTAACGAAATGGACATGAACTGGGGATAAGCTAAAGAAGTAAAAGTTATGGGCCTTAAAGTAATTTCGTGCCATAGGAAAGAAAGTAAAGTACTTCTCTGAAACTCTTTCAAAGCGCTCCGGCTCTTTATCTTCATTAACCTGACTTGCCTTGGAAATTAAAGAAACTCTAGGTGAAGCCTGTTTGTAATTAGACTCCATATCAAAGACTGTAAAACACACCCTCGGATTCTTCCAAATATTATGAGTATGGGGAGCAAGATCACTTATCAGTATAATGACCTCTCCCTCTTCTGTCAGAACGTAAGGAGTAATGCTACCAAGAGGAAAGCCCTCTTCTTCATAAGAGCCCAGCGTGGAGAGAACACCACAGTCCCATTGCTTCATAAATGACCTTGCAATCTTTGAAACTTCCTTCATATCCTTTAGGATTTCAGGTCTCTTCGGCGCGGCCTTAACATTTTCAGTCATGAAAACTCCTTAGTTAAAAATCATGTGGGGTCTGTTTTCCGCCCCCTTTATTAGCTGAACATTGACATCAAAATATCTATAAAGATGATCGACAGTAAAAACATCCTTGGGTGAACCATGAAGCATGCACTGGCCCTTTTCCAGTAGAAAAACTTTATCGCAATGACGGGAAATATAATTTAAGTCATGTAAAACAAAAACTACAGTAAGTCCGTAATCATCGACGAAACTTCTTATTCTTCTAAGGATGAGCTGTTGGACAGAAAGGTCTAGGGCTGCAAGGGGCTCATCGAGAAAAAGAACTTTTCGACAATCTTTCTCAAGTGGTAGAAGCTGACATAGAGCGCGCCCAAATTGCACCTTTTGTCTCTCCCCTCCTGATAGAGAGGGGTATGAAGTTTTAAGACCCCCCCCCAAATCAAGCGACTCAATAACAAAGTCGACTTTTTTATAATCCTCTGTTGTGACCCTTCTTGCGTGAGGATAGCGTCCCATTAAAAGGATATCCAAAACCGATAACCCAAAACTAACAGGAACCTCTTGTGATAGGACACTTCTTTTTACAGCTAGCTCCCTTTCAGAAAAGTCCTCAAGTTCTCTATCATCAATCTTTACTTCTCCTTGAGAAGGTTGATCGAGACCTGCAAGTAACTTGATTAGTGTAGATTTTCCGGCACCATTTTTACCTATAATACCGGCCATAGTGCCCGAATCTATCGAAAGGCTTACATTAGATAAGATTTCCTTTCCACTTGAGGTTTGAAAAGTTAAATTTTCCCCAAGGATCATCCAACTCTCCTCTTTTGCTTAAGAAGTAAGTAGGTAAAAAAAGGAGTACCGACAAGAGCAGTTACGATCCCTATAGGAAGCTCTGAAGGAGTGATCACATTCTTGGCAAAGACATCTGATAGGATAAGAAAAATACTCCCTAAGACAAAAGAACTTATGAGAAGTTGCTTTGTTTTCGGGCCAAGGAAAAGTCTTAGGATATGGGGAACAACCAGACCAACAAAGCCTATAAGCCCAACATAAGAGACAATGGGACCACAAATAAGAGCGCTTAAAATAAGGACCCTCTTTTTCACACTATCGGTATTCACACCTAAGTAGAGGGCTTCTCTCTCGCCCAATGCCATAGCATCTAACTCCTTATGAAGTCTTATCAAGGCGATAGAGCCGACAATGACAATCCCTCCCAAGAAAGTAACAATTTTCCAGTCTGCACCGTTTAGGGAGCCCATAGACCAAAAAGTTATTGTCCTTAATTGTTCATCATTGGCGGTTGTTATCATAAGGCCAGAAAATGCACCTGCGAAAGCATTAACAGCTACTCCGGCCAAAAGCATGATGGCCACATTGATTCTCCCATTATTGAGGGAGAGTCGGTATACCAACCCACCAAGTAGACAGGCACCAAGAAAAGCGAGAAAGGGCAAAAAGAGGTGTGGGAAATCAATCATCAGCGTGTTTAGTGGACCAAAAACTTTAGCAAAGAGAATGCCAAAGATTACACCTAACATCGCTCCACTATTGATACCAATAAGCCCAGAGTCGGCTAAGGGATTGTTAAAAAGGACCTGTAGGGCACCTCCACTTACAGCAAAGCCTGCCCCAGCTATAAGCCCAAGAAATACTCTAGGGAGGCGAATCTGGTAGATCAGATCATTGATAATCCCCTCTCCTTGTGCAAGTTGTCCTTGGGTGAAAACCTGATACGACGATTGAAGCGCCTGAAAAAAACTTGTCGCCGGTCCCCATAACGTTCCCAAAAATGTGCAAAATATCAACAATAGTCCTAGCACGATTAAGGTCACAAGAAATCGAGTTTCTTGTTGTAAGTGAAGTTTTTGAGAAAGGGGCTGCTGAGCACTCATGATCGTTTGACCTAATCTTACTTAAAGTTTTTGGATTGCTTGAGAAAATTTGAAAAGTTCGTTTCCTGAGCGAGGTCCAAACTCTAAGAAGGCCAGGTCATCCACCAGAATAACCTTCTTCGCCTTACCAGCTTTTGTGTGCTCTACGCCTTTAATGGACCAAATATTTTCAAGACTCTCTTTACCACTTTTAAGCATAATGATGGCATCGGGATTACTTTTCATAAGCGCTTCAGCGGTTACAGGTTTAAATCCTTCTACTCCTGAAAAAGCATTTTTGGCACCTGCCAGCCTTATCATTTCATGTGCAGCAGTATTCTCTCCAGAGAGAAAAACTCTATTACCACCACGTGCATAGATGAAGACAAGTTTTTTCTTTTGTTTATTGGTTTTGGCCAGCCTTTCACGAACTCGCTCTACATCTTCATTGAGCCGTGTAAGGATTTTCTTCCCCTCTGTCACTTTGTTTAATGCCTTTGAAATTCTCTTTATTTTAAATCGAGCATTTTCAATTGTGTCTTTCTCTTGGACGACCAAAACATTAACCTTAAGCTTTTTGAGATCGTTGATCAGCTTTTTAGGTACTAATTTGCTACTTGCAATAACAAGATCAGGTTTTAAAGAAACGATGCCTTCTAGATTTATACTTTGTCTATAGCCTAAGTTAGTTAACTTTTCTGTTTCCTGTGGGTAGATAGAAGTCGCATCAACTCCTACTACACGATCCCCAGCACCTAATTCAAATATGATCTCCGTTAGAGTCCCACCTAAAGAAACAATCCTCTCTTGAGCGAATATTGCCGAAGTGAACAGAAAAAGAGCAGCTATCCTGAACAAAACTTTTTTTACTATCATGGCCTATCCTTTAAGCATTAGTTTTAGAGACAGTAGTTTCTCTCAAATTGAAGGAGGAGAAGATTTTCTTCTGTCATGGGTACATCGTAAAAATCTTTAACCTGATGCCCTCTATTGAGGAGGTAAAGTTTTAAATCTACGATATCCTCAGATGAGTTGATTACACCCAATTCAGAGAGCAGTGTTGGTAATTTCTCAGCAATAACGCACTTATAATTGCTAGCGTACTTAGACCTAGCGTGGGCCAATAGCTCATTTGTGGTAACTCCATTAACTTCAAGAAGTAGGTAAGTTACACTTGGCTCGAGCGTTCCCTCAATTTCAATTTTTATGAACTCCCCTCTCCCAGCAAACGAACCAAATTCCATATTTGTAAATGGGCTTTTCTTTGCAAGAGTGACTTGCATAAAAAATATCATCAAGAAGCAGGCAAGAAACTTATTCATAATAGGAACCTTTGTTTTAATGTTGATCGTAAAATCTATCTTGTGCTCCTTGTTTTTAGTTGCTATTAGTTTGATATGTCAAACTTAAGTTTTTATACAAAAACAAAAATAGAGCCAATCATACTATTTTGCTTAATGATGATAGTCTCCGAGATCTCGGCCAAAAGCAGCTCTGTCGTGGGTGGTGACTTAACTTCGACCTTGGGACAAACGACAGAGGTAATAGAGGTCACAGGAGACAGCACTCCTAAAAGCGGCCTCATTGATGCCCCTGTAAAGGTAGAAACTCTATCCTCTGAATATTTTAAGCAACAGCAATATCAAGACCTATCTCAGGCGATTCAAGATATCCCGGGAGTTATGATCCAAGAGGGCTCCATGTCACCCGCCAGCTCACAGGCACTCATTCAGGGTTTTGGCGAGAACTCAGTTCTTGTATTGATTGATGGTGTTCCCGTGGCCCAGAACTCTAGTTTCGGTTTTGACCTTTCCCAAATGGCAACAAGCAATATCGAAAGAGTGGAGGTTATAAAGGGTGCTGCAAGCTCCCTTTATGGTTCCCAGGCAATGGGCGGGGTCATCAATATTGTTACCAAAAGAAACTTTGAGGGACCCAGGTTTCAGCTAGAAGCTTCTGGTGCCTCACTTGCTGAGAATGATCAAGCCCAGAGAAGAAATATTCAGGTTCTAGCTCAAGATAGACTTGGACAAGTTAAGGTCAAAGCAAACTTTTCACAAAGGCAGCAGGACCTTTTTGACCGTGATAGCACCAGCCTTAACAGAGACGGTGCTGAGTTCACAAAAAGACAGGCAAACCTCAGGCTAGAGTTATTGATTGGTAAGTTCAATGCCTACATAGATGGTCTTCATAGTTCAAATGATGTGAAGAGTGAAAGTTCGAGGCCTTTTAGTTCAAACTCTTTTGGTCTTATTCAAAATAGAACTGAAAGTGAAAACATAAACCTTAAAGTTGGACTAGAGGGAAAAGTTCAAAATGGTGATTTAAGGGCGATATTAAATCTTGAAAGGAGTGAAGATCAGCTGGCCCTCAATGACCGCCTCTCCACTCCTTTTACAGAAACACTCAAAAATACAGAGACACTAAGTAGAAGGCTTGACCTCCAGTACAAGACAACAAAAATCTCAGGTCATGAACTTAGCGCAGGTCTCTTGCTAAGAGATAACACAGTAGAACAAAGAACGTTGAGCCAATCCTCCCCAGATATGACAACAGAGACTCAAGATGTTCCCAAGAAGACTCTCTCTTCATATGAGTTTTTTGCTCAAGACACTTTTTGGTGGAGCTCCTTTGAGGTATCACCGGGAGCTCGCTATCAATATGATAGAGACTTTGGCAGCTATGTAGCGCCTAAGGTTAACTTTGCTTACTTTACTGATATTGGTAATACCGGATTAAAATCTTGGTTTTCTGTGGGTACGGGCTACCGTGCTCCATCAGTTAAAGAGCGTTTCTTCACCTTAGATCACTCATCAGTTGCCAACTACATAGTTGTAGGAAATGAAAACCTTAGACCGGAAGAGTCCCTTAGCTTTCAACTTGGTCAAGAGGTCACATGGTCCATGCCAGAAGCCAGCCTAAATCTGTACGGAAATCTATTCATTAATCGTATCAATGGTCTTATTGAGATAAATCAACGTGAAAACACTGGGTCTCAGACGGTTTTTACCTACCAGAATTTCAATGAAGTCGAAAGCAAAGGCTTAGAGTTAGGCATCAAAGCTAAGTATAGAAGGTTGCAGGCGACTCTTAATGCCTCCTATACAGAGACCATTGACCAAAGCACATCCCGCTTTATTGCTAATCGACCTCTTTATTTGGGCATGTTTTCTCTTAACTTTCAAGTATCCCAAAAAGTATCACTTATTTCTCTTAGCCGGTATACCGGAAACTCCTTTGTTAATAGCGCTAATGATCAAATAAGCCCGGCTTTTATGACAACGGACTTAAAGCTGAACTTCACAATCTCTGATTCTATCAGTTCATTTATAAGTTTAAACAATGCTTTCAATGCCACCCAACCACCTGCTCAAGATACTGTAGAGCCAGTTTTTGATGGACGTCCCATGCGAGGGAGAGAGGTCTTTATAGGTATGAGGCTAGCGAGGTTTTAATATGAATTTCTTTTCTATTTTATTAGGTAGCTTTTCATTACTTTTCTTCCTCAGTTGTAAAGAAATAACAGCTCCCCAAATTGACAGTGACAGTAATGAGGTTGAGATATTGAGCTATCTAAGCCCCTTCTCCCCCTACATTAAAGACCAGTCTGTTGACTTCTTCTTAAAAAATCCATGGTACAGCTATGATCAGGCCAACCATATTATTTGGCCTAACTTTAGAGTTTATGGGGTGAGAACAAACAATCAATTTTATAAAGTTCAATTTGTTGATTATTACAATAATCAATCCGAGTCAGGAAACTACACTGTTCGCTACTCTACCGCCAATGGGTCTCCTAAAATTGTTAACTTTAGCGCCAAAGGATGTGGCAATGCGTTCAACAACCCTGATTATGAGGCGTGCTTACTTGACCAGGAGGTAAACGTTTATACCTACCTCAACTTGGAAACAGGAGATACTTGGAACATGAGTGACTTTGAGGCCGAACAAAATACGACATGGCACCTCGCCTTTAAAGGCACTCAAGTTAAACTCAATTCAGGCAACAAAGGTCCAGGTGATGTTCGCTTAGCTGACCTCTACCTTTATGGTGGTTTTTACCCTAATGTTAGTGCCTCCTTTCAGCGTCTAGCGAGAGAATCTTTTACATCTAAAGGCTTAGAGTTTTTTAACATCAGCTTTCCTCTCGCAAGAGCGGCCTATACATTGCCAAGTGGTATTGAGAGGGTTATCAACGAGGACAGCTGGTACGAGCGTTACGGAATCTTTCATAGAGCAAAGTCAACTAACACTTGGTTTGTTCAAACAGACGATAAAAATAGAGAATGGCGTTTTCGAATTCTTGATATCCAAGAGATTAGTCATTCAAACCAAGTAACCGACAGTAAAATTATTGTCGGGTTGATGGCATCCGAGTCTGGACTTCCTTTTGGGCCAGAGATAAGTTGGTCTTTACCCCTAATTGATAACAGCAAAAGACTCATCAGACTGTGCTTAGATATAGATAACCAAAGCATCGTTGAATGCCAAAATAAGAATACAGATCTCATTTTTAGTGCACTTAATATAGGTAGAAGAAGAGTATGGCGCTTCAATGTCTCTCATGGAGCTTATGGACCCATTCCTATCTAACTCATTAAAATAACATTACACCTTACCTCTCATAATGAAAATTATTCAGGCGAGATCTCCTCTTGAATGAATTAAAGTAAACTCTACAAAGTCTATTCTAACAGATTGTGGAACCTGAATTATGCCAACCTCATCCAAGTCACTCTTACTGGCGATAACATTTCTTTATGGCCTTTCTAGCTACGGCGTTAGCAACTACCAAGACTTACACGGTAAGACCTTTGCTCATCCCGGGCCAAACTGCTTTGGGGTCGCCCTCTATGCCAATGGAAACACCTCCACCATCCGGGGGGTTGATTTAAAAGAGTTTTCTTCTTTTGTTGAAAACCACTGCCAAGAAATCGAAGAACCCACGCGAGGAGCCATAGGCACTTTCCACAATGGCCGTGACTTCATACATGCCTTTATTGAACTGGGTAATGGTCTTGTCTTAGAAAAGACAGGTGTCGATTACCTTGGCCAGACTCCCGTACATGTACGGGATTTTTCCCACACTCGCTACACCTTTGAAGCCTCACCTGAGTGCAGGCGCTGGGGCGGCGGCTCAAGAGATTGTTTTAACGACCTTAAGTATTTTGATTGCTCCAAAGAGTGGCCGCACTCCCATCAGATACTCAAAGAGCAGGAACTGCTTATTGAGAAGGCCTTTTCTGGATGGTTGTCCCCTAATAGCAATCAAAGAATATCCAAAGCAGAGATCGCTAATCTCATTATCGACTATGAAAGAAAAATCATGGGTGGAGAATTTGCCGACCAAGAATTTCTTCTTGGTCGACTCGAGTCTTTTGAAAAGCAGTTGCTCTTTTTAAAATAGTATTACTTAATTCTACTTTTTTGCGAGAGGTTTGTTATCAAGCCAAATCTTTTCCACTTGATTGTTGCTATTATAAGTAACTTTAAGGGGAGACTCGCCATTTTTCATCTTAATGGAGTATGAGCTGGTATTGCCCTTTGTTTGCAAATGCTCAATTCCCGTCAACTCCCCCTTTTGCTTTTGCAAAGAGGTTAAAGCATTAATCAACATTTCTCCTTGAAGCTTTTTCTTAAGGTCGTCACTAAAGATGGCATTTAGACCAACATTATCTTTCGCCATAAGTGAGTAAACGAGCTTACTCGATGTCGGATTAGCTTCAGACTTCGTTGCAGAACCGCAAGAGGCCATAAGAGTGGTCAGTGTAAAGAAGAGTGCTATTGACTTTAATTTATTAAACATTTTTCATCCTTTTTTAGCTTTGAAAGTGAGTAAACACAGAGAAGATCATACTTTCAAGAATTTTCTCCTCTGAAGACCGCTCCACTCAACCTAAAAGGTGATAATAGTCAGGCTAAAGGGGCTTCAATGAAGACATGGCGCACAATAAGCAGCTCTCCTTGGCATCGCCCTTCCCCTTCTCAAAGCTTGAGCTGTCTTTCATAATCGAGCTATGAAAATTCTCATCACAGGAAATAAAGAAAAGGACTTGGCCAAACCTCTCGTCGAAAGACTTGAAGCAAAGGGCCATGAGTGCCTTTGTGTGAGCCGCGCCAGCGGCCATGACTTTGAAAAAGACCCCTACGACGTCATTTCCCAAGTAGCAAAATTAGCACGGGACTGTGACATCTTTATTAATCTCTACGCCAACTACTTCTTTAATCAAACTCTTTTGGCCCACAAGGTTTACAAGGCCTGGGTTGATAACGGCCTCACCAATAAAATGATGATCAACATTGGTTCAACCACGGATCGGGTACGAAGAGGAAAAACCAATCTCTATCATTATGAGAAGCTTGCTCTAAGGGAATTTAGTCAAGGTCACGCACTTCCGGGGGTCTGGGACGAAGCGCCTCGTGTAAGCCACATTTCTTTTGGCACCCTTTCTAACCGTAGTGAACAAAACCCCGGCAGAAAGACTCTCCCCCTAGAAAAAGCAGCGGATTATATTTTATGGGTTATGGAGCAGCCTAAGGAGTTCCATATCAATGAAATTTCCATTGACCCTGTTCAAAGAAATTACCCCTAACTCGCCAATTTAAGAGCATCCTCTTGATAGCCTTGCTCCTTAATCATTGAGCGCAGGTAGATCTTTTCCCGTGGACTTAAACCACTAAACTCAAGGCCCAAGAATGTTTTCTCATCCTTCTCTCGATGACTCTTTATTTGAAAGTCAAAACTCATGGGTTGATGATCTTGAGTATAAAATACAATTTTACCTTGCCGGATAGACCTTTGGATGGACTCCCCTAAGCGTAAACTCACTCCACCACTACTGATATTTTGAATCACTCCTTCACTGAACTCTCCATGCCCCTCAAAGAGAACAACAGCCGGAATACGACATTCTACCCTCCCACGGGCATCCCAAACATTTCTTAAATAACGGCTAAGAAAGAATCTTTGTAAAAAAGGATAGAAGAGATAGCCCATAAGAATGAGGTTTACTCCTTCATAGAGATAAGCACTGAAGTGAGGATGCTTGGACATATAAGGCCAAGTGAAAGGCTCGTAACTGATAAGAGAATAGATTTTAAAAAGAGTGAGGCCAAAATAAAGAATATTGGCCGTGGTGGAGTAGGTTAATAGGAAGACCCCCGTTAAAGGAGAGAGCAACCAAAAAGAAAAGAAGCGCGTAAAAGTTTGGGAGTTCTCCATGATATTCGACCAAATCAAGCCCCACTCTAAACCTGTTTGGGTCTTGAGAACCATAACCTTTATAAGTGGCTCTGCAATTAATAAAAGGGAAATCACATTAATTAGCCGCATGAGGCTTTTAGCTTCTCGCATAGGTTCACCTTAATTGGAGTTCTTACATGACAGAGTCTATAGACTTGGAAAACAAACTCAAGCCCTCGTCTTTTCTATCATTTAGCTTTATTGCCTACGCCACGAATCGCCCAAAAAAAAGGGCAGCTCAAAGCTGCCCTCTTATAGTCTAAAATTTAAATGCTTATTAGGTTTATTTACCAGTAATGGTCGTACATCTCTTATAATAGAAAGGAAAGAATCCCTTCATCGCTGTATCAACAGTCGAAACATTACGAATCTTACCTTTCTTGGCAGCTGCCAAGATTGTATTTTCCCCACCAATATGAAAAGGTAAAACATACTTAGCACATGATGTTCCTACACGTGGTCCAACCGGGTGAGTTGTCGCCATATGAGGTCTAAAAGTTCCACATGAAGTAACAAAGAATAGTACAGATAACAAAAGACAAAATCTTTTAAACATTATTAACTCCTTTAATTGTTTAAAGCCCATATGTTCCCACTTTAACCCATGAGCTTCAACAAAAACCTCCCCATAGTGGTCTT
>JAUIBX010000296.1 GCA_030427595.1 Bacteriovoracia bacterium | reverse complement strand
AGAAGTCCCATGCTGAAAAAGATGCTAAAACCACCAGAGCTTTTAACGAACGCATCACTGTCACCCAAAGTGAGATCGCTGAAAAAATTCGCGAGATGGACAAGAGAAATAATCGTGAACTGATGCAACTTCAAGAAAGGTTTACAGAAGAAAAGCGTGTGATGAATAAGAACTTTGCTAGTGAGCTCAAAACCCTAAGGCAAAGCTACGAAGAGATCATCGCTGATAAAGACCGCACCATCAATGAACTCAATTATCAAAAAGATCACGATATCGCTTATCTTTCTAAGCGCATGGACAAGAAGTATCAAGACCTCGAAATGAATTACAAAGACCGTCTCGATGAAATGTCCAAGAAGCACAAAGAAGAGATGGAATATCTGCAAAAAAGATCACGCGCTTAAAGGCGCCAGAGTTCTAAGCGTACAGAGAACTACCCGCTGTCAACTTTTCCAAATTATCAATATAAATATCTTTATTGGTGACAAAGGAAAAAGCATCCCCATAGGCTCCATGGAGATAAGCGAGAAACTCGTGCAGCTTGGGCAGATTGTCCGCCGCTGTCTCCTGGTGAGAATTGATCACCAAGACCGGTGCCCCTCTATGAGCTTGTTCTTCAGTTCCTGCAGCCAAAAGCTCATTAAAGGTTTGATAAATATTTTCTGTGTTCCAATAATCAATGGCCCCTAAGTTGTTGGGAATCTCAAGGAGCTGACCGCTAAAGGTCTGAAGATTAAAGGGAAAGAGTTCGCTACCACGCGTGCCCCAAAGAAGCTCAGAATAGCGGTCAAGATTGTCTCCCTCCCATGAACTCCCTTCTAAGAAGCGTCTGTTGGCAGCGGAGCTTTCAATGGGAACCCCCACTTCACTAAGAACCTCCCAGACGCGCTCATCGGCCATCCAGCCCCCAGCTCTAAAAGATTGAATATGATAGTACCCATGGGACTTTAAAAGATTTAAGGAGTATTCAACAAGTCTCTTAACCTCATGCTTTTGATAGGCCAACAGCATAACTTCCTGGCCCTTCATGGGACCAGGGTTGTAGTCCCCGAGGCGAGAAAAACAGGGGGAGTGGCGCGGCTCTACGCCTGCTCTGGCAAGCAGATGCTGAGGCGTATGAAGATGCAGGCCAATTTCGTCGTCCTTTGAAAAGGCCAGTGAGGTAAAGGCATGGACCTCGGCCTCAGAAAAGTTGGGATGAGTGTAATAGGCAGGATTATGGTAGTGAACAAAGGGCACGCGCCAACGTTCTTTAAAGTCACAAATGGCCATCAAATTCTTCTCTTCGAGTCCAGTTCCTTCCCAATCCATACTGATGATGACCTTAAACTTCACTTCGCGCCTCACAAAAAAAGTTGGAGACGTATTTCGCTTAAAAGAAACTTTTTGAAAAGTAAATTTTTTAGGTACGTGGTACTTTTTCTGAACGTGCGTCATAGCTTTTGACGCGCTGTCGGAAAAAGTACCACGTACCTTTTAAGTTATAAGGTCCAGGTTTTGTAGGTGTCTTCTGAGATTTGATAAACCCAAGCGGCCCGATCACGGTTAAACTGTTGAGCGGCTCCCTGACTTTCCACCACCGACTCAATTTCCATGAGCTTGTCGGCGGAGTCATCTTGGCGTACCACAAAGGTGTTGTTGGCCTCCTCTACCAAGGCCCTTGCTTTAACAAAGAACTTCTTATCTTTCTTGGCAAACTTCAAATCATAGACCAGCTTATTATCGAGTTTAACTTGTAAGTCAGTGGTAAACTTTAAGTCGCTTACCTCTTTCTCTGTGGGAGAAAAGAACTTTTCAAAGTCGATTCGCTTAAGCTTTTTAAAAGCCTCCTGGTTTTCCTCCTTTATCAGCTCTTTACCTGAGGCGATGGCCTCAACCACCTCGCCATCTACCTCTAGTAGGTTTTTGCTGATAAACCTCTCAAATGAGGGACTAAACCATAGACTTTCTTTGCTAAGGAAAACCTCCTTAGTTTCGGGATTATAGAGGTATCTGCCTTTTCCCTTCCACGATTTGCCAACGAGAAAGTGATGAATTTTATTGTCCTGTTGATCAAAGACAGACACCTCATAGCTGATGTTATCTGGTGCTAGCTCAAAGCCCTTAAGGTCGTCAACATCAAGATCTTGTCCGACCTTTTCCTTAAGCTTAATATTACTCAACTTAAAGAAGAGTTCATTGACTTTGGGGTTATCAGCTGGAAAACCAGAGTGAGAATCAAGAACAAAACGACGACCATCTCTTAAGAGGGAGATTTTCTTGCTATTTCGATGACGAATTTCCACTTTATGAACTTTTGTCACGTTAAAACTTTTTAAGAAATTGCTGCCCTCAAGTGGAATCTCACCTCTCTTTTGGTCTTGATAGAATACCCCAAGCGAAATAAGAAAGAGGGTAAGTGTTGTTAAGGCCAGATGATTGAGTTTCATACATTCGCCTCCTCATGATAAATATTTTTTGCATAATTCGGTGCTCTTTTCCGTTTACCCTGGGTGAGATTTTTTCTCTTAGTTAAGTAAACCAAACCTGCACACGCCAAGAGTATAGGCACGAGCATGGTATTTAAAACCATAAATAGTCTTCCAAGAGACTCAACTTTCTCTCGCCCTTCCCTTTTTACTGAACGCAGTTGTTTTTTGAGGAGAACGATCTTTTTATTGAGCTCTTTACGCTTCTTAAGGCCTTCATTTTGAATGAGCGCCATATTATTGCCGTTGGCCTTTTGGCCCAATTGATTGAGCTCAGCCTGAAACTTGGCGATACTTTGGTTAATCTCTTTGACCTTCTGAACGGAGTCTCTCTCCGCCTCAAACTCAATTTGATCAACAACATCAAAGCCACGCACTTTCTTACCCTTTGAGCGCACTTGCAGGAGGTTAAGATCCCCGGCCAAAGCCTCAAGAGCATTCAAAAAGAGAGTGCTATTGTCATTAGCTACGGCCATTCCTAAAAAGGTATTTTGGAAGGCATATTGATCTGTCAGAAAGTCTACATCGTTGAAAACGATAATAGCGGAATCCTCTTGAGACTTTTCCAAGTGATTGTTTTTGGAAGCCTCATTAGATGTTAAAGAAGATTTTCCTTTCTTCTTTTTATTCTTTTCCTTGCCATCTTTTTTTACCTTAGGTGCACCTTCAAAACTACTTTCAAAGCGTCCGATCGCCTTATAGGCGAACGCCTGAGGTTTTGATCCTTCCTTAAAGTCACGCCATAGTTGAACTGGATTATTCAACTGAAAGGAGCGTGCAGTATATTCGTTACCTTTATCAGTGGTCTGAATGAGCGGTGCGTAGGTTACACCCTCTCTTTTTTCAACAGAAATGGGACCAGGAAAAATAAAGCGGCTGCGATTTAATCCACTG
>JAUIBX010000061.1 GCA_030427595.1 Bacteriovoracia bacterium | reverse complement strand
AGGAGATTGAGTCACAATGGTGGGTGAGCTGCTATGGGCCTAATACAGAGGCCAAAAAGAAAGTAGGCGCTTTGTGTCAAACGGTGAAAAGTACAATTAAGTTTAATTAATTCAGACAGTTAGCTACTTGCCAAAGCCCAACCTTTTCCGTAAGTTTTCGGCTTATGAAAAGGATTGTCACCCTCATTTTGCTCTTACTCGGTTTCGCAGCTCAGGCGAGACTTTCAGGCCCTTTTCCCATCAATCCTCAAGAGAGGGCCTTCTTCGAATATCTTCGCCAAGTAGCGGCCATCCGTTTCTACGACAATGTTCCTGTTGAGCCATGGATTCAATGCGAAGACTATCCCATGAAGCGCACTTTCTTTAGTGCCTCTTTCTTTCAATTTAGTGACTCCACTGATTTAGAAACAAACTTGCGTGCTTTTGTCGCCGCCTTTATGGACCACGCTCGCTGGGCCGGTATCTCGCGCGCCACATGTGCTTACGACATCAATCACTTCAATGACTGCCGTGCCAATGGACGCTTCATTGTGACATTTCGTTATCAGCGTGTGGTTTACTTTAGTGAAGGCACAAGCGAGCGCTCCTGCCGTTAATTTAAATTCCTATTGATTCTGACAACTGTACTTGGCCTCTAGGATAGGCTTACCAATGGCCATACGATAAGTTAGCCCCTCCAATTGAGTGAGATTGGTTGTGCCATCTCTATAGAAATGCAAATAAACTTTTCTGGCCGAGGTGGTGGTGTAAATAATTCTCGCAAATTGCCCAGGCCTTGTAATCACCTGGGCCTCTTCATCAGCACTCACTTTAGAATAGTCCCAACTATCGCCTCTTGAAAAGGTGATCTCTAGCTCTCTCTCTTGGTTAAAGACCAATTCAACTTTTGGTGTTTCATAAACAAGCGCTCTTGCCTCTAAGAAGTTTCCTTGAGCATCACATTGAAAGATCCATGGAAAAGTTCCTGCTCTTGATGTTTTACACTCATCGACTCCCATGAGGTTGATGACCTGTAAGTTCTTAGTGAACTCAAAGAGCTCGCGATAGCTTTCAGAAAAATCTTGAGGAAGAGTTCTTTGTGAGCAATTTGCCAAGGCCCCTTGATTAAAAAGCAGCACAAAGAAAATGATGAAGCCCCATCCTGGACTAAAGATTGTCTTATTCCTTAATGACATGGCCCTATTAAAACACTTTAGACTAACCACGCCAATAAAACTCCCCCGGAGTAAAATACTCCAGTAATATCAATAAGGACTAAGTCCTTAAAAGTTGGTGTTAAATTGAAAGTTAAAGACAACTCCATATGCCCTATAATGAAAACGTGGATTTAAAAAATAAGTTTTGCCCCAAGCCCTTCGAATACCTTGATATTCACTATGTCGAGGGAGAATTTCGTTGCTATGTTTGTTGCCCGACATGGCTCCCCGTAAGCATTGGTGACCTCGGCACTCAAAGTGTTCAAGATGTCTGGAATGGTAACCTCATTCAGGAAATCCGCCGCTCTATGCACGACGGCTCCTTTCGCTATTGTGACAAAGTTTTGTGCCCAGAAATTCAAGGGGAAACTCTTCACGACAAAGATTATATCTATAAGAGTGAGTATAAAGACTACCTGACTTACACTGATGGCAAGGTTCCTCATGGACCGCGAATCCTTTATTTTAGCGAAGACCGTACTTGCAACTTGGCCTGTCCAAGTTGTCGCACGGACTATATCACCCTTAAAGATGACCTCTTTGAAGAACTCAAAGGAAAGAGAGAGCAATTTCTCCCCGAGCTCATGCGCGATGTGGAAAGCCTCAATATTTGTTCATCTGGAGATCCCTTTAGTTCGCGTCTTTATCGCGAGTTCCTCTTTGAATTTGAGGGTAAGCGTTTTCCCAAACTTGAAATAAACCTCAACACGAATGGGGTCCTACTCACCAAAGAAGTCTTTCAAAGAATGAAGAATATCCATGGCAACTTGGGCGGGATATTTGTTTCCCTTGATGCTGCCACTAAAGAAACTTACTCCATAGTGAGAAAAGGTGGTGATTGGAGTCAACTGCAGAAAAACCTGGAGGATCTCGTTCAGTTTAGAAAGCAAGGCCTCTTTGATCACCTCCAATTGGACTTTGTAGTGCAAGATCACAATTATCGGGAAATGCCTCTCTTTGTGGAACTCGGAAAGAAGCTTGGGGTGGATAAGGTTTATTTTCAGCGTATTTCAAACTGGGGTACTTTTAGTGCCAAAGAGTACCAAGAAAGGGATGTCTTAAATCCCCAACATCCCCTACACCAACATTTTCTCGATGTGTGCCGTCATCCTCTTATGAAAAGTTCTCTTATAAAGAAGGGAAATATTTCACGCTTCATCCCCCCATCAAAGAAGGATCATCTCCTAAACTTTCTTAAAAGTTTCAAAGGGCTAAGACGAGTGCGAAAGAAATTGCTAGAACTTAAGTAGGACTAAAGCTCCTCGTTCATCTTCTTTACTTTTTCAGCAAGCGAGTCTTCATAGGCCTGAAGCTTCTCTGCCAGATCGGCGCGCTCGAGGGATAACATTCTCACGGCCATAAGACCACCATTGAAAGAACCATTAATCGCCATAGTGGCCACGGGAATGCCTTTTGGCATTTGCACGATGGAGTAGAGAGAGTCAACGCCATCAATAGAGTTTGAAGAGCGTACAGGAATACCAATAACAGGTAGAGTTGTGGCACTCGCCGCCATACCGGGAAGATGAGCGGCTCCTCCGGCCCCTGCGATAATCACCTTAAAGCCATTTTTGCGGGCGCCTTTAGCAAAGTCGAGCATCCCCTGAGGCGTGCGATGGGCACTCACTACCTGAACATGAACACCAATACCAAAATGTTCTAAGGCCTCAATCGCTCCCCTCATGACATCAAGGTCACTTGAGGACCCCATAATGACGGCCACTTCTTTTGCACTCATATTCATTCTCCTGTAATTTTTATTTTCTGATAAAGCTCATTATATAGGTCGAGGCATTCACTTTCACTACGACCGGTGACTGTCACATGACCCATCTTTCTGCCCACCCGACAATCCTTCTTACCGTAGAGGTGAAAGTACACGCCAGGTTTGGCCATCAATTCTTCTAGGCCATGGACAATCGTCTTTCCCTCACCAACTCCTATGAGGTTAAAAGTGAGACCATGACGAATTTGCTCGCAAGAACCGAGAGGTAAACCAAGGACAGCTCGTAAGTGATTTTCAAACTGTGAGGTCACACAAGTCTCAATCGTATGATGACCACTATTATGAGGACGAGGAGCACATTCATTGACGAGAATCTCCCCTTCTTTTGTTAAGAACATTTCTACTGCTAATACGCCGACACAGCCAAGTCCCTCACAAACTCTACGGGCCAACTCTTGCGCTTGGGCCTCCTTTTCGGGATCCAAGCGACTGGGAAAGAGCGTATAAGCAATAAGATTGAGCTCGGGATCGAAGACCATCTCAGTTGAGTTGTAACTCATCATTTGGCCAAAGGCATTTCTTACTACGAGGACCGAAATTTCAGTGGCCACATCGACTCTTTCTTCCCATAAGACATTTCTTTGAAAAGAAGTCGGCAAATCAGTAAGATTTCCCTTAAAGGAATGGACGCCCTTACCGTCATAGCCCCCCTGAGGCATTTTCAAAAAGCCATGAGGCGTTTCTTCAGTAACCTTCTCAAGGACTTCAAATTTTGAGGTTGGGATGGAATGATCTTTAAAGAAGGTCTTTTGCTTAATTTTATTTTGGATGATCTCAATGACTTGAGAGGAGGGAGCGACCTTCACACCCTGCTCTTCTAGTCCTTTGAGGCCATTTAAAGAGACGCCTTCTAGATCAAGGGTCACAACATCGCGATCCTTAAAGAGGTCGATGACCTGATCTGGACTACTAAAATCCCCTTGGCGAAAATCAGCGCAAAAAGGACGACAGACAGAGGACTGCTGATCAAGAACAGCGACATCAAGGTCCCAGTCCATACATGGAGTCAGCATCATACGCGCTAGCTGACCTCCCCCTAAAATACCCAACTTAGTGTCTTGAGGGTTCATGTTTCTCCTTAAGTTAAGACCTTTGTAACAAATTGAACTTGACCTCGACTACTTATTTGACAAATCTTCATGCTAAAAAAACCAAGTACTCTCCAGTAGATAGAAAATCTGTAACATTACCAGACAAAATATCGTTACTAAAAACTGCCTACTTTTGGAGGCACACATTTTCGTAACCCTGACTACCTAAGCCTATAGAATCACATAAAACCGACAAAAACAGTAAAGAAATTTGGCGTTTCTCTCGATAATGGGATTAGAGAAATAGCAAAAGGCGTTGATTATGTTGTTGAAAAATTCGATTACGTTGAAGTTGATGAAGAAGTGGTTCGTTCTTTGCTTATGCCTGCTTGGTATAAACATGCCCACCATTTATGGAGCAAGCCTAGGGACTGACATTGTCCAGAGGATCGATGCTATTGAGCTGCATGCCCAAGAAAAGAGAAATCGAGCACAAGTGATTGCAGCATTCCTTGCAGACAATCCCTTGCCTCCCGGGGCCAGCGAAGAAGATCGCCTACGCTACCGTGATTACAACTTTAGAAAAAGAACCTTCGAAGTCCAAGCAAGAAACCTTGATGGGCTTGTCGCTCAGCTTAGACCTGCAACTGAGTCCAATCTCCTTACTCCTGGCTATATCAGAAGATTTGATGCCGCACTTTCGGAAATTGAAAGTGACCTTAGAGAAGGCCTCTTAGGAGAAGTAGAGTTGATCCCAGCGAGTGCTCCAGCACGTGAACCCGCAAGTGAACCTGCTGAGCCTGAGGCCATTTTAGAGGCGGTAGAAGAGCAGCTCACCGCTGAAAAAACACGAAGATCAGATCGTAAGAGACGTAGAGAGGCGCGCCGTGCAGCTGCCGAAGCTGCCCGGTTGGAGCTTGAAGCAGGTGGCCCTAGTGAGGAGCCCACCGAAGAAGTAGTGGAACCAGAAGTCGAGCCCGAGGTAAGAATTCAAATTGGACCTGATGCCGATGCTGTTGCCTTAGCTGATGTAGAGCTTGGAGCCGATCGTGCTCGTATCGCAGCAGAAGAGGCCAGACGCCAAAGAGAAGCAGCAGAGGCCTTGGCCGATGTGGAATATCAAGCTGACCTAGCGCGAATCGCAGCCGAAGAAGAAAGACGTCAAAGAGCGGCTGCGGCTGAGCTGGCGGATACAGAGCTTCAGGCCGATCGCGCTCGCGAAGAAGCCGAAGAGGAAAGACGCCAAAGAGAACTCTCTGAACAATTTGGTGACATTGAATATGAAATTGAAGAGAGAAACCGTGCCTTAGCTGAGGCCGCAGAAGAGGAGCGTCGCCTAGCAGAGCGCACTGAAGAGTTGGCCCAAAGACAGGCAATGGAAACTTTAGCTGATGTTGAGTATCAAGCTGATGTAGCGGCCGGTAGAGTTCCTGGCCCACAAGCAGAAGAGCGTGAACCTGAAGGGGAAGAAAGAACTGAAGAGCCTGAGGATTCACCAGAGGAAGCCGAAGAAGAAACTGAAACGGGTACTCTCGCTTCAGGAGGACCTATCCAATATGTAGAGCTTACTTGTCGCACGGCCCTTAACGTCAGACGCACTTCAAGTGTATCAAGTGACCGTATTGAGGACCTCTCTTGTCGCGATTATAACGGTCGCCAAACAAAGGTTCTTATTCTCGGTGAAGAAAATGGCTTTTATAAAGTTTTTGTTAATGGTGAACTTGGTTGGATCAGTGGCGAACATACAAGTGCTCCGCGCGATGTAGGTTCAGAAGATGATAGTCGCACTTCTTTTTATGAGCCGCAGACCGGTCGCCTCAACTGTAGAAGCCGCCTCAATCGTCGTTCAGGACCTTCAACCAGGTATCGTGTAGTAGGAAAAATTCCTTGTCGCAGTGGTGGTCAAGGTACACCTGTAACCATCCTCGGTCGCCATGAAGATACCGGTTGGTATATCGCTGAATATAATGGTGAGAGAACTTGGGTTTCTAATCGCTATGTCGATGTCCCTAACCCCAATGCGCTAAGAACCCTTACAGATGAAATCATCCAAGGCCTCGATCAGATTCCTGGACTCGGTGGAACAGGTATTGACTGTACACCAGGCTCAACTCCGCAAAGTGGTGACTGTGTTAACTTTAACCAGAGCTTCTATACAAGAGAAGATTCAGGTCGCCAAATTGCCGCCTCTATTAACCAGGCGAAGCAAAGAGGTACAAATGCCAAGAAACAACGTTTCTTTGAACTCTTTAGTCCTATCGCACTTGAGATTCAAAAGCATACCGGTTGGCCCGCTTCAGTGACTCTAGCTCAAATAGCCATTGAAACCGCTTGGGGTACTAGTAATGTGCTTCAAAGACTGAATAACTTTGGTGGTCACTCTTGTTGGGACTATAACCCTAATGGCTCACGTGCCCTAAGAAACCCCAACCTGGCTAGCCTAGCGACTCAACCGGGAAGACAGCTACCAGGGTATTTCACAAGTAGTGGTGGAACCCCAAGAATACGTGCGGCCTGTACTTATCCCCGTCCAAGACGCGAAGGTCACTATTACCGTACTTTTAATAATATTATTGAAGGAGCCCTTCTCTATGCCGATAATGTATTAGAGAATGATGCTTATAGAAGTGCTCAGAACCATGTGAAGAGTCGATTCGCAGCAGGACAAAAGGCCGACCCAGGAACAGTTGTCCGGGGACTAAGGGCCTACGCTGCTGATGCCGGCTATCGTGATAGCTTGATGTCCACGATCCGTGCCAATAACCTGACTCGCTTTGATGACATGACCACTTGTGATTAATTTAAAAGTATAAGAAAGAAGGAATATTAAAATGAAAACGTTAACGCTCACAGTTCTTACCATGCTCGCACTCTCTGGTTTTAGTACGATGGCCAAGGGGGATCAATCCACTGGCGTTGAGTGCTCTAAAAGTTTGATCAAAGCCTATCAGAAACCCAATACAAAGTTTGTGGCCTGTAAGACTTTTCACCAAAAAGTTGATGGTCGCGATTACTTAGTATTTCTCGACGTCTACACGGACGATCAAGGAATAGAACAAGGAAGAGTGCGCTACTTCTCAAAGAAAGCAAAGGAAAGTGACTACACTCTCCACTTTAATATGGATGACTTTGGTGAGTACTTCCTAAAAGTTGTTAGCCACAAAAAAGAGGACTTCATCGGCATCGTTGATATCAACAGTGATGGCTGGCTTGAAGTTGTTCTTCGTAAATACAGCAACCCCTCGACTCTCATTGTGATGCACTCTTTTAATAGTCAAAGCAAGAAAGTTAAAGAACTCGGTATTCTAGAAAAAGACTTTGGAGAAGCTGAATTCTTTCCCTATATCGTCGCCCACTATGATGACCAAGTTGAGCTCTCGCCTTCTAAAATTACCCGTATTGCAAAAGATGGCGTTAAAACTTCATATAAGTGGGTGGGGACCTACTTTTCACGAGTGAAGTAAGTTAGAAGAACATTAAAAGAAAAGCTGAGCTCCTGCCCACCAACCAGAAACCTGTTGGTCATAATCACCACTTGCCGTGGTATTAAGTTTTAAGCGCTCTTTAAAATAAGTCCCTTTAAGTCTGAGAAACCACACATCAATAAAGCCACCGACTTCCTGGCGGCTTCCTTCTCTTAAGCTCAAAGTCCCTTCACTATCATCGCCATACTTGCGATGATCATAAAGAGCCCCTAAAAAAGGTAGGAGATAGAGAGTAGCACTTGCGCCCCAGTAACTAGGAGAGACTTTGCCTTCCACTAGGTTTAAATTTCTTAGACCATAGTGAAGTTGAATATTCGTTGATTGAGCAGAGGAGCCTAAAAGGATCAAGTTCGCCTGATAAAAAGAAGAGTCTTGAAAGCCACTGACCTTATCCTTCCCCCCTTGAAGACCAAAGGCCTTAATATACATCGCTGCCTGATAACGGTAGGCCTGGGCTTCATAAGGAAGACGACTCTCAGGAGTATTATCTGCTGTCAGTTTATTGCCGCTTCCCTCCAAAAGAAACTCAAACCAAGTGCTCGAGGAATTGAGTGCCAACCACTGATCCATGAGGGCCATTTTCTGTTTGGTCATCAACCAATCGGCAAGGGTCCAACGACTGGCCTTCTTTTCTTGTTGCTTGCGAATAATAACCTCATAAACCCCTTCAATGGCCGAAGCGTGGGGAGTTATAAGGATAAATGAAAGGAGAATGGGGAGAAGTTTCTTCATAGGATGATACTACCGCGAACAGACCTTCTTAGGAGCGATGAACCACAAATTTGCCGGGTTCTTCATAACCCCTGCTGCCTGTTGCGCCTTCTTGCCTGAACCCCAATAGAGGTCGGCGCGATCCACTCCCTTAATCGCCCCACCGGTATCGTGAGCAAAGACCCATTGAAAACGATCTTCAAAGGCATAAGGCTCTATGTCATCTTCACTCTTAAAAAGAGGGTGAGGATATTTGAGAAGGGCCATCGCCCCTAGGGGAAAAAATTTCGTATCAATAGCAAGGGTACGCCTGTCTTGAACTTCCGGTCCAAAGGTTGTTACCCCTCTCTTTCCCTCAAGCTTTTTAAAGAAAATATAGCTTGGGTTTTGGGCGAGAAAACGAGTGAGCTCTTCGCCCCTTAAAGTTTTGAGATACTTCTCAATACGCCCCATACTCATCTCCTCCTTAGGAATGATGTCGTAGAGAAGCTTACCAATACCACGATAACGATAACCATTTTGAGCGCCATACCCGAGTGTCATTCGTTTGCCGTTACTGAATTCAATTTGACCAGAACCCTGAATTTGTAAGAAGAAGGCATCGATAGGTTTGAGGTAGGCAAGCTCTAGATTTCTGCCTTTTAAAACGCCCTCGCCGTCTATTTGCCAGCGACTAAAATAGGGAGTCACTCGTTGCAGAATACCAGGGCCACTTGTTAGACGAGCGCTAACAATGGCGCGGTCTGTTTCAAGTTCGGCGAGATCTTCATGTGAAAAGGAACTAAGAGAAACTTCAATGAGATCCTTAGGCACTTGGTAAACGGGTTGAGTAAAATCACCTTCAGGCAACCGTCTTGCGGGGTAGACTGGAGAAAAGTAAGAGGTCAGTAGAATTTCACTCCAGTCCTTACGACCAAAGACCGCAAACCATTGGGCTTCACTTTGCAAATACTTTTGTAACTCATCTTCCTTAGTGGGCATGGCCTGCAAGAACTCACGGTAGTCTTCTACTGCAACCTGACAGGGACCAAAAGTCAGGGGGGCTTCACGCTTAAGGAGCCGTGCTTGGGTCTCAGTTTTAAGCTCAAGCCAGCCCGCATCGAGTTCGGACTCAAAAGAAGGAAGCGGCGCAACTTTTCGCATCGCCTCACTCGCCTCTTTGACAGCCATACGCCCACAGCCCATAAACAAAAGCAAACAAGCGACAAAGTTGACCTGAGCGAGGTGCCTTAAAGGGCTGACAGAGGCAAACATCAAAAAACTCTCCTGAACAAAAGGTTTGAAACATTGTAACCTAGGCACAAGGAGCAAGAAATGGCAGACCACAATGACTCTCAACAAAAAAATAAGAAGAAGACCAGGGATAAAAAGCCCTCACAAAGGGGGGTCGGTAAACCTCCTCTTCCTCCTTTGCCGCGTGGTAAGGGTGCAAGCCTGTGGTTGGTAGTCCTCTTAGGTGCCCTCTTTGCGGCCAACTTCTTTCAACAAGGCCAAGGAAATACCATCAAGAAAGAAGTCGCCTACTCCAAAATCATTGAGGCCATAAAGGCCAACCGTATCGCCAAGGTGACTTTCAAAGGTAATGTCATTATGGCCGACCTTAAACAAGCAATGCCTCCAGAGGCCACTGGTCAACAAGACCAAGGGACGCAAAAGGCCAGCTCCCATAATAAGACCGTCCAATTTGTATCTCCCCTGCCACCGGTTGAGTCCCCTCAACTTCTCCCCCTCCTAGAGGAACAACAAGTTGAGATTGTCGCCGTCAGAGATGACAACAACACTTGGATCAATATCCTCATTAGTTTTCTGCCCTGGATTTTTATTATTGGCTTTTTCTATTTTACTAGCCGCAACCTCAATAAGAAGATTGGTGGCGGCCAAGGTATGCCGCCTTTCATGGGTGGGGGAAAGAGTCATGAAATCGACCCCACCTTGCCTCAAAAAACTTTTGCCGATGTGGCAGGCGCTAAGAATGCCAAGCGCGACCTGCAAGAAGTTGTCGACTTTTTAAAAACTCCTGAACGCTTTACAGAAATGGGTGCCGAATTGCCAAGAGGTGTCCTCATGGTGGGTCCTCCAGGAACAGGTAAGACATTAATGGCCAAGGCCGTAGCTGGTGAGGCAGGAGTGCCTTTCTTTAGTATGAGTGGCTCCGAGTTTATTGAACTCTATGTCGGTATGGGGGCTTCGCGAGTTCGAAAACTCTTTGATGAGGCCAAGGCCAAGGCACCGGCCATTATCTTCATCGATGAAATTGATTCTATTGGAAGAAGCCGTGGAACAGGTCTTGGTGGTGGTCACGATGAAAGGGAGCAAACCCTCAATCAAATTCTAGCTGAAATGGATGGCTTTGGTACAGGTGAGTCCGTCGTGGTTTTGGCCGCAACCAATAGACCTGATGTTTTAGACTCTGCCCTCACCAGACCCGGTCGTTTTGATCGTCAGGTTGTCATGGACTTACCCCTTGTGGAGGCAAGAGAGGCCATCATAAAAATTCACCTTAAGAAAATTCCACTGGCAGAAGATATTGATACCAAGCACATTGCTAAAATTACTCCGGGCTTCTCTGGGGCTGAGCTTAAAAACCTCGTCAATGAAGCGGCCTTGATCGCTGCACGTGCTGGAGAGAAGAAAGTGAATGGCAAACATTTCTCTTTGGCCCGCGATAAAGTTCTCATGGGTAATCCAAGAGATGAGCACCTCACAGAAAAACAAAAGCGAGTGGTTGCTGTTCATGAATCAGGTCATGCCTTAGTCGCCCTTCTCACCAAAGAGGCCAACCCAGTAACCAAAATGACCATCATCCCCCGTGGTCGTGCCCTTGGTTTCACTGAGCAAACACCAGAAGAAGATATGATCAATCAATCAAAAGGTTATCTAATGGGTCAACTTGCCATTCTTTTGGGAGGTCGAGTCGCCGAGGAAGTTCTCATCGGAGAAATCACAACGGGCGCTCAAGATGATCTCAAACGGGCCACCAAAATGGCCCGTGCCATGGTGGCCAACTTTGGCATGAGTGACTCCTTTGGCCTCCTATCAGTTGAAATGGGAGAAGAGCATGCCTTTTTGGGAAGAGAAATTTCAAAACCTAAAAACTTCTCCGAGGAGACCTCTCAAAAAATTGATAAGGAAATTTGCCAGATTCTCAACGAGAGAAAGACTTATGTGAGCAATTTGCTCAACCATAATAGGGAGACTTTAGAGAAGCTAAGTCAACGCCTCTTTGATGAAGAAACCCTAGAAAAATCAGATATTTATGAGATCGCGGGTCTTGAACCTCCGGTATCTAAGTAGCAGGGTCTTAGAGCTAATTTTAAGGCATTAACAAGCCGAAAAGACAACTATGACCAAGCTGTCCTTTCGCCCCCTTAAATACATCTTTCTTTGTGCCACTGTCGTTCTTGGCACCAATTCTGTTCAAGCAAGTTGCCAAAGGATTATGGCCGGACTCTTTCGCCACCAAAAGAGACTGGCCGAAACAACAGAAACAGAACTTTTTAAGAAAGTGTCTCGTATCGAAAAGACCACGAACCTTCTGAGAAAGCTTAAGGAAAACCCTGAGCCAGCCCTTAATATCCGCGTGTGGAAGAAGATCGCTGTTATCGACAGTTTTCTTTATAACGGCAGCCATGCCCCCAATGAGCGCCAATGGCGTACTTTCTTTCGTGAGTTTGAGGCCAACTATGTCAGCTACCAACGCTCACAGAAAGTCGTCGATTACCTTTTAAAAAACCCGGACTCCGCCCCAGAAAAATTCTTTCAGGCCATGGAGGATTTTGATTTCTCTGAAGAATATATTGATTTTCTCAGACGCCAACTTGATCAAAGCGAATCCTTAGAAAGACTGCGCATTGCCTTAGAGCTAGAAAAAGAAAGTACCCTTACTCACCTTGGCAATAACTATCAGGAGTACCGCATGGTACGCGGGCACTTAGAAGAGCTGGTTGAGAAGAGTGAATGTACAGAAAACTGTCAGCGCTACACTCAATATCTCCTTGGGAGCCTTGGCGCCCCCTCAGATAAGGAGCAGTTGATGTTTAAACTCTTCTTTGATGGCGAAGGAAGGCCCGCCATAAAAGAAATGCGTGAGGCCCTTTATCAAGAGCCTACCTTTGTCCTCACCCGTCTCAAAAGAGAGAGAAATGCTGAGATTTTGGGCTTTCTCAAAGGCATCATTTCTCAGCCAGAATTTCTCGACACTATCCTTGGCTATATCTACAAATCCAAAATTTTAGATAAGAGACGGGCGGTGAAACTCTTTCGTATGATCTATGATGCTCAGGCTAAGAATAGCCACTTCCCAAAGATCAATAGAGTTATTTACGGGCCAAACCAACCCGGTCAATCCCTTGACCTTCTTGAAAATATCAACACCGCAGTCGGGGGAGATGAGCTCTTGGTAACCTTTGCCAGAAGAGTCGATGCTGGTGCCGAGAAGAAGTGGGCAAGCCTTTTAGAAGAGGCGAAAGCATCGGAACCTGACTTTCACAAAAGGATGCTTGAAGCTGGAGAAAAGGCCAAGGCACGTGGTGATCTGTCCCCTACCAGTAATAGAAGCTTTGTGGGCAGGCTTGCGGCCTTAGTGGTCATTGGGGTGCCTACTGTAGGCTATTTTTACTTTGATGGCCTCCCTACAAGTGTTGAGGAGTTCCTCTATGGGGCCACTGAAGATCAAGACCTCGAATCTGACCAGCCCCACCCAGACTCCATGATTGAGGTCGAGCTTAATGGTGAAGAGGATGATACCCTCGAAGAGGCTGCCGATGTCTTAACAAGTGGTGAAGATAGAGAGGGTGAACGTGGACCTTCTTCTCAGAAACAGGCCCTCTTTACCCAATGGTGGTGTCAACACTTCTCTTGTCGCCCCTAAGGCAGCCTAATTGAGCTCTCTTAGGCCTAGGCTTAATGCTTTCCACTCTCAACTAAAACCGTTAGACTGAATTTATGAAAGTAAAAAGGCAACACGGAAGACAATTTCGCCAACTCACTTCTCAGAAGTCTGGTGAAGAGTACTCTCAATCAGCGACCTTAGAGCATGGAGAGGACTTCTTTATTCATCAAGAAAAGCTTGCGCCAGGAAAGCGTTCCTCTGCCCTTCACTACCACCCCGATAGCGATGAGTGCATTTATGTCCTAAAAGGCACCCTCTTTGCCATCAAAGGCGAGGAGATCTTGACCTTAAGAACAGGAGACTTCATGAAGTTTTCCAAAGAAGAGCTGGTTCCTCATACCTTAGAGAATCGCTCAGAGGAAGAGGCTGAGTTCTTAGTCATCAAGAAGCCTCAGTATGCTCAGGTTATGATCGAAAGTTCCAACACTCTTTCGTAATCACAAAAAAACCGGGACTTAAGTCCCGGTTCTCTAAGAAAAATAAAGTGAATTCGCTCTAGAAGAAAGTAAGACCGAAGGGGTTTACTCCACTTCTGAGGTCCTTATTTAAGTTTAACTTACGGCTCTTTTTAGAAAAACTGAGCACACTATTTTGAGTTTGCTGACCACCAGAGTGAGTCACCACAAGAGTCATATTCTCATTTCTGTCATCAACTGCAATATTGTGGGCCGTGGGAAAGTTTAGAGCGGCTTTATCACAAATGGTTAGGCCCTTCTTTGTCACTTCAAGAGCGTAGACCGCAGGAGAACCTGCTTTCTCATCAATATCTGTAGCAAAGACAAAGTGACCATTTTCTGAACCAGTTACACCGTGAACACCTTCAGCAACTTTCTTCTGAGCAAGAACTTTAAGAGTCCCTTTTTGAATCAGGCTTAACATGCCAGTTTCCTCTTCGACCACAACAAAGAAGCCAGCGCGAACGGGATTAAAGAGGTGAATGTCCTCACTAAAAGACTCGGCCTTTACAATCTTAAGGCTCTTAAGAGAAATCTGAAGAAGAACATCAAATTTCTTTTCTTTTTGACCTTGAACACCCTTTACTGTCAGGTAGGCAAATTGACGATCCATTACAACATCATGTGGGTTACCCGAAGTTAAAACTTCTGGAAGAGTAAAATGCCTCTTCGTAAGTTTATGGCCATCTTCTTTAACCTCAATAAGGTCCATTCCCTTATCACCATCTGTTGCAACCGCAACAAGTAGACCTACCAGAGGGTGAGAAAATTGGTGAAAGGCGCCTTTTGAAAGAGAAACTTCTGAAAGAGTTTCTTTTGTGTCGGCGTTTAACACTTTAAGTTTATTCTTGGTACGGTCAGCAAAAGCGAGAAGCCTCTGACCTTTGGCCGTTCCAAGTGGAGTGATATACATCGGCTCTGCTACTGCAGTTGACTGAAGGTCACTAGCGGCAACAAGCTCACCTAGGGGATTGGCGAAAGTGCTTTCGTAATTAAAGAAGCTCACACTGCCTCCGCGATTGGCCACGGCAAATTCACCTACAGGGGCCGCAATAGTCGCTTGCAAACCCAGCCCTAAAATTCCAACCATCATTAAATTTTTCATTTTCATCTCTAACTCTCCTCACATTTGATTTTGTATTTTGGGGGCCCACATGGACCGTGAGGATGTTATAGGAGATTGCTTGAGTTAATAAAAAGGAATAATCTCTATAGGTAACTTAGCTACAGGTTATATCTAAGTTGCGGCAGGTTGGGCAGGGATCTGCGAAACAAAGCCTTCCTTATGAATAAGCTCATCTTTAGCGCCAAGCTTCTTCACTTGCTCCAAACAATCATCAACAAAGGCCTGAGAGCCTGCAATGTAAATACTGGTCTCACTAAGATCAGGGTAGAGCTGAGGTAAAAGAGCGGGAATGCGGCCCTCAAGACCTTCGGGGTTGGCCTCTCGTGTGAGGGTGTAGCGAAATTTAAAGTTGCGAAACTTCTGGCTCAAATATTTAAAATAACCCATTTCAAAGAGGTCACTTTTTGTTCGTGCCGAAAAAAGAACTGTGGCCGAGTAAGAAAAGCCTCCACGATAGAGAGCTCCTGAAGTTAAAGAAAGAATCGGGGCAAGACCTGAGCCAGAGGCCAAGCAAAGAACGGGGGTCTTGGCCTGAGGATCGCCTATAAAAGTACCATAGGGACCATTGACATAGAGGCGCTCCCCTTCACTAAGCTCTTCATGGAGCCAAGTACTGGCCTGTCCCCCCTCAACCTTAGTCACAAAGAGAAGAAGGTCCCCTTCCCTATTAGGTATATTGGCCAGAGAATAGCAACGCTCTTCAAAGTCACCACTTTCATGAGTAAGGGTGACGTATTGACCAGGCCAAAATTTAAGGGAGTCACTAAGTGTTCTTAGACGCAATTTAATGATGGTGTCGGTTACCGGCGTTTTTTCAATTACCATATAGGGCATACGCTCCTGTGGAGGGAAAAGCTTCGGTCTGGTATCGGCCGTGGCCCACTCAATCTCGAGAGCATCCCCTGTTGGTTTGGCCATACACATGAGACCAAAGCCTTGCTCTCTTTCACTGGCCGGCAGTGCCATATCAAGGATGAAGCCTTGTTCAAAATCACCTTTGAGAACCTTGACCTTACACTCGCCACAAGCTCCCGCCCGACAATTATTGGGAAGAGCATAGCCAGCTTTTTCAAGAGCAGAAAGAACAGTTGCCCCCTTATCGCAAGGAACTTCAATGCCAGAAGGAGACAGAACAATCTTGGTCATGAGAATACCTTATTAAAAAACGGGGATGATATCTTCCATGTGGACGTCATTGACTTCCTGGCCCGAGATATCCACTTCAGGAATGGCGGGAAAAGGAATATCAAACTTATCGAGAACACCTTTGAGATTTAAGATGGCCTCACGCCAATTTTGCTTCTTGGTGTCGTAATCAGGAATATGAAAACCAGCAGTGCGCGCGACCGCTTCAATCTTTCTTTGATTACTAATAAAGTCGCTAGGAAGATCCCAAAAATCTTCTGGTGGCTCAAAGAGTACCGCTGATAAGAACAGGTATCCTGCACGAATTTGTTTGGTGATAACCTCACGGTCTTCTTGAGGAAGCTTAGGGTAATCACGCTCCATAAGAGTCATGCAAATGGCCATGTGACGACCTTCATCGCGACCAATACTCGCAAAGCCCTTTTTAAAAACAGGCTCCTTACAGCCAGCGGCCATTTGATGAAAGATCGTTGCTGCGGCAATTTCTCCCATTAAAAAGGAGCTAAAGAGAACGGCAAGGGAATATCGTGGCACTGCTTGCTTATAACCATCCCAATAGCGTCCTCCGTTGTAGTAGAGCCACTTGGCATTTTTTTGAGCAGCTTTACCCAGTTCTGTTTTGGGTTCATAGGTCAGAGGATCTGGGTGATCGAGTAAACGGGTAATGGCCATACCACAAAGCTGCTCATGATTTTGCTCGTCACGAGTAACAGAGAAGAAACAGCGGCGAACAGCATCTTCCTCATGGGCCTCATAGGTTTTAATCATGGCCGCAGCAAAAACAGGAGGAGCTGAAGCATCAAAGACAGAGAGAAGAGTCCACCAATAAGCAATGGCCTCACGCTCTTCCCATGAGTAGGAGTTCACATCAAAGGTATCCCACGGGAGTTTAGCAGGGTCCCAGTACTCACGTTGAGAAGCCTCCCAAATTTCTTCCATTTTTTGGGTATGTGATTCCCAAGAAAGAGGATAGACATTGGGTTGTGGTGTTGGTGGTGGAAATTCCATCGAATGCGCGATTTTCTCTTTTATAGACATAGTTTTCTCCCTAATTGCTTATGGAGAAACTATGAAAAAGAATGCACCGCTCGTAAATGACCTAGATTAGGAGTTTTTGACAACTCTCTCGCTCACCTTAAATGAGGTGGCCTGTTTTCACGAGGATAAGAGTTTCCTCATCGACCCAGGGATGGTGCACAGACATATGGGGTGAGCGAAGCCAGGTTCCAGCAGGATACTCCCCATGTTCATCCTTGAAAGTTCCTGAGATCACATAAACCTCCTCACCACCAAAATGAGTATGGCGCACAAACCTCTCCCCTTTTGGCCACTTAACCAGGGCCGTTCCCCGCTGACCAAATTGATGAAGAGGGTAAACTTCAAGGTTGCCATGACCCGGTCGCCACAACCCCTCATTGGTGTTGACTCTAACA
>JAUIBX010000060.1 GCA_030427595.1 Bacteriovoracia bacterium | reverse complement strand
TCCACTCATTATCTGGAGCTTTTGGCTGAGAGTTATCTCCCTTGAAAAGCTCCTTAATTTCCTGGTCTCTATCATCATGCATGAGTGACCTCCTGCTCTTTAACAAATTCTGTAAAAACTTGCTTGGCCTTACTTAAACGCGACTTTACCGTACCAACGGGTACACCTTGAATCTCTGCAATTTCTTTTTGTCCTAGCTCTAACTTATAAAAAAGAATAAAGGCTTCTCGCTGTTGCCAATTTAATTGCTCTAATCCCTTAGTGATAAGATTTTGTAGTTCAACATTGTCTCCCACCTCTGCGATGGACTCTTGGTAGTCATCCTCTTTGTCCTTCATCTTAAGGTTTTTGCGATAATAATCATGAGCACAATTCATCGCGATACGATAGAGCCATGTCTTTAAACTGGCCTGCCCCTTAAAGGTGTCGCGATTCTCCCATGCTTTAACAAAGGCTTCCTGAACGATGTCATCGACATCTTGATTCCTGACCATCCAGTAAATACTCGTGCGAATAAAATTCTTCTGCTCTTGATAAAGAGTACGAAAGCCCTCATGAGTTTTTAACTCATGAGGGCCACTGATATACTCTTTTATCTTTTTAAGCATGATGGTCCTTTCTCGGTACAGGTCTTAGTAAAAATTTATTTCCACTTGCCCTTACCGCGTCCTTTTCCAGACTTTCTCTTATCCATGAACTTTTGGCGCTGTTCTTTAGTAAGAAGATTTTTAAAGAAGATCATCTTTTCAAGGCGCCTCTCATTCATTTGCTGCTGGGCCGTCTGCATCCTCTGGTTAATGGCCTTAAGTTCACTATCGCTAGCTCCATTAATAAAGGCCTTACTCATTTCATCACGATAGGCCTTCATTTCTCCACGGTTCCCTTTTGGCTTATCTTTATTGGCCTTACGGTGTTCCTTAAGTTTCTTAATCTGCTCTTCCGTGAGGTTAAGCTCCTTCATGAACTTCATGAACTTTCCTTTTCCCTCACCACCTTTTCCTCCGCCTCTTGCGAAGGCCTGACCACTGGCCAAAAGGCTAAGGGTGAATATGCTCATAACGAGTGTTGATTTCTTTAATAAATTCATAACGATCTCCTTTGAAGGTCTCTTTTGGACTTTCTTTTAAATTAGACGTTTCTTAAGGCCAAAAGGTTCACCCTTATGGGATAAAAAGGCGGTTATCACAATAAAATTGAAGACTTAGAACTCTGAAATTTGGCCGCCACAATGGGGCATTTCAGGAGCATAGGGATTGTGCACCTTTCTCATTTTCTGAGAGTTCTGTACCCAGCGCTTCTTCACCATCGGACAGTAGTAGACATTATAGGTACTGCCAAAGTTGTAAGACTCCACTAAACGAACAAGGGCCAGAATAACCTTATGGTAACTTTCATTGTCCTTATTCTTGGCCTGAGAACTTATGAGTTCATCAATAGAACTAAGTGTGGGCTTTAATATTTTCTTAAACTCAGCGGCCTTAACCTTCTCAACCAACTTCTTATAGAGCTTGGCCTCTTTCACCAAAAGATCCTTCTTATACTCAAACATGGCCCCATGAAGTTTTTCATTTTGTTCTAGGACCTTCATCAGCTTGGTTTTTACTTTTGGCGCCAAGGCCTTTCTCCTATCTTTAGCAAAAGCATTGAGGAAAAAAAGAGAAAAGATGAGAGCTGTGCAAAGGGTTTTTTTCATAATGGTAAACCTTGAAAAGAATTGAACTTTAATATCCTACCACTACTAACTCAGCGCGCCTTAACCTCCTGTGTCGACACCGATACAGTTTTTTAGGGACCCAAGGAGAAATTCAAATGACCATTGCCTTAATGTGCCTCCATGTGGTGCTCATTACATTAGATGAGCATTACTTTAATAAGAACCGCGACCATTCTAGGTTTGAGGTTCTTTCAGTCATTACTGATGGTCTCCTCTTTCTTATTCCCATCCTCTTTGCCACATTTGTCCCCTATAGTGAGAAGTGGGAAATTCTCTATAAAACCCTAGCCGCCCTTTCCATGATCTCCATTATTAAAAATGAACTCTTTTATAAGGGCCTCGATGTCAAAGAGCGCCTCACCCATGCCTGCCTCTATGTTCTTCACCCCATCATCCTCTTTAACTTCTATGAGTCCTGGCAGAATAATTATTTTCAAACCAATACCAACTTTTGGATGTTTCAACTTCTCTATGTTGGTCTAGGTATCAAGACAGCAACCTATCAGGTCATCTACTGGAATTATATTCACGAAAGACCCTCCCAAATCAAATAGGAGCTTTTATGGAAACGGCCATTATCTGCGTTTTTATTGCAAGTATTCTCCCCATAGCCTTTGTGGGGACCGCAAAATTTCTCTGTGGCTTCAAGGTGAAGCACAATCACGATCCTCGAAAACTCCTCTCTCAAACAGAAGGCAAGGCCTACTTTGCCAAGTGCGCCCATGACAATTCATGGGAAGCGTTTGCTCCTTTCGCAGCAGGTGTGATCTTGGCGATGATTACCGGAGTTAATCCATCAACAATCAACCCCATTTGTGTCGCTTTCGTGATCTTTAGGGTTCTTTATGGTCTCGCCTATATATTTGAAAAACCTACCTTACGCTCAATCGTGTGGGCGGCGGCTTTTTTCTGTAGTGCAAGCCTCTACTATTTGGCCTGGGCCACCTAAAAAAGGCTTTTAAGCTTCTCTTTGCTCCAATATCTTCCGATAAGGAGAACGTGAAGAACGTCCTTTTCGTCAAATTTAAAAAGTCGGTCATCCTCATGATGGTGGTCATCTCTCTGATGACGGCCTATACCGTTTTGGCAAAAGGAGAAATGAATTTTGCCTACTTCCTCGTTCTTATCCCCTTAAATATCTTTCGCCTCATCAATGCCATTGATAAGCGCCATGGACATTGGATTAAACCATCCCTTCTTGAGGACCCCCTTCGTGTGATAGTAGTTTGATTCAGGGCTTTATCCCTCTATTCATGTTAACGACTCATGATTCTACATTGGCAACAATAGGCTTCATCTTTATTTGTGCCGTCTCATCTGGCTTAACCAGCCTCTATTCTGAAGACTTCAAGGCCGGAGCAACTTATATTGCCAGTATTTCTCTACCGACTCTACTTTACACCTTTGTCACAGGAACCTAAGACACCAGAACTATCGCAGGTTTTTTGGTGCTCTACCTTGTCGGTCTTTTAACCAACTACAAAGAGGTCACTCAAATTTATAGTCGCCTTTCAAAGAAATCTCAGCTTCTTAAAGATGCCACTAAAGAACAGGAAATTCTTCTGAAGCAAACTCGCTTTGGTTCTTGGCACTATGAAATGACCCAAGACTACTTCCTTCTCAATGAAGGCCTACGAGAGCTTCTCAACCTTAAAGAAGATAAGGTTTCTTATGATCAATTCTGTGGCCTCTTAGAAAGTGAATCAAGTAAGACCTTCAAGAAGAACTTTCATGCCTTTATTAATGAATTGACTCCTTTTGAAATGAATCTCGTCTTTAAAAGTGAAGGTTCACCAAAAGGAAGAAGCTTAAAGATCAGGGCCGAAGTTAGTGAAGGGGTTCATAGGAGCAAAAAGAGATTCTTAGGACTATGCTGGGATAACTCCAAAGAGGTTGAATTTCAACGCCTCCTCCTTGAGGCCAAAGAAGATGCTGAAAATTATGCCAAGGCCAAATCACTTTTTTTTGCCAATATGTCCCATGAAATCAGAACTCCACTTAATGGTGTCTTGGGAATGGTTTCCTTACTTAAAGACACCAACCCCAATAAAGAACAACAGTCCTACCTTAATACTCTTGAAGCAAGTGGTGAGGGACTTCTCATTGTTGTAAACGATATTCTCGACTATTCTAAATTAGAGGCAGGCCAAGTTCAGTTGGAATACATCCCCTTTGACCCACGAGAGGAAGTAAAAAATATCATCAATCTCTTTAGACCAATCTCTCGTGATAAGAATGTCCAGCTTAAATGGAACGTATGCGAGCACTCTCCTGAGCTCTTAGAGGGGGAGCCTACTCGTATTAAGCAGATTCTCTCTAACCTCATCTCAAATGCCATCAAGTTTTCCAATGAAAATGGCACGGTGGAAGTGAATTTCATCAAGGCTAAAGAAACGAGGCCTACTGGTCTCGATCAATACATCATAGAGGTTAAGGACGATGGCGTTGGCATTTCACCAAGGAACCAAAAGACCCTCTTTCAATCTTTTAGTCAGGCAGATATGACCATTACCCGAAAGTATGGCGGAACGGGACTTGGTCTTTCCATTTGCCACTCTCTTATTGCGCTCATGGTAGGAACAATCTCCTTAGAAAGTGAAGAAGGTCAGGGCACGACCTTTAAGGTTGTGCTACCACTTGCCCTCCACACTCAAAAAGCTGAAAAAGAAAAGACCTCTCCCTCTCTTTCCTCCGCCCTTTTATCGCAAGAATTCCCGCATACTATTTTAGTGGTCGAAGATAACACGACCAACCAGAAGGTCATCGTTAAGACTTTAGAAAAACTCGGTTATCACGCCGATGTGGCCAACCATGGGGAAGAGGCCTTAGAAATGACAAAGAAAAGGGCCAATATTCTTATCTTTATGGATATGCAAATGCCCGTTATGGATGGGGTGACAGCAACAAAAGAAATTTTAAAATACTGCGAAAGTAAGGACCTTGAGCTCCCCACCATCTTGGCCCTCACGGCCAATGCCTTAGAGGAAGATAGAAACGCCTGCATCGAATGTGGTATGAAAGACTTTATCACCAAACCTCTGCAACGGCGAAAACTGACAGAGGTCTTAGTAGAATATCACCCCAAGACTTTGTCCTCCAATAAGAAGGCCAGCTAGAATTCGTCTCTTATGCGTGGGCTTAATTCTTCTTGAAATATTTTTTCTGTAATCTTCCAGTATTTATCTTGTTTACGGGCAATCACAAAACGCGGTTTTCTTAAAAGGTGACTGTGATCCAGGACATCCTCAACACTTCTAATCTGGCGCGAGAACTCCGGTCTTTTAAGGTGGGAACGAAGAAAGTTAATATTGAATTTCTTTAAACTGGTTTCATTATTGAGGTAGTGAATCTCTTTAAAATATTTGGAGTCGTAGTCGTAATAACGAACATCGAGATAGACATTGCCATTCTTATCAGTGCGCTCCTCAAGATCAACCGAGTCTGGCGTTAAAACATGCATATTCTTAGAAAGCTTCGCTTGCTTAAGCTTTGAGTCGGCATCAACTAAGGTCTCATGACAATTTGAGCACTCTCTAGCGGTCACATCATTTTCTTCGCCACAGCCAGGGCAAATCTTAAAGCGAAAGCGATAACCACAAGGAACAATTTCCATGGTGTTATAATCCTGAACGGCCCCCTTACACTTGCGCCCGTAATGTTCAGTAATATTCCCTTCACTATCAGTTAAACCCCAAAAGTCGTTATCAAAACCACATTGAGGACAAGGAACACTCACCACTTTACTTTCACGGCTTGGCTTTTTCTCACCGACTTCAGGCGCATAAATATCATGACCCATGCCCGTATAGTCGAGGATATAGCAATCCTTCTTGCCTTCATCCAAACGGAGTCCACGTCCAATAATTTGCTGATAGAGGCTTACTGAGTCCGTTGGCCTTAAAATCGCAATCACGTCCACATGGGGCGCATCAAAACCTGTGGTGAGAACAGAAACATTCACGAGATACTTAAACTCTCTTCTTTTAAAGCGCTCAATAATCTGGTCGCGTTCATCATTTTCCGTATCACCGAGGACGATCTCGGCCTCCCCTCCAGGCAAGCACGTCATGATTTCTTGAGCATGCTTAACTGTGGAGCTAAAGATCATCACACCCTGACGGTCATACTGCTCGGTAATATCAATGATATTTTTGATAATAAGTGGAGTCAGACGCTTCTGAGTTTTTAAGAGTTCTTCGACTTCGGCCGTGGTGTACATGCGGCCCTTTTCAGTAAGTTCTGAAAAATCATAGGAAGTTACCGGTATATCGATTTTAATGGGTCGGGTGAGAAACTTATGAGCAATCATATATTCAAGAGGAAGCTCATAAATACATTGCTTAAAGAAGCGCTCCTCTTGAGTCTGAAGAACTCCTTTGCTGGAATACTGATAGATCCAGCCCATTCCTAAGCGGTAGGGAGTTGCCGTCAAACCTAGGATGCAAAGACCTTCATTATTCTCTTGCAGCTTATTAATGACATCTCCGTATTGGGTATCACCATCACTATTGACTCGATGACACTCATCAATGATCAAAAGTGAGAAGTCCTCAAAGAAGTTTTTGGGGGCCCGTGCTACTGATTGGATGCTACCAAAAATAACTTTATCTTTGACGTCCTTGCGGTTTAAACCCGCAGAGAAAATACCGGCTTCTAAATCATAGGATGTGTACTTAGCGTGGTTTTGCTCTACCAGCTCTTTCACATGGGCGAGAACAAGAACGCGCCCACGGGCAATACGAGCAAGCTCTGCAATCACTAAGCTCTTGCCGGCCCCAGTGGGCAAAACAACGACAGCAGGCTTCCTTGTCTTTTTAAAGTAAGAAAGGGTGCTATCAACTGCCTCTTGTTGATAAGGACGAAGTTTGTACATACTTTAGCCTAGCAACTTCTCCTGAATTTGAATAGGCCATAGTTTGGCGCCACGCTCCAAGACGAGAGGGCAAAAGGTGCGTGGAAATGCCCTTTTAAGGAGCGATTCGGCCTATAATGTTGTCATGACTTTAATCTTCCTTATTGGTGCCACTTTCCTCTTTGCCATAGGCCTACTCTTCCTCCGAAGAAAGGCCCACCTTCAAAAATTTGGCCGAGAACTTTCAGGAAAAATTATTGGTTATATCCGTCAAAAATCTCGTGGCTCCTCATCCCAACAAGGGGGGACAACCTATCATCCCATAATTGAATACACCTTAAACGGAGAGGAATACCTCATCACTTGTGGTGGTACCAACTCCTTCCCTTATAGGATTGGTGAAAGAGTAAAAATATTGAGCCTGCCCCATGGACCAGAGTATGCCATGTTAAAAGGTGCAAAAAGTGACAACCTCTTTATTGGTGTCTTCTTCTTTATGGGCCTTATCTTTGGGGGAGTCTTTCACTTTACCTATGAATGGAGCCTAAGTACTAAAGGTGGACTTTATTTTGTGCTCCTTATTCTCGCCTACCTCGCTCCCATAATCCTTGAAAGAAAGATGAAAAAGCATAAGGCAACTGGTCCGCTTTGGTTGAAGTCCGCTCGTATCAGAAAGCGATCAGAGCTTGAAAAGCTTGATGTTTATTGGAGTAATTCTGAGCTCGACACCTATCATCGAAAAGTTAATAAACTTGATGCCTTTATCAGCAAGGCCTTTGCTTTTATTTGCTACTCGGCATTGGTGATGATGTGGAACCTGGTCGACTTTAAGAATAAAGAGAAAATGAGGGAGCTTGCTCAGAACTTTGGGCCTATGGAAGAGTTTGTCGAGCTCATCAAAGAAAAGGACCCCATGGTCATAGGCTTTCTTATCGCCCTATTCTTCGCCTTAATGAGCACACACTCCTTGATCTATTCGCTTCGAAAAAGGGCGAGAAATTGATTATAGGTGCGATCATTCTTTTCCACACTATTGATGGTACACACCTCAACTTTGAGATTGGCCTTATCACCCCAGGCCTTTAACTCTTCCTCTGAAAAGCCAAAGTGCTTAACTCCCATTTCTTCATTATTGGGGTGAAAAGTACCATCTTCTTTTTCGAGGTCAACGATGGCCATCTGACCCCCCTTATTTAATAGACCACTGAGCTTTTTGATCATTGTCGCGGGATCATTGAGGTGATGAAAGGTCATCGAACTGACAACCAGGTCAAATTTCTTAGCACCAGTATAAGGTTCTTTTTCGAGGTCTAAAAGATGACACTCAATATGATCATGACCCTTAGTCTTTTCTTTAAAAACCTCAAGCATGCCTTCAGAAGTATCAATGCCCGTAATGGACTTAGCATAATCGAGAAACTCGAGACCAAAAAGTCCTGTGCCACAACCAAAGTCCAAAATATCTAAATCTTTCTTGAGCTTAAGCTTCTCACAGGTGTTATTGGCCAGACTCTCCATCAGCTTGATTTTGCCTTCTGAGTCCCAAGTATTAGCAACGTGATTAAAGTGTGACATTTTTACAACCTCTTTTTTTTAATTACTGACCAGCAAAATCGTCGTGACCAGGGATTTCCTCAGGGTCGGGGTCGATCATATTGACACCTAAGTGCAGAACTCTAGTTCCTGCATCACAATTAGGTCGAGTATTTTTTCCGATGACCACTCCATTACGGTCAGAGACAATTTCTTCTTTGACCTGACCAAAAACATCGTAGACTTTGGCAATGACTTGATTCTTCTTCACCTTGTCAGCAAGCTTTGGAAAAACATCGATCAAACCACCCTTTTCTGAATAAATCCAATAGGAGTGATCACAGATAATGGCATCATCAGTCACCATATCTTTAACTTCACCTTCGATCATGCCAAGGTGGCGCAAGGTATTTAAAATCCCCTCTAATGTTTCATCGATAAGACTGTGTTGAAAGGCATTGGGATTACCTATCTCTATAGTGATGGAAGGAATGCCTTTTTCTGAAGCCCAGCCCCTGAGTGTCCCCTCCACATCAAATTTTTGGACAATAATTTGTGGGTTTTGAAGATAGGCAAGAGTTCGAGACTCTTCATTTTCAAGATCGGCGCGAATATAGAGACTATTGACCCTACCATGACTGGCGGTATGCAAGTCGAGAAGATAGTCAAAACGATCGACAATCTTATGAGTAAATTTATGAGCATAGAGCTGGCTAGTGGCCCCTTTAGGACTTCCGGGCATGATGCGATTCAGGTCAGCGGAATCAGAAAAATATCGTTGGTTCGCTAGGTAACCAGGGACATTACTGATGGGAACCATAACAAGGGTCCCCTTAAGCTTACTGGGCTCAACCTCCTGCATGAGTTTAAAAATTGTTGGGATACCATTGAGCTCATCCCCATGAAGAGCTGCCGTCAGACCGAGAACCGGTCCCTCATCAGCTCCTTTCACCACAATTACAGGAACTCGCCAGGGAACGCCAAGTGAATTATCAGTAAGGTGAACATGAATGAGATGGAGTTGCTTGGGCTCAAGCTCATTGAGGTTGAGTTCTTCTCTAGTCTTAATATTGATGATGTCGTTCACTCAATTCTCCAAAAAACTAAATCATAATTTCTCTAATGAGGGCCTCATCGTTATCAAGGGACTTGAATAACTTCTGCCTGAACAATCCTTTACTATTAATGAGGCGTTTTGCCATCTTATCAATAGCGACAATCGTCAAGGTTGTCTGAATAAAGGCCTCAGCAAGATCATCAATACCAATGCCCAAACTATTGAAATCTTTACGATCCATTAGCAGGAGGCGAGAAGTATCGGAAGACCACTGGTTCTCTCCCGTTTTGATAGACAAGTTTGTCCCGAGAACATCCCAACTACTTCCAGAAACCTGCGCTTCTAGCGGTGCTAGGGCCCTACGGGCATACATCGCACACGGGCGAAAGCCTTGTGGTGAAGAACTCGCCATCACCCTTAAGTCCGAAATGAAAATCTTGCCCTTCTTATTGGGTACAGTCCCTACATGAAAGTAACGTCCGTCCGAACTTGTTGAGCTCCATTCATAATGACCGATAAGACTTTGGACAATGAACTGATCATAATTCGTTTCAATCTCCAGAAAGTCATCAAGCTCTTTTTGGCTAGTAATTGTCCACACACCTTGACCGGCATTTGAATAAGGATCTTTAATGACGGCTTTGCCACCAAAGCGTTCAATCCATAGAGGAATTTCAACTTTGCTTACATCCTTTATCGTCTCAGGCATATTGATTCTCAGACCGGAGCTTTGGATTTCTGAATTGAAGAACTCATAGGCCTTATTGGCGAGTAGTTTATTCCGACCACCAGAGAGGCATACTAAGGTGGAATTAAAAATAAAGGTCTTTGTCACCACAGGAAAACGATTCCAAGGTCTTTGAGTGACATAGCGAAAAGCCCCACGAATGGGAATATCCTTACCTTCATGACGTAAAATCATGACTCCATCATCAAAGGAGATGAATTGTTCTTCATTATTAAAGTGTGGAATAAGATAGACATCCTCACCTGTTACATCGGCCAAAGTGCCAGCGTAACCTGAGGTTTCCATATAGTTCTTGTCATAAATAACAGCGAGGGCTCCTTTTGGTAGGCGCTTCTTTTTCTTTAGTGCGGGTAAAAAAGCATTCTCAATAAGAAAACGGTAACCGCGGTGATCATCATAATCATCCGTTGGCGCCATAGATTTTTGACCACTCGGGCACGAGTTGGTTTCAAGAACGACCATTTTGCGATTACCTTGCTCAGTCGTTACATAGAAGAGGTCAGCGCCTCCCCAAAAAAAATACTTAGGTTGATACGTTAAAATTTCTTTTAAAACCACAGGATCTACTTGGGGATAGAGGTGAAGATAACGCTTCATCAAGCGATCAATATCAAGTTTGAAGAAGTGGTGAACGATGGGATGGAGTTGGCAGTTCTGAGCCTTTTCGTAGAAATGTTTTTGTGGCTCAAAGTCCCCTGGCCTAATAACTTCGATTTCTCTTTTCATGATTCATCCCTTAAACACTGAGTGCAGTTCAGCTCACCTAACCTCGATGATGAGCAAGAATCCGACCTACCTCATCAAGTACAAATTTGGTCTTAGTAGATGTCGGTCATCAACAATACGATCAATAAAGGCTTTGGTAAATTTGCCCTCTTTTTGACCGAGTTAATAACTCTGAAAACAACGTTCATTCTTCGCACTTTTTATACCATGAATGAAGTGATTTCCACACTTTAATTAACTATTGAGACAAATTGGTCGAAAAGGAGGCAAAGCTATTAAGGAATAATTATGAGCTCTTCTTCGCCGAAGAATAGAGACATTGAAATCTACGAAGACCAAGACTCAGTTGAGAAAGTTTCTGAACCAAATGTTCGTATCCTTAAGCCTAGTGAAGGCCTATCTTCCGAAAGAAAACTTGAAAGAAGAACCGTATACTCCGCAAGCTACTCACTTAAGCCCCAACTCTTCTTTGATGACCGTTTGGTTTTCTGTGAGTTCAAAAATATTACCTTTTCAGGTGCTTGTCTGATCATTAAATCCAAGCTTCCAAGTTTAAAAAACAAAGAAAATAAACTACGCCTCAATATCAAACAGGGCGAGCGCGTCTTTTGTCATGACATCAGCTTTCGAGTCGCATGGGAAGATCAAAACTTTGGTCATCTCATTGGTATTGAGTTTCTTAAATCAGAAATTCCCTATTCAAGGAAGTATGACCGCTATCTAACAGACGTCAATTACCGACCGACCTTTCTCTTTAAAGATCCTCTTGAACCCACTAGAAGTATCTATGGTTCGATTCTTGATATTTCTCTCGAGGGCTTTTCTCTGGCAACCTCCTTAAGTAATAAGCACCTCTTTGTGGGGATGAAGGTCACGGGTAAGATTAACACCCTCGAACAAACACTCCTCCTCAATTGTCGTATTCAAAATATCAGGGCCGAGGGGGATCAGCTACGCATTGGATTTTCCTTGGCCGAGTGTAAAGACTATCGTGCTGCTTTTAAGAAATACCTGGCCACCTTCTGCTTTGAGTTCCCTCTTGATAATTCAAAGCTTGCTAAGAATATTGGCGATGCTATTTCCTTTTTTAGAATTGAAGATCAGGACTCCTATGAGGAGGTGGTTAAGCTTCGCTATGAGGCCTACGACAGTAAGAAAAAGCTTAATGATCAGACAAAGAAATCTCTAGCTCCGGGTCTTGAGAATGAGGGCATCATTCTCGGTGGCTACATCAATGGTGCTCTCGTTTGTTCTGTAGAGCTTAAAGTTAAAAATCAGAACCACCGTTTTATTGCAGAAGATTATATTGACCCCAAAGACTTTCCCTATGAATGGGAAAGCCTGATGGAGATTAATCGCCTCTGTATTCACTCCAAGGCCCAGCGAAGTGATGTGCTTTTAACACTCTTTAAAAAGATCCATCTCTTCTCCTTAAATAATGGCTGTAAGAATGTGCTGCTCTTTTCAACTCCGGAACTTAAGAGGCTTTACCTCAAACTTGGGGCGCAGGACACGGGCATGAAGTTTCCTCACCCGAGTCTTAAAGAAAAAGAGCTCCACCTCTTAACGCTAGATGCTAAAGCGTATCTTGATGCAAAGACAATGAATCCTCTGTTGTGGAAAGTCATCTATGGAGATACACATCAGTTTGCTAGTGGTCTAGGACTGGTTTCTGAGCAAAACTTTAGTTTGTGGCAGAAGACTCTTCTAAAAGTCTCTGAAATTGCACATAAGAAGAGTATTAAAAATAAAGAAAGCCACTCAGAACACCTTAAGAATGACGCCATTCTTGAATACACCCGCTCAGACTTCTCTACCCAAATTATATATCCTTATATAAAGGCAGCTATTCTTCTATCAGATGATCACTTTGTTGATCGCACCATTGATGAATTTGGCCTCAGTCAGGAATATTTTGAAAACCCAAATAATTGGGTTTCGGTGGAGTTCTTTGACGATTTCCTTAGTGCTCTTGGCCGCAAAATTGACCTCAACGACCTTTCCATTTTGGCCGGTGAATTAGCCATGCGAAAAGAGCTGGTAGGCCCGGGCTATTATGTCCTTAAGTGGTTTGGAAATATTAATTTCTTTATTAACCAAATCAAGAGAACCACGGCGAAGCTCAATACCAATCGCTATGTCACCGTAGAATCCCTGTCGAGTAACTCTATTATTGTAAGCTTTCACTTAAAAGAGGGCTGTCGTCTGCCACGCCATCGCTCAACGGATCTCAACTTCCAAACGCTCCTCCATCATGGAGTATGTTTAGTACAAAATCTTAAACGCTCTGATGTGGTGGTGGATCAAATCTCATCAGCTTACGACACCAAAGGCGCTTCACGCTTTAAAGTCAGCTGGAAACAGAGCACAGGCTGGTTAAAGTATACCGCTTATATGGCCTTCACCATTTCTTTAACGGCCACCTTCTATTATCTTCCACAATACCGCCTGGAAACTCTTTGGGGCATCATCGCTCTCTTAATCGTAAGAAATACTTTTAGCCACTTTGGCTTTAAGAAAGCCTTTAGAGAAATTGATTCTTTCTATAGTGACGTAGAAGACAATAGTAAGAGGCAATACGATATTCTCTTTAAAACTAAGCAGACTCTTGAGCAACATCATAACCGTCTTAAAGTTCTTAATGGTATTTCAAGCGCTATTCACTCATCACAAAGTGTGCACTCGATTATTGAAATTACTTCTCAACTTATTTGTGAGGAGTTTAAATTCTCTCGCTGTATGATCATGCTTAAGGATGACCACAACACCCTCAAGACTCAGAGTGTTTATAGCCAAGAAGAGCTACCCTACCTCGATATGTTATGGGCATTTGAAATTGACTTGGCCCGAAAGAAAGAAGGTAAGCAAGTTGTCAGTACGGCCTATCATTCCCGTCAAACAATTCTTATTCGCGATATTCAAGACACTCTTGAAGACCTCACCGATTTTTCAAAGGACTTAGTAGCGAAACTCAACGCCAAGTCCTATGTGATCTGCCCCATATGCACTACTGAAGAAGTCCATGGAGTGGTCATTGCGGATAAGGGAAGAGACACCGTTCACGAAATTACCCCTATCGAGGTTCAAACATTAGAAGAAATATCAACCACCCTTGCCATAGCCATTGCTAAGCAAAAGCGATTTGATGACCTCAATGAAACCTTGGCCGTTCTTAAACGCTACAACCCTAAGGTCTTTGAAGATAATAAAATTGATAAGAATAAAGTCCATCTGATGGGAAGCCGTAAGAATGTTGTCAGTGCCTTTCTCGATGTAAGAGGCTTTACCAACATTTCGGATAAGTACCCACCGGAAGTCGTCATCGAGCTAATCAATAATCTAGCCCAGTTGTGTCAGGGTGCACTTGATCCTAACCTTGGTCATATCGATAAGTTTATTGGCGATGAATTCTTCTTCACTTGGGAAAACCAGGAGCTCGATCAATTAAGTAAGTCCGCAATTGAGACCTTCTTTAAAATTTTTCATTCCCTTGAAGTGTTTAATGAAGAAAATAAGAAGAAAAACTATCCCACAATCAATGTGGGTGTTGGCCTTGATGTCGGTCAGGTTATTCGCGGTAATATTGGTACAGAAGAGAGAATGGACTTCACAAGTATTGGTAGCAGTGTCAATAAGGCCGCAAGACTTCAAAGTCTAAATAAGGATTTCAACTCCCGCCTAATTATTAGTAGTGAAACTTTTGAGCTCCTTGAAGAAGCTTATCAAGATAAGTTTAAGCCACAGACAGTTTCCATCAGAGGATTTGAAAAAGAAGAGAAAGTTTATATTTTTAAAAAAAATAAGGACGCGTTATGGAAATGGTAAAAAGAGCTGTTAAAGAGGCACAGGATGAGTTTCGTCAATTGATCTCTGCAAGTGAAATCGCCAATAAAGGTCTAGAAAGAGATCAGTATGTGCGCTACCTCCAAATGCAGTACCACTTGGTTAAAGACGTCCAAAAACAATTCTTTGAAATAGCAGGGCACCAAGATATTTTTGATAAGAGAAAGTTTTCAGAGTTTCTCCTTGAGTTTGGTACAGTGGAAGGCCCCCACTACAAGATGGCCGCACGAGACCTCGCCGCACTTGATGCCGACCTAGGCGTACCTCCCCTTGACGTGAAATTGTGGTGGTCCTACTTCAGTGACCTTATTAAAGAAAAGCCACTCGTCCGTTTGGGGGGAACTTGCGTCCTTGAAAATGTTGGCTCCGCTGTTGGTGATCTCATTGATGAAGCCTTGGCCAAGAGCCCTTTTCTCGACCAAAAAAATACCACTTTTCTCATTCTCCATAAGCATGAAGTCCTCAATCATGGTGATGAAATTATCGAGGCCATTGAAAACGCCAAACTTAGTGAAGCTGCGCTTGATGACATCAAAAAGGGCATTCAGGAATCCAAAGTTCTTTTCTTTAGGATGTTCCATTGGGTACTGAAAGGCAGAGAGCTCTACTAACACCCTGAAATTAGTCTCTGTACAAATAACAAAGTCTATAAATATTCAAGGCCTTCCCCATGGCGAAAGCTTTTTAAGCTATAGTGCGCCCATGCAACTAGATGAGATACGTTTCGATAAAGACAAGCATTTAAGCCTGAGTGAGCCCGAAAAGATTTGGTCTCTAAAAGAGTTTGGCTATAGTGAAGAACGCATTAAAAATGCTCCCTTTGATATTGCTGTAACCACCCCTTTTAGGATTCTTTCTCCTGAAGGCGTCAAGGCCCTCAACCAATCGATTGCTCAGCTTTTGAAATACAAACGAGGAAGTGAGCGTATTGCCAATTTCATTCGTGGTGCTTATCTAAATTCTAGTTTTATTAGAGACCTGATGGACTGCCCTGACCTCAATGATCATATCAGTAAACTTTCAGGGGCGAAGGCCATCCCTCACCCCATGAAGCTTTATCAGGCCCATATTAATCTCAAACCTGAAGAAGAAAACCTCGACGTTGATAAGTGGCACACCGATACCGTCATACTCGACTTTGTACTTTTATGTACCGACCCTCAGCATTTTAAAGGCGGTTACTTTGAATACTTTAAGTGCACCAAAGGTCAGGCGATTCGCTCCCTCATAAGAGACGAAGACGAAGAAGTCATTAAGGTACAATTTCCTGAAGCGGGTTATGCTGTTCTTCAACAGGGAAATCTTGTTGTCCACCGTGCCAGCGCTGTAACCGAGGGAACTGAAAGAACGACTTTGGTTCAATCTTTTATCAGTGAGAACCCTGACTTCGCCGACATTTCCAAGCTCAGTGACTGCCGTCCAGTTGACCCCCCTGAAATTCTCTTTTCCGAGTGGGCCCGTTACAAGGCCTTTCTCAGTCAGAGAAAACTTCATAAGCTTATGGAGCAACTTCCTAATACAGAAGATAAGAACCATATTTGTTTGGAGCTCAGAAAGGCCATCCGTGACGTGGAAGAGGCGATCATGGAGATTTCAGATCCCACTGAAGCACGCCTTCATTTCCTCGACTCAGACGTTCTGACAGACCTACTTTAAGCCCGACTTTTGTTTGAGGGAGCCAACCCAACGTTAGTACATAGAAGTTTCTAGCCAAAAGCTGATTCTAATTAGGCTTCTCATTTTCCACCATTATTTCTATCATTTAAGCGCTAATTGGGGATTTTACGCCCAATTTTCACAGCAAAGGTCGGCCTATGAAAACATCACTTATCACTTTTCTTCTTGTCTCCCTCTTTAGTTTCTCTGGAGTCGCATCTGATATTGATGCTCAGTTAAAAGAAATTATTCTCAACAACGACCTTAGGCCACTTGTTCCAGTAAAGCCCAAGTCAAATGACCTTACCCGCTTAGGCGCCATGCTCTTTCATGAAATTGCTCTTAGTGGACCTGGCGACATTGCTTGTATTCATTGCCATCATCCTCGCTTTGCCACCAGTGATGCCCTCCCCTTCTCTATTGGAACAGGAGGTAGAGGAATGGGAAGTGGCCGACGCCAAGGAAGTGCAGGAGTGACCAAGCGCCATTCCACTCACCTTCTTAATATTGGTTATCAAGATGTTGAGTTTATGTTTTGGGATGGTCGTGTTCACCGTGACCCCAAGACAGGAATCCTCACCACACCCGAAGCAGCACTTAATGGTGCCACACCACAAAGAGCAGATATTGCCAGCGCTCTTACAAGTGCGGCCTCTACTCAAGCGATCTTTCCTATCGTCAACTCACTTGAAATGATGGGGGAAAATAACCCTATTGCCGATGCTTATAAAGAGGGGGGCAACCTTGCTGCTTGGAAGGCCGTTATGGATAAGCTTCTGTCAGGACAAACGGCCAATAATTATATGAATGCCTTTAAGAAAGCTTTTCCAAATTCCAATCAATTTAATATTGGTCATGTTGGTGAGGCCCTAGGCGCTTTCATGTCGAGGAACTTTAATATCATCGATACACCATATGACAGTTACCTCAAAGGCAACACCTCTGCTCTTACTGACAGTGAAAAGAGAGGAATGCTCCTCTTTGGTACCAAGGCAAAATGTATCAATTGTCATAATGGACCTCATCTTTCAGATAACCGCTTTCACTCCATAGGGGTTCCTCAACTGACAGAGGACTCCTACACAGCACCCTTTGACCTTGGTCGCTTTGAGGCCACTGGAGTAGAGTCTGATAAGTTTAAGTTTAGGACTCCTGCTCT
>JAUIBX010000295.1 GCA_030427595.1 Bacteriovoracia bacterium | reverse complement strand
GGGTTTTTAAGTAGGGCAGAAGAATCTCTTTATTCTTATCCGCGAGGGAGATAAGGATTTTACCGCCGCGATCAAGCTTGGGGTAATTTCCAAGATAACTTTTGAGAATCGCTTTTTCTTTGTCGCGATCAAGGCCCATGGTTTCACCGGTTGATCTCATCTTTGGCCCAAGAATAATATTGTCTTTTAAGAAGCGATCAAAGGGGAAGGTCGATTGCTTAACGGCAAAGAAGTTTCCTGACTGCTTATGCCAAGGCTTGATCAGCTCACCCAACATAGCATCGGTGGCGATTTGGGGCAGGCTAATATCGTAGGCCTTAGAGAGAAAGGGTAGGGTTCTCGAGCCTCTTGGGTTGGCCTCAATACAGTAGATGTCGCCGTCTTTAACCGCATATTGAAAGTTGATCGGACCAATGACATCAAGTTCATTGGCCAAATCTTCCGAAATTTTCTTCATGCGATCATAGAGGTTACTGGTTAGGACTACTGGAGGAGAAATCATACCAGAATCTCCTGAGTGAACGCCCGCGTGTTCAATATGCTCACAGACAGTGAAGACCGTATTTCCTTCCTTATCTCTAATAAGGTCCACATCGTACTCTAGGGCATCTTCTAGGTAGTTTTCAATTTGAAAGAAGGCGTTAGAGTTCTTAAGTTGATTCTTATAGGACTCTGGAAGTTCGTTAATGTCGTCATGGCTATAGAAAATGTACATGGATTCGCCGCCAATCACGTAGCTTGGTCTGATGATGACAGGCATACCAATTTCAGTCATGGCATCGACAAGGTTCTTATAACCTTGAACCACCATGGCCTTGGTGTTGGCCAGATCGACTTTTTTAGTCACGCGATTAAAAAGTTTTCTATCTTCTGTTTGCTCTAGCACATCAAGAGAGGGACCAAGAAAATTGAATTGCTTAAAATCAGCTCTAAAAGTCTTTTCGATATGTTCTCTAACGCCAATACCTGTTTGACCAGAGAAGCTTGCGATAATGCCCTCTGGGTTTTCATTGAGGAAGATATCAAAAAGGTCTTCACTAAAGAGAGGTGATAGGTAGAGGCGGTCACTAGAGTCATAGTCTGTGGAGACTGTCTCTGGGTTAGAGTTGATCATGACGGCCTTGATGCCCTTTTCTCTTAAGTGCTGACAAGACTTTACACATGAGTAATCAAACTCAATCCCTTGACCAATACGATTGGGTCCTGAACCCATAATGGCCACGGCCTTTTGATTTTCTGGCCACGGTTTGGTTTCGTTTTCTTTGTTATAGGTGGAATAGAAGTAGGGGGTTTCTGCTTGAAATTCCCCCGAGCAAGTATCAACGGCCTTGTAGACGGGAAAGATCTTGTGATCAAAGCGAAAGGCGAGGATTTCTTTTTGGCCTTTGTCGGTAAGAAAGGCGAGGTACTTATCTGATAGACCAAAGCGTTTGGCGGCCTTCATATTTTCACTACTAAAGAGCTCTTCGGGATTTTCTTGAATGCGCTCTTCAAAGGTTTTGATTTCTGCCACCTGTTCTAAAAACCACGGTGTAATTTTTGTGATGTCAGAGACTTCCTCCACACTCATGCCTAGGCGAATGGCCTCCAAACAGGTGAGAAGGCTGAGACTTTTAGGTTCTTTGAGACGGCCTCTAATATAGTCGAGGTCCATATCGATAGGTGTAGTTTTGAGTTGGGATAGACTTGGAATTTCAAGACCCATCTCCAGAGAACGAAGTGCTTTGAGAAAAGCTTCATTGAAAGAACCGCCTAGGGCCAGCACTTCACCAACAGAGCGCATTTGTGGCCCAAGGATTTGAGAGCTAGTAGGAAATTTATTAAAAGGAAAAATGGGAATCTTGATAGCGACATAATCGAGAGTCGGCTCAAAGGCCACAGGGGAGGCCTTGGTGATGTCATTGAGAATCTCTCTCAGAGTGTAGCCGACTGCAAGGAGTGCCGAAATCTTAGCGATGGGGTAGCCGGTTGCTTTTGAGGCCAGGGCCGATGAACGAGATACCCTTGGGTTCATCTCGATAACGACAATATCATTTTCATCAACTGGGTTGACGGCAAATTGGACATTGGCACCTCCGGCGACAACGCCCATATGTTTGGCGACATGAAGAGCGATCCTTCGCATTTGTTGGTAGCAGTGATCACTAATCGTTTGGGCAGGAGCTACGGTAATTGAGTCTCCAGTATGGATGCCACAGGGGTCGATATTTTCAATAGAACAGATGATAACACCATTTTGTTCCTTATCGACCATGACTTCGAGTTCGACTTCTTTCCAACCAAGGAGGGACTTTTCCATCGTGATAGGGAATTTAACATCCGTTGTTTCAAAGACGTCTTTAAGTTCGGCTTCATTGTGAACGAGGGCCGCTCCCTTACCTCCTAGGGCAAAGTCTCTTCTAATAATGAGGGGGAAACCAACCTTTGAGTTGGCCAAGAGAATGGCCTCTTCTCTACTTTGGGCGTGATAGCGCTTCCCCGTTTGATAGCCTAGACTTGCAAGCTCCTGGCTAAAGAGGTCACGGTCCTCGGTTTTCTTAATGGTATCGACACGGGCTCCGAGAAGCTCAACATTCTTTTGGCTAAGCCAACCATCTTCTTCCAGTTCAATACACATATTGAGGGCCGTCTGGCCGCCCATGGTGGAAAGAACCGCATCGACATTTTCTTTTTCAATGATCTTTTTGATGGTCTCTTTGGTGATAGGTTCAATGTAGGTCTTGTAGGCCATATCGGCATCGGTCATGATGGTGGCCGGGTTGGAGTTAAGAAGAACCACATCGATGCCAATTTCTTTTAGGGACTTACAGGCCTGAGTACCGGAATAGTCAAATTCAGAGGCCTGACCAATCTTAATCGGTCCTGAGCCGATAAGAAGAATCTTCTTATAGGGCACATCCTTTTTAATGCCACTTTTAATATCCAGCATAGGGGTAAGCTCTTTGGTATCCACCTGAGGAGCTGGTTGATCTTTGAGATAGTTTTCAATTTCTACAAAGAATTTAAAGGCATCTATAGGGCCGGGGTTGGCCTCAGGATGGTACTGGACTGAGCGCATGAAGTGATCGGTAGTGGCCATGCCCGCTACAGTCTGATCAAAGAGGGAGCGGTGGCTAATGAAAACTTCTTTTTGTAGGGGATTATCTGTAGCCACTCTCTTTAGGGACTCTTCATGAGAAGCGTAACCATGGTTTTGAGAGGTGATGAGGATTTCTCCCGTCTCATGCTCGAGGATGGGGTGGTTCATACCACGCTGACCAAAGGGCATCCTTTCAATTTCTGCACCAAGGGCGAGAGTTAAAAGTTGGTGACCCATACAAATTCCTCTGAGAGGAATATTGGCTTTTAAAAGTTCCCTAACTTGGGCCACTTCTTCTGTGTAGGCCCTA
>JAUIBX010000294.1 GCA_030427595.1 Bacteriovoracia bacterium | reverse complement strand
CCCTTCACCATGGCACGCTCTTAGTTTCAGCTGGTCTCAAACAACTCAAGGGGGCCTTAGGGCTTACTAAGGGTTGGCAGGTTCCGGGTAAGGGCATTGCTTCGGTTCCTTCTCCTGTTAAAAATATTGAAACTTTGGATTACTCTCAATGGTTAGAGTCTTGGATCGAGTCTTTTGAAATCCGTAAAGAAAGTCTTGAGGATATTGACCTCAGTGAAGAGGTGAGGCGTGAGGCAGACCTCCTATCTCAGTGGCCGTGGCGCTTTGGTGAAACCCCTGAGCACGAGGTGGTTATTAAAATAAGTTCAGAGAAAGAGCTCGCCTTAAAGATTCACAAAGGTGAGGTTATTGAGCAAAGGGGTCTTGTGGGGGTAATAGATTTTATTGGTCTAAAGGTTTGTTCTCTCAGTGATTCAGAGTTTGACCTTATTTTTAAACCTTTGAAAGAAGATGAGGTCCTTCAGGAGTCCCTCCAACAAGATCTTCTCGCCCTATTTAAAGAACGACTTGTAGAGGAACTCTAACAAAGTTTTGACCTGATGAGGCTTCTCAAAGGGCCATCAAGTCTCTAGACTTGTCGCATGTCGACGCTAGAAAGTTCCCTCCCTAAAAATGCCCCAGAACCAAGCCAATTGCAAAAAGATTTTCTCGCTGCAGCAAAAGATCATTGGCGAAACTTTATTAAAAAGCATTGGTTTATCTACTCACTGGGAGTCTTCTTTGTGGTGACCACCGCCATGTTGCAAGTCCTCGTCACTAGACTCATGGGTTGGGTGCTTGATTTTTTTACTAAAGATGAGCTTCCGGCCTTCTTTGTCAAAGATACTGAATACAACACTTTCTTGGCGCTCTTTATTTTCTTAGTTGGTTCTCGTTTCCTACTTTTCTTTTCTCGAGTCGGTTGGCGCATCACTATGGCCCGCCAAACTCATATCGCTTCAAGTGAACTCAAGGCAAGTGTGTGGGATAATGTGCGCTTCTTTCGCCATGTGGATTTGGTGAGAAAATTCACGAAGGGTGTTCTTATGAACGCCAATACTTCTGACATTGCCCGCGGTCGTTTTATTTATGGTTTCACTTTGGTGGCCATCTTCGACATGCTCTTTCTTGGGCTCTTCACTCTGGGAACTATGTTGTCTATTCATGCCCCACTCACTCTTATCTCTTGTGGGGTATTATCCATTTTGCCAGTCTTTGTCCGCAAGCTTTCCCATCTTGAGATGACTCGCTATCGTGAGGCCCAAGAAAACCTTGGGGAATTTAATGATCTCACTTCACAAGTAGTTTCTACTATCCGTCTGCAGCGAGTGACTCAAACGGGGATGTTTTGGTTTAAGAAGATGATGAAAGAAGCCGAGGCCTATCGTCAAAAGCGATTGAGTGCAGTCTACACCTCTCTTCGTTATATCCCCACCATGGGAAGTGGGACCATTCTCAGTTATGCCGTTCTCTTCTTTGTAGGTATTCCCTTTGTGATTAAAGGTCAGGTCTCTGTGGGGGATTTTGTGGCCATGCAGGGGCTTATTTTTCTTTTGCAAGACCCCTTAGCGGAACTGGGTTTTATTATTTCTGAATGGAAGAAGTCTTTTACCTCCCTTGAAAGGCTGAGTGAGATTACCGAGCACGAACAAGACCCTCATCTCAAATACCAGGGGGAGAAAACCCAAGATGAGCGCCTTATTTTGACGGTCAAAGATCTCGACTTTCGCTACTTTGACGGTGAAGAAGATGTCTTTAATGATATTGAATTAGAGATTCCTGTGGGACACCGTCTCGGTATCACTGGACCCATTGGCAGTGGCAAGTCGACTCTTGTTAGAATTCTTAGTGGGATTGAACGCCACCACAGCGGTGATGTTCTCTTTATGGGCAAAACCTTTAATGACTACTCCCATGAATTTCTAAGAACCCTCGTAGGCTATGTACCCCAAAAGCCTTTTCTCTTTGCGGATACGATCAGAGAAAATATTCGCCTCAATCGTAACCTCACTGATGAAGAGGTTTGGCATTATCTAGAGCTTGCTTGTCTTGCGGATGATGTCCGTGCTTTTCCTTCACAGCTCGATACCCCACTTGGTGAATGGGGGATCAACCTCAGTGGAGGTCAAAAGCAGCGTTTAACTCTCGCTCGTGCTCTGGCCCGTCAGTGTCAAATCTATTTCTTTGATGATTGCCTGAGTGCTGTTGATACGGTCACTGAAGAGAAGATTTTGAAGAATCTTGACAGGAATCTTAAAGGAGTGACCTTAGTTTGGGTGGCCCACCGAGAATCAACCCTTAAGTACTGCCACGATATTTTGGAGATGGGTCAATGAGTGTAAAACAAGCTAAAGTTAGCCCAAAGAAAATTCAAAAGAAATCTTTTCTCCATGCGGATGAACAATCCGATGAGCAGATTAAGAAGTTTAGCCTTTCAGACTTTGCTTCCTTTAAAACTCTTCTTCATTACGCTGCTCCCTTTAAGGTAGGGTTGATTACTGGTCTTGTCCTGATGCTCATAAGTTCATTGGCCTCTCTTCTCTCTGCCCGTTTGATGGGTCTTTTGGTTGAAGAGGGATTAATGATTAAGTCGATGGACGCTTCTTTAAAGTACGCTGCTGGTGTTTTAGTCTTGGAGTTGTGTTTTCTGGCCCTCATGTGGCAAGGTCGTAGGCTTCTGAGTGACTACAGTAGCCGCACCATCCTCTCTATTCGTGAGGCGCTTTTTAATCACCTTCAAAATTTACCGATTAGCTTTTATGATCGACAGCCTCAAGGGCGGGTGGTCACTAGAGTCACCCATGATGTGGAAGGGATTGAAGAGTTCTTTACTTCAAGCATGGGCAGGGTGATAAACTCTGCTTTTATGGCAACTATGGCCATGCTCGCCATGCTGGTCACCAATTTCAAGTTGGGGGCCATACTTGTTGTGAGTGTCATGCCGGCCATCCTCTTTGTTTACTTTACTCGAAACCACGTGAGAAAGGTTAACCGTCACCTCTCTCGCACCAATAGTGCCCTAAACGCTAAGCTGAGTGAATTTATCAATGGTATGGAGGTCATTCGTATCTATGGTCTTGAGCACTGGTCAAAAGAACAGTATGACAGCTATGTAGAGGACTACCGTACTAGCCATCTCGATGCCAATAAGCTCTACGCTTGGACGCGTCCCCTTGTGGCCTTCCTTTGTAGTGCACCTCTTATTGGTCTGGTTTGGTTTGGTGGTACCAAAGTCATTGGCGGGGCCATGAGTATTGGCCTCTTTGTAACCTTTGTGCGCTACTGTGAGCGATTCTTTAATCCTATTGCTACATTGGCCCGTGAAATTCATATGGTTCAGCAGGCCTTTACCTCCGCTGAAAGAGTAGCTTCCTTCCTATCACACGCTGAAGAGGAGTCCGTTCTTGGTAAAGA
>JAUIBX010000293.1 GCA_030427595.1 Bacteriovoracia bacterium | reverse complement strand
CTCTATCTCGGTCCCGTTGGAATTTCATATAATATTTTTTTAAGTGCTTTCTTGGGTGCACTTGTTGGCGGACTCCTCACTCTTTTTAAAGTGGTTGACCGAAAAGATCCGATTCCTTTTGGTCCATTCATTGTCGTTGTTGCATCCACTCAAATTTTTATCCCTGATTATTTCGATCAGTTAATGCGGATGTTATTACCTTAGTTAACTGCAGTAATTTCTTGAAATTACTTCTAGTGCCTAGTTATAATTGACATTGACGCTTTGACTCACGAGGGTTCCATTTGGACGTAAAAAAAGACCTAAAAAAAGCTTTTCAGGCACTGCTTTTGTCTGGAAAGAATTTGGCAGGAGTAGACATTGGTTTAAGTGCGGTAAAAATTGCCCAGCTAGATGGCAAAGAGGGAGACTTCACTTTAACAAAGTACGTTCAGGTTAATTTACCTGAAGGCGCCATCATTGAAGATGAAATTCAAAAGCCAGAAGATATAACGGCAGCCGTTGTTGAGGCAGCTAATAGTTTGGACTTAAGTCCATTGGTGGCATGCCTTGGAATTTCTGGTCCAAACACTGTTGCTAGAAAACTTCAACTTGCCGGTGGTACTGACGAGGAAATTGAAGACCAGGTATTGTGGGAAGCCGAACAATACCTTCCTTTCGACATTGCGGATTCCACAGTTGACTATCACCTTGTAGGTGAAAACGAAGGTGGCGGTGTGGATGTTATTGTTGCCGCCGCAAAGAAAGATGTCATTTTAAACTTTCGTGAAATCGTTGAAGAGGCCGGAGGTGTAGTAAAGATCGTCGACCTTGGTATCCTTGCTGTGACGAATGTCTTTGAGCAGGTAATGGGCGATAAGCTTGATGACCCTGAACCAAGTTATCTTATTTTAGACATGGGTGCCCAAACAACATATTTCATTATCTACAAGGCCGGGATGATCGTCTTCACTAAAGAAATTAATGTTGGTGGAGTCATGATCACTGAAGAGATTCAGCGTCAAATGGGTGTGAACTACTACGAAGCTGAAGACCTAAAAATTACTGGTGATGAAAATGGAAACTTACCTGAAGAGATTTTAGAAATTGTAGATGACATTGTTGAGACCTTCTTCTCTGAAGTTAAAAAGGCATTCGACTTTTATATTTCATCTACCTCGGATGAATCCCTCCAAAACTGTTATGTGACAGGTGGTAGTGCCCTCATTCCCGGAATACTCGAAGGGTTAGAGGCCCTCCTTGGTGTAGACGTGTCGGTCTTAAATCCTTTTGATGCCATTGGGTACAAAGAAAAGAACTTTAGCGAAGCAGAAATAAACCAAATTGCCTATCAGGGTGTCCAGGCGATAGGTCTGGCAATGAGAAAAACATAAGAAATGATTGAGATTAACCTATTAGAGAAGAAGAAGGGCTTTAAAGCACCAGTGGTGCTTGGGATTGATATTGCCAAGCTTCCGTGGAAAAGCATCATCGTTTCTTATCTTATTGCAACTTACCCCATGGATTTTCTAAGAGAACAATTTAAGGGAATACAAGCTGAGAAAAGTGGAGAAGTAGTTGCCTTAAGAAACCGTCTTTCAAAACTAAAACGTGAGCTTAGAGGGAATCGCACAATTAAAGATCAGCTTCAGGCCTTTAATAAGCAAATTGAAAAGTTGAAGTCCAGAACAGCGCAGGTAGATAAGATTATCAAACTTAAGACAAACCCGCGCTATCTTCTAGAACATATTGCTCGTTCAACCCCCGAAGACTTATGGTTTGATGAGCTTATTTTTAATGACAGAAACGACATCACAATAAAGGGAGCCTCGGAGTCCTATAAAAGTATTGGTATTTTTATCGCCAAGGCAAATGACAGCGCTTTTTTTGGAAAGACTCTTCAGCTTAAGGATTCTAAGACTAAAGAAGTTATAGAAAAGGGGGTCACCCTAAGACAAGAGAACTTTACCATAGAGGGTAAGGTTAAGGTCTTTGACCCTTTTATAGGTAGTAAATAAACCATGCAAAAACTTGTTTCAAAAATATGGATCCTAATTCTGGCCTATGGTGGCTTCGAGGCATGGACTATTTATCAGGAACATGAAGAGGCGATGATCCAACTTGAATCAAGTATTCCTCAAATCCAAGGGCAAATTAATAGGGCAAGAAAAGAGAAGAAGCAGATTGCTGGCTATAAGAGAGATATAAAAGAGGCTAAAGAAAATATTGAGCTCGTTGCAAAAGAGGTAGAAACACTTCAGAAAAAACTACCGGAGTCTATTAAAGATGCTGAAAACCTAAACCTTATTAGAAATATAGCCTCTGAAGTTAATATTAAGAGTATTTTTCTTTCTCCAGGAATTGAAGAGAATAAAGGGTTCTATTTTACCAAGAGATATAAAGTGCAGGGCACAGGGACTTACCTTCAATTTTTGATCTTATTTGAAAAGATTGGGGCAAGTGAAAGGCTTTTGAACGTCAGGCAGGTTGAGTTTAAAAGGTCAAAAGAGAAGCAGAGGGGGCGCTTTCAGCTCACCAATGGTACAATTATCGTAGAGGCTTATAGGTACAATCCAAATCACAAGGAAGATCGAGGGATTTCCGATATCGAGAAAAACTTTGCCAACTCAAATAAGAGAAAGGGCAGAGGTAAGAAAAGCCGAAAGGGTAAAAAGAAATGAGCAAGCGCATTTATAAATTACCATTTCTTATTTTTCTAACCAGTGTTCTGGTTAGTCCTAATGTTTATTCTCAATCTAAGAAGAAGCCAAAAAAGTCTGAGGAAATATTTAATAAAGGTGAAACCACAATCAAAAACCCTTTGGACCTCAGAGATCCTTTCAAGAAAAAACGTAAAAGACTTGGGCGTCGCAAAAAAAGATATCAGGGTTACCTCACTGATGGTAAATACAGTAACTTACCTTCGATTCAGACCTTTCCATTGGAGCAAATTCGTATCGTTGGGATTTTCCTTGGAGAGAAAAGAAGGGCCTTGGCCAAAATTGGTTCAACTGACGGTACTATGAGTCCTGAGACTTATATGATTCGCGAAGGAATGAAAATCGGTGAAAATGACGCTGAAGTAAAAGCTATTGTGCCGGGCGGCATAGTTTTGGTTGAAAAAATCCGCAATGTTTACAACCAAGACGAATATATCGAAACCATCATTCCTGTTTCTAGCAACTAGAAGAACCCCTGAATTCCTCGCAAATATTTAGTAAAGTGTTATAATTAAAGTAGGAATAGTCCTTTACTTACGGAAGAGTAAATTATGAAAAAAGGAATTTTTCACCTCCTATTGATAGGAATTTTCACGACCATTTTCTCCCTCTCTGGAGTTGCCCAAGACGAGTTATCTGGAGCTCCAGACGAATCAGTAAAAAAAGAGAATGCAGAAGTAAGGGCCATCAACTTTCGTCAA
>JAUIBX010000059.1 GCA_030427595.1 Bacteriovoracia bacterium | reverse complement strand
CTGAAGACGACTCTAAAAAATTTCAAGATGAAATTCAAAAGGTAACGGATAAATTTGTTGCTCAAGTTGATGAAATCATGGGCAATAAAGAGAAAGAAATCCTCTCTGTTTAAGGAACTATGAAGGTACTGGACAACAAAATTAAACATGTCGCCATCATAATGGATGGAAATGGACGTTGGGCCCAAGGTCGAACGAGACCTCGTATTTGGGGCCATGTACGTGGGAGTTCTGTTGTTAGTGACATCGTTGAGGAGGCAGACGATCTAGGATTAAAAGCCTTAACTCTCTATGCCTTTTCTACAGAAAACTGGAGTCGTCCGCCTAAAGAAGTGATGACTCTCTTCAATCTTCTTAAGAAGTTTCTTTTTAAAGAGAAAGAAAGAATTATTAGAAATAATATTCAATTTAAAGTGATAGGGGATATCTCTTCTCTGCCTGATAAGACTAAAGAACTTATTTTAGATTTAGAAAATATCTCAAAAGATAATACAGGGCTTAAGCTCAACTTTGCTTTCGGTTATGGCGGAAGAAGTGAGATTGTCTCCGCTGTAAATAGGCTTCTTCTCGAGGGCAAAGTACAGGTCACGGAAGCAGATCTTTCTCGAGCGCTATTTAGCCCAGAGACTGGAGATGTTGATCTTCTGATCAGAACCGGTGGAGATCAGAGAGTATCAAATTTTCTCCTATGGCAAATCGCTTATGCTGAGCTTTTTTTCACCTCTACAAAATGGCCTGATTTTACTCCAGAGGAGTTTCGCGGGATCATTTATCAAGTTGCCGGTCGGGAAAGACGGTTCGGACAAATTGAGTCAGTTGATTCTTTATCAGAAAGTCATAGAATGGCTAAGGTAAATAAAGAATTGATTGAAAAGAATCCCTCTCAGGTACAATAATGTCTTCAAATACCATCCAAAGGATAATCTCAGCTGTCGTTCTCGTGCTCGCTGTGATCACTTGTATTTACTTTGGTAAGAAACCTACGATGGGCTTTGTGCTTTTCTTTGGAGTTCTTGCTGTAGACGAAATCTTTTGCAATTTCTTTAGAAAGAATCGTTTCTCCCTCTATTATTTTATTTCTCAGGCACTCTTTATCGGCCCCTATGTTTATTTTAACTTTCTCGACTTCACCCCAGATATGCATTTTGCTGTGGTTAATGTTGGTATTGCTCTTAACGTACTCCTTCTTCTCTATCTCTTTTACCTCCCAATAGAATCAAAAACTCTTGAGGATATTTCTCAAAAGATGCCCTTCGTGGCCGGGCCTTTTCTTGCCCTGCCTATGATCGCTCTAACCAATACCCTTCATTACGATAAGTGGCGTCTTCTTTTGGCCGTTCTGATGGTGGTGAATTTTGGTATGGATACTGGGGCTTGGTTTTTTGGAAAGAACTTTGGCAAACACAAGCTGTGGGAAAAAGTGAGTCCAAAAAAGACCGTAGAAGGCCTCGTTGGTGGCATGTTCACTTCTGGATTTTTGGGAATTTTGGCTTGGATGCTCATTTTTGAAGAGGCTAAATTGTTATTGTTTGGTCTTTTCTGCTTATTGGGAGTTTTGTCGCAACTTGGCGACCTCATCCAGTCAAAAATTAAGAGACAATTTAAGATAAAAGATAGTTCAGCTTTGATTCCTGGTCATGGTGGAGTTTATGATAGAATAGACAGTCTATTGTACTCCGCGCCCTTTTTCGCGGTGGTTCTTAAGTATTATTACGTAAGATAAAGCCAGCTCTATGTTTATTGAAAAATTTGGAATCTTCATTCTCTTTCTTGGTCCCCTCGTCTTCTTCCATGAGTTGGGGCACTTTCTCTTTGCTCGCCTCTTTGGCGTAAGAGTAGAGACCTTCAGTATTGGTTTTGGGCCAAAGCTATTGAAATTTAAAAAAGGGGATACGGAATATGCAGTATCCCTGATTCCTCTTGGCGGTTACGTCAAAATGTTTGGTGATGACCCTCTTAATAAGGAGGCGATCCCCGTAGAAGAAAGACCTCAATCTTTCACTTACCAAAGTAAGTGGGCCCGCTTTTGGATTGTTATGGGCGGACCGTTGGCCAACTTCATTATGGCCTATGTGATTTTTACCTCTCTACTTATTATGGGTGAAAGATTACCTGAACTTAAGATTGGTGTTATTCCGCAAACAAGTACTTTCTATGACCTCGGTATGAGAAGTGGAGATGTCATCAAGAAAGTAAATAATAAAGACGTCTACAACCCTACCGATATTCTCCTGGAAGGAGAGGACCTGATTAAGACGATGGTTGTCCAAAGAATGGATAAGGACATCACCCTAACTTTAAATTTAACGGGTGAGAACTTCTTTGAAGAGTTTGCCAAATATCCTCCAACCTTAAGACAACCCATCGTCGTCAATAATCAAGGACAGACCTTTGCTCTTGCTACGAAGTCAGGAGAGGTTAATTGGAACATGTCCTACGATCAGCTTAGGCAAACTTGGGATAAGGAACAACCTCTCTATGTTTATCCCGTAAAAGTCGATGAAAAGAATGCTGAGGATCCCTTCAAAGTTGATTATGAGAAGGAGAGGACACTCGGATTAAAAGCCTATAATAACCTTGATGTTGGACTAAGTGACAATGGCCTAAAGACAGTTGACTTGAGAGTTAAGAGCATCAATATGAAATCTCCTGCTGATGCTGCAGGCCTAAAGTCTGGGGATGTGATTACTGCTCTTCAAGGAAAGGAAGTCTTCAGTTTCGAAGACCTTAGAGGAAACCTCCAAAAAACAAAGGCAGACAAGGTTTCCATCTCTGTGTGGCGTGACGGAGAAATGAAGTCATTTGATGTTGCTCCAGAGATCATGAACCAAAATGGGGAAGCCGTTAAGCTCATTGGTGTTTATAGTGGGGGCATTTTTCAACCCTTGAATTTTATTGAAACAAAATCAAAAGGATTTTTTGCAGCTGCTTTGATGGCATTTTCTCGCACTTGGGACACGGTTGTTAAAACGATTGGTGGCTTTAAGAAGCTTATTACTGCGGAGGTAAGTTTTAAAACAATCGGTGGACCCCTTGCGATAGGTAAGGTGGCATCTGACTCTTTTAACACCAGTTTGTCATATTTCTTTCAACTCATGGCACTGATCTCAGTCAATTTAGGGGTGATCAACCTATTTCCTATACCTGTTCTTGATGGTGGCCATATTATGTTCATCTTTCTTGAGATTCTTAATGGCGGACCCGTATCTCGCAGGAAAATGGAAATTGCTCAACAAGTTGGTCTTTCGATTTTACTGATGCTAATGGTTGGAGCTATCTTTAACGACTTTTCTCGCTTCTTTTAAGTAGTCTCCATGTATCTCTTTCTTGATTCTTCTTTTTATATCCAAGTAGGTCTTCTTAATGAGGACCTGACTTGGGCCCATCATGAGCTCGTTCAAAATAAAAAGGGCTCACATGTTCTTCATTCAATCATCTATAGTGCGCTCAGTGAAAAGGGTATTAAAGTAGATGATCTCAAAGGTATCTTTCTTGCCAATGGTCCTGGCTCCTATACCGGAATTCGTGTTGCCGAAGGAATTTCCCAAGTTTTGGAAATGGAGGGAATGCCGGTCTATAGTTTCTATAACTTTGAAGTTCCAGCCTTTTGTCAGATAGAAGAGTACGACTTTTTTTCAGAAGCTTTTAAAGGTGAAGTTTTTCATTATCAATACAAAGGAGGCGAAGAGAAGTTCTCTCTGATTAAGGAGGAGACATTTAAGGAAATGGATCATTCTTCAGATCACTCCTATCACTTAGATGGTGAAGTTTTAGAGGTAAACCTCTCGCGGATGTATGACCTCTTTAAACCTCATTCAGTTGACATATTCTCTAGAGTTTTAAAAAGAGCTAAGCATTTACCACCTTATTACTACAGACCTGAAGAGAAAGAATTCAATATGCCAAAAGGCCGTTAAATATTGTGTCTTACGGAGATTTCACGAAATGTTAATGGTATAGTGGTGACATGAGATTTTTTCTAAACTCGTTCTATTATTCAATTTTTACTATCTTACTGTTATTTGCATGGGTATCAGGGCTCTACTGGCTTTTTCTCATTGTCCTAATTGCTTTTCTAATTCTTCTCTTTTTTTCGAGACGAATTGCTCCGGCCTTTCAAGAAGACGCCACTCTCAAGGATGGTATTTTCTTTTCTCCTGTAAATGGCAAAATTTTTCAAATAAATGAGAATCAAAGTCACCACCGTTTTGGTGAAAACCTGACAGAGATTGTGATTGTTTCTTCTTGGTGGCGAGAACATGGGATCTACTTCCCTTTCAAAGCAGAAGTTATTGATCTGATTTATGAGGGTCATAGGGGTCACTTTCGCTACCTCCCTAAGGGTGTATTTGGACCAAAGGATGAGAGAAAGCCGAGCCTTTCTCTCGGGCTGCGTAGCGTTGAGTCTATTTCTGTTGGCCTCGATTTTTACAAGTGCATCTTGGGGTTTTGGCCTCAGGTGAGAGTTATCCCCGGGGATAAAGGGAGAGCTCAGGTGAATATGGGCTTTTTCGGACTTGGAGGCACGATCGTTTTATATTTGCCTTCAAATTATGAGATACTAGTTAAAGAGGGATTGGACTTAATTGCAGGTCAATCAATTGTTGCAAGAATAAAAGAAGTGAAAAAGGTGGAGGCATGAGTCCTGCTAAACGGTTTGCATTTTTTCTTCCTAATATTTTCACAGGTCTTAATATGGCCTGTGGTTTTGCCAGTATGGTTCTTGCCTCAAGAGGTATGCACTATGAAGCGGCAATGATTTTAATTCTTGGGGCGATCTTTGACTCCGTTGATGGGCGAGTGGCACGCCTTACAGGAACTTCCTCCTCTTTTGGTGAGCAGTTCGATTCATTAAGTGACGCGGTTTCCTTTGGGGTTGCACCAGGTTTTCTTATTTATAATAAATACCTTTACGACTATGGCCGCTTAGGCGCCGTTATTTCTTTTTTCTACCTTCTTTGTGCTGCTCTTAGATTGGCCCGCTTTAATGCCAACCTTTCAAAGGTACGCTCTGACTTTTTTCAAGGACTCCCTAGTCCAGGAGCGGCTTTGGCCATTATTGGTTTAATTTTACTTGCTGATAGATTCCCCATAATTGACGGCTATAGTGTCTATACGATGATTTATACGGCTCTCTACGGTCTCTTAATGATTACAACCATTCCCTTCTATTCATTTAAAAATAGTGACTTTGTGAGAAAGCATAAGAGAACAATTCTTTTCTTTTTCTTTGTTGGTGCTGCTCTCACTGTTATTTACTACCGTATTATGTTTGCGCTTGGAATGGCGAGTTATGTGCTGATCTCTTTAGTTTATTACGTCGCTAAAATGAAGGAATTTGGAGATGCGTTTGAGTGGTCTGAAGAATCTGACTCTTAGTCTCACCCTCTTTTCTATAACTTCTCTTTCTTCCTATGGAGAAGACTTTGGCATTGCTCTACCTGATCAATTGCAAGAAGACTCAGCAATTCAGGAAAGCTTTAAGAGAGAAAAGGGTGGTAACGACGTTAACTTCGTTATGGGAGACCGTCGCGAAGAGCTTAAGCAAGATAAGAATGCAAAGGATGAGCCGCAATTTGCTGTACCTGGAAAGACGAAAGAACCTAAGTTGGAGCTTAGTGAAAAAGAGAAAATTCTCTCCACTGGTAATGAGGTTCCCTACACCTACGAAGATAGCCAAGAGTTAATATCTTTCAAAAATGAGAAAATATACGAGCAAATTTATAATAAAGCCGAAAGCTCTTTTTCGATGTCTTATATTATGGACAACTATGACATCAGTGATAATCGCGGTGTTTTTCAAGAGTCCTTTGTGGATGCTCCTGGAGCCCAGAGAGGAGGAGCGATCCTTTTAAATTTTGATGAGTATTTTAGAAGGGGAACATTAAACACCTTTATGGGATTTGGTTTCGGACTTGGTTACTCCCTTGGCCAAGGTATTTTTTCTTCTTCTACAAGTGATCAAAGTAATGCTGAGTTCAAACTTTACAGCATCCCCGTTGATCTTCGCTTGGGGTTTGATCTGGTGACAGGAAGACTCTTTCGTTTGAGTGTGGCCGCTGGCCCCTCTTTAATGGGCCTTTGGCAGTCAAGAAGTGACCTCGACCGTGAAGATGGCGATAAGTATCGCAGGCAAATTAGTTATGGCTATTTTGGCAATGCTAAGCTTCAGATCAGCCTCAGTGCTCTTTCAAGTTCACGGGCGTTTAATATGTTTAGTATTAGTGATGTGACTAATATGTTTTTTAATCTTGAGGCAAGATTTCAAAGCTACGAAAACTTTCAAGACCAGCTTTCTATAACGGGAGCGAGCTTTGGAGCAGGCTTTACCTTTGAATACTTTTAGTTACAAATTAACTGTTAGCTACGATGGTACTCATTTTGAAGGGTGGCAAATCCAAAAAGAGAACCAGCGTACTATCCAAGGTGAGATCAATAAGGCCCTCAAAAAAATCTCAAAAAATGATGATATTTCGACTCTTGGCTCGGGTAGAACGGACAGTGGTGTTCACGCTCTAGCTCAGATCGTTAAATGTACGATTGGGCTTGAGATAGAGCCCAGCGCACTTAAGCGGGCCCTTAACTCTCACCTGCCTTTGGAGATAAGGGTTCTTGATTGTGTTGGTTGCTCTAATGACTTTCATCCCGTTCGCGATGCAAAGTGGAAAACTTATCAATATATTTTCTACGAAGGAGAAGTTCTTCCTCCACAGCATAGGAACCTCATGACCCATCTGAGTCGCCCCGTTGATTGGGATAAGGCCCTTGAGGCCTTAGGGCTTTTTAAAGGTCGCCATGATTTCATCAATTACTCGACCAAGGGGACAGAAGTTAAAACCACGGTGAGAGAGATTTATGAGGTAAGTTTACAGATTTCTAAATTTGACCCGATATACCAAAAGGAATCGCTGGGTAGGGTCATCACCTTATCGGTGACTGGTAATGGGTTTTTGAAGCAGATGGTCAGGCTGATTGTAGGGACAGTGATAGCGGCCGCGAATGACAAGGTGGGTCGCGAACAAATCTTGCAATCCTTCAAAGGCGAAACGGCCAAAAAACTTGGAGCTGTTGCGGCCCCTCAAGGTCTTTATCTCAAGCACGTGGAATACGATAAACACTACGCCTCCGTTAATTGACAAACGGTTTCAAGGTCGATAATTTCCCAATAAATTTAAAGTCTTATTGCACCGCAGTCACTAAAGAGGTTAGCTGATGTCTTATCAAGTTGAAGAAGTTAATGGATGTACCAAGAAACTCGTTTTTAATTTCGAAACTCTCGATCTTACGACCGAAATCAAAAATGAATTAATTAAAAAGCAAAAAACTGTAAGCCTAAAAGGCTTTAGAAAAGGGAAAGCTCCTCTTTCTGTTGTTGAAAAGATGTACCGTCCTCAAGTTGAGAATGACGCCCTTAATAGCTTTATTCAAAATCAAATGTATGAGGCCATTACAAAAGAAGACTTAAGAGTTGTTGGCTACCCAAGCTTTGAAAATATGAAGTATGAGCCAGGTAAGTCCGTCAGCTTTGATGCTGTTGTTGAGATTTTTCCTGAAGTGAAGCTTAAGGATATGTCAGGCCTATCCTTTACTAAAGATAAAGTAGAAGTTGCAGACTCTGATGTTGAAGAAATGAAGAAGAACTACCTGAGCTCAAAAGCTGAGATGACTGAAGTGAAAGATGAGTCTGTCTCTCTTGATAAAGGAATGTTCGCCGTCATGAACTTCCAAGGTGAGCGTGCCAATGGCGAAAAGCCGGAAAACATGAAAGGAGAAGAGTTCCTTCTTGAGATCGGTTCTGGCCAATTTATTCCTGGATTTGAAGAGCAAATGGTAGGAATGAAAAAAGGTGAGACTAAAACTCTTGAGGTTACTTTCCCCGAAGATTATCAGGCTGCTGACCTCCAAAATGAGAAAGTGAAGTTCGAAGTTGAACTCCTTGAAATCAAAGAAAAGAACTTCCCAGAGTTTACTGATGAGCTTGCCAAGGAATTTGGTTTTGAATCAGTGGATGACTTCATGGAAAAAAATAAAGCAAATATGCTTGATCAAAAAGATCGCGCGGCTAAGCAAAAACTAAATCAAGATATTCTTGAAAAGCTTGTTGAGGAAAACTCTTTTGATATTCCTCAGGCCCTAGTCGCTCAACAAGAAGATCACCTGAAAGAAGACGTTAAGAGAACTCTTCAGCAACAGGGATTCAATGAGCAAATGATGGCAGAATACTTTGAAAAGTGGAAAGGTGATCTTACTGAAAAAGCTCAATTTCAAGTGCGTTCAGGCCTTATCCTTGACGCCATCGCAAAAGAGCATAATGTTGAGGCCAATGAAGAAGATTTCAATGCTAAGCTTGAAGAGGTCGCAAAAACTTCAGGTCTTGAGTTAGATCAGATCAAGGGCTTTTACTCTAAAGATGAGCGTATGAAAAACAACCTTATGTTTGCTATTCGCGAAGAGAAGACTTTTGAAAAAGTTTACGAAGTCGTAACAGTAAAAGAAGCTTAATCCGTTATAAGATAGAAAAGAAGAGGCCCTCTATTTGAGGGCCTTTTTTTTGCCTTTTTTATAGCCTTGAGAGAATTTAGGGTAATCATCAGCTGGACAAGCATCAGGGTAGGTTCGACCAGATTCCCCAACCAGGATACCTTTATTAAAAGTACAATAGCGGTCAGTTCCATTACGATATCCTTTCATATAGGAATCTCGTGTAACCTTAGTTTCATTTTGCTCACAGACTTTTAAATAAGTACTATACATTGCCTTAGAATAGCCTTTTTGTCCGTCAAGAAGGCCTTGCATTTGCCAGTCTCTATTCTGACATTCTTCATCTTTTAAAGTACTACAGCCACTTAAAATAAAGGCGATAATAAGATAAATCATTTTTGTATCTGGGCCTTCATAAGGCGATCAAGTTGAATGCGATGGTCTGAGAGAATCCAGTCATTACCGGCACCTCTTCCGACAGGCTGAAACTTGTCAGTATCAATGCGCCCGCTATCAAGAAGTTCTTCAGCAATATGAACTTTGATAACTTCTCCCGTAATGATTTGACCACAGCCTGGCTCATCACCATAAGAGAGGTGATCACGGTAGAGACATTCAAAATGAATAGGGCTTTCTTTTATTCTTCTTGCCTTAACTTTCTCGGAGTCTAGTGGTGTGAGTCCGGCATGTAGAAATTCATCTTCTCCATAGGCAAGCTCAGCTGAGGTCTGGTTAACTTTGTCGACAATGGGTTGAGAAACAAAATTGATTACGAATTCCTTTTCTCTAAAAATATTGCGGGGAGTATCTTTGATTTCGCCAGTAGAAGATCTGATAAGAGGACAAAAGGCCACAATCATTGGTTTGGCGGAAACTCCCGTAAAGAAAGAAAAAGGAGCTACGTTATTCGTACCATCTTCATTGAGAGTAGAAACCACTGCAATAGGGCGAGGAAGAATGCTACCAATAAGAAATTTATAATTGTCTTTAAAATCACCACTCGTATCAAAACTTTTCATTAAACCATCCAACTTTTCCAATAGGCTTTATTTTCGTTTTCTTTAAACCAAGAAGTAGGTTCAAGAGGGTAACGGGTATCAATCATCACGGCAAACTCATCGGTATGAGTCTTATCATTGGCCTTCTCAAAAGCATTAGGGTGTGGCCCATGGTGGATACCTTGAGGGTGAAAGGTAAGTGCACCGGCATCGATATTATCGCGGCTAAAGAAGTCTCCTTGATGGTAAAAGAGCACTTCATCATAATCAATATTGCTATGGTAAAAGGGAACTTTTAAAACACCTTCTTTTGTATCTTCAAGAGGCCTTGCCACGAATGAACACACAACAAAGTTCTGTGCCAAGAAGGTAGTATGTCCCGATGGCGGGATATGGTACTTGTGGCTCATCACTGGGCAGTAGTCATAAATGGAAAGGAGTTTAGGATAAACTGAGCCTTTCCAGCCTTTACAATCAAGTGGGTTAAAGGGGTAGGTCACTTTTGTAAGCTTTCCTAATCGCTTAATAAGAAGAGTGTATTCTTCTTTATCTTGTTCAGAGCCTAGCGCCGCCTCAGGTGTTTTAATGGCCGTCTGATCATAGAGAGCATTAGGGCCTAGAATGCCACGGCTTGGTTCTTCAAACTCAGAAGTTGATTCTGTTAAAAGAAACTTGGTCTTTTCTTTAATATAGTATTTATAGGTCGTACCACGTGGAATATTGATATAGTCACCCTTTTTAAAATCGAGGTGACCATAGACGGTTTCTAAGCGTCCGTTGCCTTCATGAATAAAGTAGAGTTCATCATGATCAGCATTTCTGAAAAAGTAATCAAAGTCTTTGTCATAATGAGCGACAGAAATAATACAATCTTTATTTTCTAGTATCGTCACAAAACGATTCATCTCAAGTTGCTCACCATATACTGGAGGTAGGCAGCGAGGCTTTAGGTCACCTTCAATATTTTTCCAATTTACGGGAGGATTTTCATGGTAGAGCTGACTTACACGACCAAAGAAGCCTTTCCTTCCATGCTCTTCTTCATATAGCCCATCTGGGATTTTAACGTGGGCCTGTTTGGTATAAACACCACTTGCTTTAAAACTTTCCATAATGTCCTCTTATTGTCTTTTCTTACCGACTTTATTTTTTAAATGACCAATTTGTTCAATGTAGAGGTCTATTTCATCTCCACTTTGAATCCAGCGATCAAGTTCAAGTCCACAGCCCGTACCAACAGTTCCTGAGCCCATCAGGTCGCCAGCAACAATGAATTCTTCTCTTGAGGCATGGGCAATCATCTGTGCCCAAGAATAGTGAGAATCGCCAGATTGGCCGCGAGACCACTCCTCACCATTTACAGTTGCCGTCATAAGGAGGTCTGGCTCACCTTCAAATTCATCGGCCGTTACAATAACGGGACCAAGCACAGAGCAAAAGTCTTTTCCTTTTGCAGGTCCAAGGCGGATAGACATTTCTTTCTTTTGAATATCTCGAGCGCTGATGTCATTGAGAATGGTGTAGCCAAAGACATGATCGAGAGCGTCTTCTTCTTTTATATTCATGCCGTCTTTGCCAATAACAATGGCCATCTCAAGTTCAAAGTCCAAAACATTGGTATAGGAGGGCCAGAGTATTTCCTCTTCAGGACCGATAAACCCCTCTGTCGCTCCTTTATAGTAAGCTGGGATCTCGTACCAAGCCTCAGGCACAGGCTCCTTTCTCTTATCAAAGCCCTTTTTGACATGCTTTTCGTGAGCGTAGAAGTCACGATAAGTTTCAATTTTGTCTAAAGGAGAATGAAAGCGAATATTGGTTTCATTATTGAGGTCAAAGGAAATAGGAGTGCCATCCGCTAGCTCATTAATGCCAACCTTTTGAAAGAAGAGAAAAAGACCATAGGCCTCTTCAAGGGCTTCCATTGGGTTGTCATTGAGGCGTAAAAGCGTATTGAGGCTAGATGGCATGCGGTAGTTAGAACGCTCTTGATAATTTGCAAAGCCTTCCCTCTGATAATCGAGCTGCCAGCAAAGATTTGCATCAATGAGTGTATTTTCTGGGGTGATAATCCCAAGACGTTTTTGAGTAATAAAAGGGTTTTGATAACTAAAACTACAAATTTTCATAGAGAAACTCGCGCGAATTTATCATTAAAGGTTGGCAGAACTTTTTCCATCGCCTCGTAGAAATGATCCATCTCTTCTTCGGTGCCTATTGAAATTCTAACGAAATTGGCCATTTCATTTGCTTTGAGTGGTCGAATGATAACACCTTCATCAAGTAATGCCTGAAAGAGGTGATTACTTGCTTCCTCACTGCCAGTTTTAATGGTGATAAAGTTAGTAATGGATTTAATAGGCTCAAAGTCTTTCGCTTTTAAAAAGTTCTCGCACTCTTTAAGAAGCTTAGTATTTGTTTGAATGGTTCTTTCAAGGTGAGGACGATCTTTAAGGGCACCTACAGCACCTCTTTGGGCGATCAAATTGGGCTCAAAGGGAAGCTTGACCTTATTAAGGTTGGTGATGAGGTCTTCGTGTCCAAAGCCATAACCTACGCGAATTCCAGAGAGGCCATACGCCTTAGAAAATGTCCGTAAGGTGATAACATTGTCATAGCGGTAGTCCATGGAGTTCGGATAATCGGGGTATTCTTCAGCATACTCAAAGTAGGCTTCATCTAAGAGCACAAGAACATGGTCAGGGACATATTCCATCAAGTGATCAAACTCTTCTTTTGTTATATAGGTACCTGTTGGATTATTGGGGTTAGCAATGTAGATGATCTTTGTTTTTTCATTGATCGACTTTGCCAACGCCTCAACATCATAGCGGTAATCCTTTGTCAGAGGAACGAGATTGAGTTGGGCGCCAACACTTCTGGCTAAAATATAGAAGCCGATAAAGGTATTTTCAGAAGTGAGAACCTCACTGCCTGGACTAAGAAAAGCTCTCGCTATATAGGCCATGATTCCTTCGCTACCATTTCCAAGCGCAATATTTTCTGGCTTAAGGTTGTAAAGCTCAGAAAGTTGCGTCTTCAAAGCGTAGGCATGCATGTCTGGGTAACGGTGGATATCCCATAGGGCATTGGTCATTTCTCTAATGGCATAGGGTGAAGGCCCGAGGGGGTTTTCATTTGAAGCAAGTTTAGAAACTCTGGTGAGGCCCTTTTCTCTTGTTAATTCGTCGATGGGTTTACCGGCCTGGTAAACTTTTAAATTCCGAATATATTCGGGCACCAAAGTCTGGGAAATCGCTTGTGGATTACCAGCAGTTTTCTTGGTCATACGTCCCCCTTAAATACTCAATAGACCCATCTCATCGAGCTTTTCAGCTTTTGGCCAAAATGGGCTATTAAGGTAAACTTTATTGGTGAATATTAGCGAAAAAGGAGCATCATGTCTGGTGACAACGGTCAGTTTTCCGTTGAACATTTGCAGAAGATGATGGAGGGCGTTAGGCTCTTTAATCAAGGTAAATTTTGGGAATGTCATGAGGAATTAGAAGACCACTGGCTTGCCGATATGGGTGATGACGCTCGCTATGTTTACTGGGTGGTGATCCAGGTTGCTACAGCGCTTTATCATCATAGGGACGGTAATTTGGCAGGGGCAAAGGGAATGCTAAATAAGGCCAAGGAAAAGATTTTGCAGTGCGAGAAGCGCCATGTTGAGTCTGATATAATGAATAAGTTTTTGTCGTGGAAGCGATTTAAAAAGTTGGTAAGGGAGGTTCCTGATGAGCCGACCTTGGAGAACTTTTCTCAACTTATAGAATTTCGCTTTTCTGATCCCGACAAGTGGGGCCCGCATTTAAAAAAGCTGGAGAGTTAGCATGAATATAGTTTCTGCTGTGAGTGAATCGCTAAGTGTTTACCGCAAAGATAAGTGGATCGTTCTCTTCTCGATGGTTCCAATTATTATTGGAGCCGTACTTTATACCTGGCTAGGCTCTTGGTTTTTTACAGACCTTCTCAACATGGGAAAGGCTCAAATCGAACAATATGTTAGTAGTGGTGGTTGGAGTCAGTTCTTCTTTTGGCTTTTGGCAGGAATTCTGACTATAGGATTTTACTTCCTCTTGAGTTGGACCTTTGTCTTGGTTGTCTCCGGCTTGGCCTCTCCCTTTAATGACATTATTTCTAACAGAGTGGAGAGAGTTATTAGAGGACAGGCTCCTGAAGAGGTGAGCCAATCATTTTCTCGTTTGATGAAACGATTGGCGCACACTTTAGTTAATGAGTTAAAGAAGATTATTTTTATTCTCGTCTTAAATATACTGGCTTTCGCTCTGAGCTTTATGGCCATCCTCGCTCCGGTTAGTGTCCTGATATCCGCTTTACTTATGGCCGTTGGCTTTCTCGATTATTCCTGGTCAAGAAAGGATCTCAAGTTCGGTGAGTGCTTAACAGATCTCAGAACAGGCTTTTTTAGTTATGGAATTATGGGGGGAGCTTTTCTGGTGCTCATAACCATCCCGGTGGTTAATCTCTTTGCTCTTCCCTTTGGAGTCGTTTACTTCACAGTTCTTCACGTTCGTAAGAGCGAGACTCATGGACTCGTTAATGGATAAGTTTGTTATTATTCCAGAAAAGGGTGAGAAAAACCTTTTTTTGTTAATGCCACTCGTTGAGTCTATTTTTCAAAATCATGATGGTTGTGAGATTAATATTGTCCACAGCGAGGATATTAATTTTCAATTAGATTCTTGGCCGTACGCCATTAAATTTCACAAAGTTGACGAAAAAGACTTCGGTCCTGTTTCAAGTATAAAGCTCGCAGCAAAGACACATGATCTTTTTAATATTACTCATTCACTATGCTTTCGAAATGAAGTGGGAGTCTTACAATTTACTAAAGCACTAAAGGCTAAAAATAGGCTAGGGTGGAAATCCTTAGTTAATGATGTCTTCTTTACAGAATCTGTTTTAAAGCCTGGAAGCTTGAAGAAAGAAGAGTCCTATTACCATCTTTGGAAGGCCTCATCTCTAGGAAAGAACCTCGATGAACCGATTTTTCAAAAAAATGAAATTTCAGCTCCTGAGAACTTTTTTAAAGAGGAAGGAGCTGGTCCTTTTCTCTTTGTTTCAATAGAAGGTTTCCAAGAGCAAGTGGAGCTTTTCTCCCTTTTCTCGCGGTTTTTGGCTTCCATAAAAGATGTGAGGATTATTCTTTGGGAAAAAAGGTTAGAAGGTATCAATTCAGAGGCTTTTTGCGAGCTAAAGAATGAGCATGAAGGTGTGGTCGATGCCAGCGAGGTAAGTGAAGAACTTTTACATCATTATATTTTGAGGTGTCGAGGTCTTGTAACCAATAGTGCTTGGCAGGCCAGTCTTGCAAGTTATTATGGCGTGGAATCTTTCTTTATCTCAAAAGAGGATGAACTCAATTTAAACCTCTTTAAATTCAGCCCAAACACTCTCTTATGGCATACCGAAGATAAAGTTACTCTTGCGAGTAAGGAAGGAAGAGAAGAGTTAAGTTTGGATGGTGCCATTGACACCATCCTTGATTATTACTCTTTATAACTTCAGGATAAGTTCAGGAAAACTTCTGGTATTAATCTTGAAATTTCTCAATATTCGACTGAAGACTTTTTACCTTTTCTGAAAGTTGGTCAAAGTTGTACTGAACTTCTTGTTTCACTTCATCAGGAGCTTTATCGAGAAACTTTTGATTATTGAGTTTCTTTGCATACTTTTCAAGTTCCTTCTCTGTCTTCTTAAGATCTTTCTTAAGACGCTGAACTTGTTCGTCTATATCGATAACACCCTCAAGAGGCACAAAAACTTCGGTATGAGTGGTTGCACCCATGAGGGCCTTTTTTGGGACCTCATTGTCTTTAGGCCCAATGACAAGCTCTTTAACTCGGGCAAGTTTTAGGAAGTTCGCCTCATTTTCCTTAAAGTAGTCTCTCGCCTCATTAATATCACTTTTTAGAATGGCCTTAATTTCTTCTTTTGGCTTGATATTTACGCTTGCTCTTAAGTTCCTAATCGTTGTGATCACATCGACAAAGCGGTTCATATCCTCCTGTTCTTTTGTAAAGACTAGTGACTCATCAAATTCTGGGTAGTCTTGGATGATAAGGAGGTCTTCATCAGGATTTTTCAAATGTTCCCAAAGTTCTTCTGTAATATAAGGTGTTATTGGATGAAGGAGAGCAACAACTTTTCTGAAGGTGTACTTGAGAACACTTGCTCTTCTGACAATCGCCTCTTGGTCTTCGCCATTAAAAGTTGTTTTGGAAAGCTCGATAAACCAAGAGCAAAGCTTGTCATAGACAAAGCTATAAATGGCCGCGCAAGAATCGTCATAGCGAAACTCTTCCATAGACTCATTCATCACTTTGACGACACTATTGAGTTCACTAAGAATCCATTTTTCATGGGGATCGAGAGTCTCAGGCTTTGGGATCTCATTTTGAGCATGAGTGAGATAAGGTGAAATAAAGCGGAAGGCATTCCAAATTTTATTAATGAAGTTACGGTAGCCACCAATCCGATCTGGATCTAGATTGATGCCTCTGTTGTAACCAGAACCCGCTGCAAGAGTAAAACGAAAAGCATCAGCGCCATACTGATCAACTGTTTCAAGAGGATCAATCCCATTACCGAGAGATTTACTCATTTTGCGACCCATTTTGTCACGGACGATGGCATGAATATAGATTTTTTCAAAAGGCGCTTGGTTAGTAAACTTCAAGGACATCATCATCATTCGGGCTACCCAAAAGAAGATGATGTCATGACCTGTAACGAGTACTGACGTCGGAAAGAAGGTATTAAACTTTCTCTCTTCCATTGCCTTCTCATCTGGCCAACCGAGAGTACTCATAGGCCATAAAGCAGAGCTAAACCAAGTGTCGAGCACATCAGGGTCTTGTTTGACATTTGTTGAAGAACACTTGGGACAAGTCTTAGATTCTTCTTCACTTGCATATTGATGGTCGCAGTCTTGGCAATAGAAAACAGGAATTTGATGACCCCACCAAAGCTGACGAGAAATACACCAGTTTTTAGGCTCTCTCATCCAAGCAAAGAAGGTATTTTCCCATTGTCTGGGATAGAAGACAGACTCCTCATTGTCGATGGCCGCACAAGATCTTTTTGCCATTTCTTGGACATTTAAAAACCATTGTTTTGAAACGAGTGGCTCAATGATTGATTTTGAGCGATCACCATGTCCGACTTGATGACGATGGGGTTTAACATCGATACAGATACCAAGTTCTTGAAGCTTCTTAACAAATGATTTTCTCGCCTCAAGGGATGTTTGGCCTTTCCATTCAAGTCCGTAGTCGTTAAGTGTGCCGTCTTTATTAATAATTGTGATGATGGGAAGATCATGGCGCTGGCCAATTTCAAAGTCATTAAAATCATGTCCTGGTGTAACTTTGAGGCAACCCGTTCCTTTTTCCATGTCGACATAGTCATCAGCAATAATAGGAACTTCTCTATTACACAGGGGAACAATGGCAGTTTTTCCAATAAGGTGTTGAAAGCGCTCATCTTCAGGGTGCACACAAACAGCGGTGTCACCAAGTAAGGTTTCTGGTCTCGTCGTAGCAATCTCGAGCTTTTCGTCGCTATCTTTTACCTCATACAGAAGGTGATAAAAGTTGCCATTGACTTCTTTGTGCTCAACCTCAGCGTCAGAGATCGCCGACTGAAGGACGGGGTCCCAGTTGATAATATAGTCATGCTGGTAAATGAGACCCTCATTATAAAGATCTACGAAGACTTTATTGACTGCCTTATGGGGGATCTCATCCATTGTGAAAATAGAGTAGTCCCAGTCAGGACTTGCGCCCATTGAGCGCTGTTGAGTGGCGATAATCCCACCATATTCCTCTTTCCACTGCCAGATTTTTTCTACAAATTCTTCACGGGTGAAGTCATGACGAGTCTTCTTTTCCTGCTCGTAGACCATGCGCTCAACAACATTTTGGGTCGCAATACCTGCGTGGTCCAT
>JAUIBX010000292.1 GCA_030427595.1 Bacteriovoracia bacterium | reverse complement strand
AGAACAGTCATCGACTTTTCGTTATTGTAACCAAAACCAATATAAGCAATCTTATCTTTGATTTCGTAACTTATTTTTTGGGTATTTAATGGATTTGACGTTGTACTCACGACAGACTCCTCACTCTAATTTTTAAGATTTTCAACGATAATGGCCCCACCTTGGCCGCCACCAATACATAAACTTGCAATACCGTATTTGGCCTTTCTGCGCGCAAGCTCATGAGTTAAGGTAACCACAAGACGACTTCCCGTTGAACCGACAGGGTGGCCCATAGCAATGGCACCACCATTGACGTTAAACTTTTCATCAGGGATCTCTCCCCAAACTTTATCCACGCCAAAGCGAGCAGCTGCCTCTTTGTCGACAAAGGCTTTTTTCACCGCAAGAATTTGTGCTGCAAAGGCCTCGTTAATTTCAACGAGATCCATCTGATCGAGGTCCATGTCCGTACGCCTAAAGAGACCATCCATAGCGAGAAGTGGTCCCATGCCCATACGCTCAGGCTCCAACCCATGAAAGTGATAGTCCACAATTCTCGCCATAGGTTCGAGATCATGCTTCTTTAGGGCTTCCTCTGAGACGAGGAGAAGGGCCGAGCCACCATCGGTAATAGGACAAGCATTCCCTACCGTAACTGTTCCTGACTTACGATCAAAGTAAGGCTTAAGCTTGGCCAGCTTTTCAACTGAAGAGCCTTCTCTAGGACCAATATCATGGGAAAGGAGTTTATTAAGTTTTCCACCAATAATGAGAGGTAAAATTTCATCATCCCACTTGCCCTCTTCCTTGGCCTTTAAGGCCAACTTGTGAGAGCGCACAGCAAATTCGTCTTGCTGCTCACGCGTGATACCGAATTCTCTTGAGAGAAGTTCAGCCGTCTGACCCATATTGAGGCCACAAAAGGGATCTGTTAATCCTTGCTCAATGGCGACGATTGGTGACAAGTAAGGCGGTCTAAATTGAGAAAGCGCTTTAAGCTTATCTCCAACAGACTTGGCCTTCATTACATTAATGAAGAGCTCAGTCATCTCATCTGAATAAATCAGCGGCATTTGACTCATATTTTCAACACCACCGACAGCAATAATTTCGCTACGACCAGAAGCAATTTTAAGAAAGCCCTGACTAACGGCTTCTAAACCAGAAGCACAGTTACGATGAACAGTGTAGCCACTGGTTCTCTTGTGAAGGCCGGCCTCAAGAGCAATCACTCTACCAATATTGGGATACTTTGGCGGGTTGCCCACATTACCGATGATAACTTCATCGACATCAGTATTGGTAATGTTGGCCTGATCAACGAGATGGCGGATGAGATAGGCCCCAAGGTAAGGTGCTGCAACGTCCTTCATATCAGTGCCAGACTTGGCCTGAGGCGTTCTCTTTGCCCCTACAATGTAGACGGGACGACTGTTCATAGGTGCACTCCTTTGCGCTTCTTTCTTTAAATACTTAAGTCAAAATAAACTCACTCCATGATAATCTAAGGCCTAGCCTTTTCAAAGAACATGCGTGCTTTTAAAGGCCAGATAACAATCTTTTTTTGAGAACCAAACAAAAGCAATCAGGTTTTACTAGGAGCAATAAAAAAGGCCTCCACTAGGGAGGCCTCTTTAAATGATTTTATGTTGTGCAAAAATTAGAACTTGATAACAAAACCAACGGTCAATGAAGCAATGTCACTTTCCTCTAAGCTGTCACCAATTCCTTCGAGACGGTTTTCAGCAAGCTCGCCGAAAGTACCATAACCAAAGTTGCTTGAACGACCTTGGTCAAAAGCAGAAGTAATAGCTCTTGTGTAGTTAAACTCAAGGTTAAGGCCTAGCATATCAGTAAAAGAAACCTCAGCACCAACCATCGCAGAGCCAGTTACATTTGAACCAGAAACCGATGACTCTTCAGCGTTGAAAGTATTAAAGCTTCCACCAAAAGTTCCAGTTTGAGCTTCTTCTTGCTCATATTTAAGAGTCGTTCTGTTGTACCCTAGGCCAAGCCCAGCATAAGGACGAATCTTAGATTCAACAGTAAAGAAGAACTTACCATTGAGGTTAAGGTTGATATTGCTGTAATTGATTGTATCAACATTATTAAAGCCAAAAGAGTTCCAGCTGTTGAAGTATCCTCTTTCAGCAATATCCATTTTTGTATAGTTCAGACCAAGACCGATACTAAATCTTTCAGTGATCATATTCTCCATAGAGAGACCAGCATTGATTTCTGACTCGTATGAATCTACGCCATCACCGTTAAACTGACGAATACCAGCATATGGGATAATTTTATTCTTATATTCTTCTTTCTCTTCCACAACAGGAGCAGGTGCCACGACTCTTTGAGGGGCGGCCTGGTAAGTTTGAACGCTATCCATATTATCCATAGCTTCCATGTTGCCTCTAAAAGCTTTTTGAAGCTTACCAGCTAGCTCCTGCTCTTGCTTGATACGGATGTTTTCAATTTTCTTTTGAACCATTTGCTCATTTTGATTTTCAAGACGCTTTCTCATCTTCTCGATACGATCAGCAGCTGATTCCTTTCTAAAGGTCCCATCAATATCAATTTGCTGAGAGTTTAAAATGTCTTCAGTTTCTGAAAGGAGATCATCCCCTTGGGCCAAAACTGACGGAGTAGCTGCCAAGAGGGCCATGGCGGCCAAGATTCTTAGTTCCTGATTCAGTGTCATTTTCATTTTAAGTCTCCTCAAAACCACCCCTCCAACGAGAGAAATGGTATTAACGCAATAAGCTATAATCCACTGTGTTATAGCAAAATCATGAGGAAGTTAAAGCCTCTCGCACTATTTATGTAGATATTACAATAGAGAGCACTTAAACACCTGAATTTACATACTATTTTCTAATTCTAAAATAGCGAAAAGTGGGATCAGTCGTGCCCATAGCACTGACTATTCGAGATAAGGAACAACCTAAGGAGAGATCATCAGGAGGACAAGGTGTCACCCGTGGAAGGATTCTATCCCTAAGCCCAGTAAGAATTGAAAAAAGGATAGCAGCAACAGCGGCCAATAGTAGGATATACTCCACACTCGTCTGGCCTCGGTTTCCTTTGAAAATTTTAAGAAGAGCTTTTTTTACGGTCATGCTACTCCAAAGCTTCACTCCCTTCATTTTAAGAGCACTAGGCCTTGAGAGCAAACTCTACTGGTATTTGGAAATTTCTTTCAGTTCAAGAAGCTGACCATAAAGACCTAGCGGACTGCCCTTAAGAGGTCCAAAGTAAGAAACATTTTTCAATTTGTTGCGATAGAAGGGGCTAGAAAAGTCGTAAAGTTTTACTTCCTTAAGCTTAGGAAGAGGATGAGACTTATCAGAATGGGACTGATCTAAGTAGACTTCTCGTCCGGGACTATAGCTCATCCCTCTTATATTCTGGGTCACACCGGGCATCCA
>JAUIBX010000058.1 GCA_030427595.1 Bacteriovoracia bacterium | reverse complement strand
AGATCTTGATTACTTTATTGATCAGTCAGTGCTCGACAACGATGAAATCGCTTTTAATGCAGGTGTTCTCACTTGCTCTTTTATTATGAATACGCAAGATTGGTATGGCATTGTAAAAGACCATGCCACGGTGGCCTCCTTCACAAAAGAGGCGCCCCAAACCTGAGGACAAGACTATGGCCGAAAGTATCTCTCCTATTTTTGATGAAACCCAGTGGGATATAGTTCCCGGTTTTGATTTCACAGATATTACTTATCATCGTGCCAAGAACCAAGGGACTGTTCGCATTGCTTTTAATCGACCTGAAGTCAGAAATGCTTTTCGTCCTCATACGGTAGATGAGCTTTACCGTGCCCTTGAACATGCTCGCACCACCAGCGATGTCGGCTGCGTCCTTCTCACAGGTAATGGTCCCTCACCCAAAGATGGTGGCTGGGCCTTTTGTAGTGGCGGCGATCAACGTATCCGCGGTAAAGATGGTTATAAATATGAAGGTGCTGATCAAGGTAAAATTGATCCAGCAAAACTTGGCCGTCTTCATATTCTTGAAGTGCAAAGACTTATCCGCTTTATGCCCAAAGTTGTGATTGCCGTGGTCCCAGGCTGGGCCGTTGGTGGCGGTCACTCCCTCCATGTGGTTTGTGACATGACAATAGCATCTGAGGAACACGCGATTTTTAAACAAACGGACCCCGATGTCGCAAGCTTTGACTCTGGTTATGGTTCGGCCTACCTCGCCAAAATGTGTGGTCAAAAACGCGCCCGAGAAATTTTCTTCCTAGGTCTTAACTATACTGCTCAGGAAGCATTTGAGATGGGCATGATCAATAAAGTCGTTCCTCATCAAGAGCTTGAAAAGGTGGCCCTCGAGTGGGGAGCACTCATTAATAGCAAAAGTCCGACGGCCATGCGCATGCTTAAGTATGGTTTCAACCTCACTGATGACGGCCTAGTAGGCCAACAACTCTTTGCAGGAGAGGCCACTCGCCTGGCTTACGGCACCGATGAGGCCAAGGAAGGGCGTGATGCCTTTTTGGAAAAGCGTGATCAGGACTATAGCAGCTTTCCTTGGCACTACTAAGACCAACTCTTACAGAAATTCAAAACCTCCCAGCTCAAGAAATTGATCGGCGCTTTGGTTTACCCTCATGCCTCGAAGTTTCACTTGATGAGGAGGAAGCTTATGGAGATGGCCTCACCGGAGCACAAGCTCTTTACACCGATTATCGCGACCTGCTCATTATTCACAATGACCTAAGAGAAAGAGGACTGACTTCCTTTGCTGATTTGGGCGCAGGAAATTGCCGCTCTAAAATCCTCTTTGATTATCTTGACTCTCCTTTTATCAGTGCAGCCTATGAGTTCGCTCACGAAAGAATAGAAGGGGCTAAGAAGTGCTATCGTGACCTTAACTTAAAAGACGAGAAGAACTTCTTTAATCAAGACTTAAGAAGCTGTGACCTTTCCTCATATGAATCTTTTCTTATCTATCTTCCTGTTGGCGAGACTCTCGACCATGTCATAGAAAAGCTTAAGGTGATGTCCTTAAAGAGTACGCCACTACTCTATGTCATTGAATCCCATGGTGATCTTATCCCCTACTTAGAAGATCGCTTGCCTCATCTTCATCTCTTAAAAAAAGAAGAACTTCATGGTGATCGCCATGATCCTTTCCTAAGAATTTATCAGCTTGAAAATAGTCAGGCACAAATTGAGCGCGAGGAAGCCTTAAAGGAAAAGGCGACAAAGGCATCAATGGACAGTGGAGGCTTTTCTCTCTCAGGACTTAAGGTTTGGGAGTTGTGGTTTATCTTTTCTCTCTTTAGGGAGGACTCCTATGCGCAATTTCTCGTCAGGGAAGATAACTTCAAATGGCTGGCCTCTGTTGAAAAGTGGACTTACGGTATTCAAAAAGACACTTTAGAAACCCACTATCCCTATCGCATTCATCATCTTAACCAGCTTCAGGCGATTCTTTGGCCCCCCTCGCCTTTCAAGGAATATGTGAAAGAAAGACGGGACCTCTTTAAGCCACCTTTAAGTGCTCTAAGAAAAATTATTGTCTCCCCCAAAGCCGCTTTAGAGTTTGCAGGGGGAGAAATTCAAGTGCTTGATGAAAGTTTTACTCTGAGATTTCCTCAAATCTAAGGCCTTAGAGGAGATCGGTCTGCTTTACCAAACCGACCTCCTTTTCAGGTATGCACTAGGAGGAGAGAAACGAACCGCTTGAGACTCTTTAAAAGTCTTAAGCGTTGGGAGTTTTAAAAGTTGGCCTTCTCTGACTTATCCTCATTCCAACATTCGCTGGGTTGAAGGCCAGTGAAGGCCCGTGTCTAAATGCTCCCCCCTCTCGTTGCAGGAAAGAAGAGGGGGAGATTGTTTGAAAATTTGTGGCACCATGCGCGCGTAGAGGGAGAAATTCAAGGTGGGAGTTGGTTAAAGAGACCTTTTCTAAAAGAATAAGGCCGGTGAAAAAAACAAAGACCAATAAAGAAAAAGGGAGAGCGAAACTCACGGTGCCACCTCTAATTATGATCGGCCCAACTGCCAATCATTTCTTACTACTTAAATTAATATGCCCCCCCCAAAGAACAAGGTTTGCTCTTTCGAATTGACAGAGAGTTGACACATTTGCGCGCGAGTTCTTACTTAGGCCAAAGAGCGCCGCAGCAAAACCAACAATATTGACTAGATGCATTTGCCAAAGAAATTTTGATCCTACGCCTTCCCTAGGCTCTTGACGCATGATTCTGACTGGATAAACTTGCAAAACTTTCGCAAAAAGGAGTGAAGAAAGCGTGAAAGAGAAAACTCATTTTGTCGTGACTTACAGAAACCCTGAAATCTTATCTGACCCTAAGGCCGATAAGAATATCACGTTGAAAGTTGAAGAGATTTCAGACTCCACCTTAGGTCTTGGTTTCATTTGCTTAAGAAAGTTTATTTTTGAAAAACAAGGTCCCATCATTGACCCCAAACAAGATCAGCTGCAACAGAAGTTCTCAAAGACTAAGAGTCTTCATCTCTCTATTCATCAGATCGTGAGCATTGAAGAAGTGGGTGAAGACCACAAAGGCCTAAGCTTTCAAAAGGATAAGTCAAACCTACTTATACTCAACCCTGAACAATCCCACTAAAGAAGATTGCTGCTTATCTTGAAAACTAAGTTCTCTGATTCAAGAGAAGTAGTAAGATTCTAGGAAGGGATCACTTTAACTGAGGGAGCATACGACTGTATGTGACCGATAGTAAAGTGAGCTCTGACAACGAAGATTGCTGCTTATCTTGAATCAGATTATTTTTTACAGATGAAGGGGGGTTGCGTGTCACTCACCCTCTCGCATTGGCTGACCCATTCTCCTGCTTTGTAATGAGCAAAGCCGAAGAACCACACAACTTTCTTATGGGTGTTATTGAGCGCAAAGTAGGGAGGAAGAACTTCCGGGATAAATCCATCAACTTGATAGCACCAACCATAGGAGCGCATCTCAAGGCGATTAATAATCTCTAGGGCCTCATCGCCCACAGGGGTTCCTAGCATGGTGTGAATACCAAGTTCACTGCCAATGAAGTCAATGCCCCAGGATTCAAGCTCAGAAAGGGTAAGATCGCCCACATTGCCTTGATAATCATCATAGGTTTTCTGGCGCACCACCTGACCAGAACAAGGATCTTGAACCTCAAAGGTAAGAGCGAGGGCCTTATAGGGAAAGAGGCCTAAGGCCAGAAATAAGAGGATGTACTTCATAGGATTTTCTCAAAAAAAAGGCCGACGCATGAACGTCGGCCCTATAGGCTTATTCGCCAGCTTCTTCAGTGGCTTCTTCTGTTGTCTCTTCTGCTGCAGTTTCTTCAGCAGCTTCTTCTTGAACAGGCTCTTCCTTCTTAGGCATAGCGGCCTTGATAAGACCTTCACCAAGAAGAACTTTTACTTTTTCGTCTTTGTTGATCCACTTCCCTTTGGCATCTTTAACGCCGTAACGGCCGTTTCTCTTCTTAACGATGGTGAATTCTTTTGTTTGCTTAACAACTTCCATGACTTCTCCTTTTTGTGTCACTACTCGTTTAAATTTGGAAAACGGTAATATAGGGGGCTAGCAAGTGATTTTCAAGACATTTGCCCCGTGTCATAAGGCGAAATTATGTTACAATTTAAAGTGACTCTCTTGCCCCCGAGAATCCAGCAACCCACAGGTCAAAGGAAAGAAAGGAATGGGCCGCTACTTTATTGGAATTCCCCTGCCTCAAGAAGTGAAGAAGAAGCTCAAAGTTCAGAGCTGGCCAGGACTAAGTCGTTATAAAGACGAAAAACTGGTGCCTCAGAATAACTGGCATATCACCTTGGCCTTTATTGGCTCCCTTGAAGAGGAAAAAGTAGAAAAGCTACGCAGCCTAATGGAGGTCTTTCAGTGGGGTGAACCTTTTAAAGTTGGCGTGCGTCACTTTGGTGCTTTTCCCTCACTAGAAGAAGGTCGAGTTCTGTGGATGGGCTGTGAAAAAGGTCGCTCTCAAATTGAGGAGTTGGCCCATAAGATCAGACGTCAACTCGATGATCTGGAAATTTCTTACGACCCTAAGCCCTTTGTCCCCCATATTACTCTCGCTCGCTTACGCTCACCTAAAAACCTCAGCCGCCTTGCTGAAAATGGCAAGATGAAACAAGAAGTCACCTTTACGGCCGATGAAATTATTCTTTACGACTCAGAAAAGGAAAAGCATCCTTACGCTGTTGTCGAACAAGTAAGCTTAAAGAATTAATTTATGGAACTTCCCCATTCACCCGCATGTGACAGAAATAAAGAAGTTATTGCCGCTGCCCTAAAAGAATGGGTAACCGAGGACATGAAAAGTTTTTTAGAGGTGGGTTTCGGTACCGGTCAACACGCCTATCACTTTGCGCCCTTATTTCCCCACTTAACCTATCATGCTGCTGATCAAGAAAGTTACCATCCCATCCTTAATCTGCGGATGAACACTATAGAAAAACCAAGTAATCTTGAAGGTCCCTTCCTCTTCTATGGCAATCAAGAGAAGGACGAAATAGAACATAACCTGCCGCTAGAAAGCTATGACCTCATCTTTAGTGCTAACACCCTTCATATCATGAGCTGGCATGAAGGCCTGCTCACCCTAGGGAAAATGGCCAGTCTCCTCGACTCAGGAGGAGTTCTTCTTCTCTATGGCCCCTTCACTTTTGAGGGTAACTTTACCAGTGATAGTAATGCCCTCTTTGATCAATCTCTTAAGGGAAGAGACCCAAGGATGGGTATTCGTCCCTATGAAAAGGTAAGGGAAAAGCTTCAATCCCATGGCCTAGATGAGAAAAAAATACTCACCATGCCTGCTAATAATAATATCCTCGCTTTTCAAAAGACTTAAATCACAATCAGCGTTAAGATGAGCCTATGCAAAAAGTATTAGATTTCCTTTCTCAAAGCGGTTACAGCCACCTGATTAGCACCATAACCTTGGTGATCTTAGTTCTCGGTCTACGCTCTCTTCTCATAAAAAAAGTAAGAAAGAGTGAGTGGAGAAGCGAAGACAAGAGAAAGTGGTATGTCAACATTAGAAATTGGTCTTCCTTTACCATCTTCTTTGGTCTTGTGATTATTTGGGCAACTGAGCTGCAAACCTTTGCCCTCTCTATTGTGGCCATCACAGGTGCCATGATCATTTCCGGAAAGGAGCTCATCCTCTGTGTCCATGGTGGCCTGCTGCGCTCTTTTAATAATATGTTTAAAGTGGGTGATCGTATTGAAGTAGATGGCATTAGGGGTGATGTTATTGATGCCAACCTTATGATCACCAAGGTTCTAGAGATTGGCCCTGAAAACTTCACCCATCAATTCACGGGTCGTTCTATCATTATCCCCAACTCCCTCTTTCTCACTGACCAAGTCATTAATGAGTCCTTTCTCAACAAGTATGTCCTTCACGTTTTTAAAGTCACTCTTTCTCGCGAGGAAGACTGGAAAAAAGCTGAGGAATGTATGATGGCGGCGGCCAATGAATCCTGTGCTGATTTTATTGAAAAGGCGCAAAAGAGCATGGACCAACTGGCCAAGAAAGAAGGTCTTGAGGTCCCAAAGGCAACACCTAGGATTACTTATAAGTTTTCAACCTCAAAAGAGATTGAGATGATCATACGTGTGCCCTCTCCTGCTTCTCGTAAGGGTAATATTGAGCAAGAAATCCTTAAACGCTTCATGGAAAAGTATCTTCCCACCGCTTAGGAATTTCTTATGGCCAAGAAAAAAGACGGACATCAGGCCTTTGAAGAATTCTATAGTGAAACTTATAAAGAGCGCTGGCCATCTTTAAAAGAGGCCCTCCTCAGCCCCAAAAATCACCTTGTTCTTTACAACCCCTATGTTCATGGGGACATGCCACAGGAAAGAAACTTCTTAGAGCTTCCTTACCTCTATGAAAGTCATGGAGAGGAACTCGACTCTCACAAAGATGAAAGACCTCTTCCCTTCTACTTTCTCGATGGCGCCTCCGCCATCGCCCCTCATCAACTTCATGTAGCCCCGGGAGAGAAGGTCCTCGACCTTTGTGCCGCTCCTGGTGGAAAGAGCCTCATTCTTGCCTATGCTCTAGAAGGCAAAGGCTCTCTTACGGCCAACGATAAATCAGAAAATAGGCGTTTTCGTTTACAACGAGTGCTTAGAGATTACCTGCCAAGCGAAGTCTACGACAGTTGTATACGAGTGACAGGCTTTGATGCCGGTGGCTGGTGTCTCTATGAGAAAGAAGCCTACGATAAAGTCTTATTAGATGCTCCCTGTAGCTCAGAACGCCACCTCCTGGAGTCACCTCATCTTTTAAAGGAATGGCGAATCGGCCGTACCAAACGCTTGGCCAAAAACCAGTGGACGATGCTGGCCTCAGCTTGGCTAGTTTTGAAATATGGTGGTCGCCTCGTTTATTCCACCTGTTCCCTCTCTCCTCTTGAAAATGACGGTGTCGTGGAAAAGCTGGTAAAGAAATTTGATGAGGAATGTAAAGTCATCAAACCACAAATCCCTAGAGCTGAAGAAACCGCCTACGGAACTATCCTTCTTCCGGACCGAAGTGGTCATGGCCCCTTCTATCTGGCTGTTTTTGAAAAACAGACTCAAGACTAACTAAAGACAGCGGTAATAAAAGGTTGTTAGGTGGCAATAGTCTTTAGGAACGTCTTGAATTCTACAGTCCTTGCGATTCACATTCTTATAGAAATGAAAGATCTGATTATGAGATTGCTCAATATAAGGTGCCTTTTTTGAAAAGCCATTCTTCGTTAGCCCCATTTCTTGATCTTTAAAGGTGTAGGCATGGATCTCCGAATGCATTGCATATTTGAGAGGGTTGCCCTCAGCATCCGTTCTTCTCAGGGCCACAATATCCCCAAGCTGTGGAGTCTCGACTTCCGTACACCTCTTAGATTCTATCGCATCTCTAAATTCGTTATAGGTGACAGAGCGGATCTCATCGACGAGTCCACTTAAAAAGAGGGCCGAGTTCCAACAATTGGGACCATTTTCCTCAAGAGGAAAATCTTGGGCCGTCTGCCAGCGTTTTTCCATTCTCATCTTCTTCGCGAGACGAAGGGCCGCCTCTCTATCAACAAGCCCTCTGGTCTTTACTAAAGGCTGACTTGGGAGTTCATAAGCACTTTGCATGAAGATCTCTTTGACTTGAGCTGCATTAAGCTCCGGAAACTTATGCCACAAGCGAATCACTTCATTCACCATATAAGGCGTCGCCATAGAAGTACCAGAGTGAGCGATCATCCCCCCTCCCAAAGAGGCCGCTACAACTTCTTCACCCGGAGCGAGAATATCGACATAACGCTCTCCAAAGTTTGAAAAGTCGGCCAGGATATAGTCATCAACGATATTCCAGTCAATACGATCACTATTGATGGAGCCAACAGTAATAATATTATCCCCTTCAATATTGGCGGGGTATTGAAAATTACCTCTTTCATCAATGCTCACTCCCGGCACACTATTTCCAGCGGCCACAACAAAGAGAGTTTGAGGGTTATCTCTCACCATCTCACCAAGAACATACTTAGCATCTCTTAGGCCCATCAAGTTTCTAATATCGGCCGGAAGCCCCAAGCTCATATTTACAACTTTGACTTGATGATCTTTAAGGAATTTACTTATTTGCCTGAGGTATTCATATTTGGTGTAATCACCAGCAAAACCAATGAGGCCAACTCCCCAAAGGTCACGAACAGCGATATGGGCCACATGTGTACCATGAGACATCGGTCGCCAACTGCGGTGAAGTCGGGTTGAACTTTCCGTTGGAAGACCAACACCTTTCTCCCTTTCCCAGCCGAGAAAATCATCAACCCACCCATTGCCATCATTATCAATGCCATCCATAGGGTCTTTGGGATTCATATACCAGTGGTGGGCCAAATCGATATGATTGTAATCAAAACCACTATCAATAATCGCGACTAAGAACTTATCCTCTCTATTGAGGTTCGCACGCCGCTTCTCGATTTCCTCTTCTCTTAAATTAGATTCTTGCCACACTCTTTCAGGTTCAAAAGGTTCATAGAGTTTAAACTCACCAATAACCTCACCATCCTTTTCTTCCACAAAAGCATGTGGTGTATCGGCGTCTTGTTGGTAAAAATATTGAATATGACTATCGATATGATTTAAGTCCGTTTCCCCTAACTTCAAAATAACCTTGGAGTTAGGAAGTTTCTCATTAGTCGTGAAAATATCGACGACTGTTGGTTTCTTTTGAGGTTTGTCTGAGAATACCCACTCTTTTGTTGTAAAGGAATTATTGATACTGGCATCCTCTGGAGAGACTCCCTCGTTGAGGCGCAACTCTTCCCGTGATTCTAACTTACCATTTTCTGGATCAATCTTTTCTCGTAACCAGTGACCATCTTCAAGTTTTTGCCACTTGAGCCAAGCCGTGTTCTTTCCACTTAGACTATAGACCTTGGTATCTGTAATCACCCCATCTTGATAAAAGTATTCTTTAGAAATCGACACTCCATCGCGAAAATAAATACGCTTCACAGTGCGGCCATTTGCGAGAACTTCAACATCTTGAGCACTCAAAGGCAGACCAATAACAAGACTTCCCATAAGAAAGAGGGAGGATAGGGTTTTCTTCATCATGGGTCACCCTACCTTAAGCAGCACTCCCAAAAGGGTAAAGTGATAGTAATTACAGTGATGTTACTTTTCAGACACTCCCTAACTCATTGTTTTTACTTTGGTTTAATCGAATCACTTTCTCAATGACCTTTCTTTTTTACCAAGGAGAAAGTCATAAAAATTCAAGTTTGCTATGTATGGGCTTATGTTAGATGGGTTCCTATCACCTATTATTTCTTTGAGCTTTGGCGCAATTCTTTTGCTCACGGGCTGTATTCCCGGAGCTAAAGGTCCTCTTCTTTACAAGTTTAAAGAGGTTGAAGTTCAGGTGGTCGACGAATTTAGCCTTGAGAATGAACCGGCAACTTTTGAAAAAGTGACTGAATATATTTTTAAGGACAAGTGCATCAGGTGTCATAGAAAGGATCGCGCCAAGCTTGGTGTAGACCTCAGCGAATATGAAAAAGTCTTTGGTTACAGTGATTACTTTCAACCTATCGTCACCAAAGGTGACCCTGACCAATCAGGCGTTTACACTGAAGTCGCCCGCGGGGCCATGCCCCCCAAAGAGCCTCTTACACCAGAAGAAGTGGCGTTCATTAAAAGATGGATTGAAGAAGGAGCCCTTCCCAAAATGACAAGGCGATATCGTAAAAATGACTGGTGGGACTTAGTCACAGTAATTGAGCAAGAGCTAGATAGAGACCGCTCCTATAGGACTTACTATAATCTCGTCGATGAACTGAAGTGGCGCCTCGTTGAATCCGTTTCAGAAGGTGGCAATCACAAGATCAAAGTCAAGGCCAAAGAGCTTCTTGAAAGTTTTTTGGCCAACTGCTCAGACCACGAGGAAATCACGACTCTTCAAAGGGAGGAAATCAACGCCCTCTTTGATTTCATCCTGAGCTCTCCTAAAAAACCACAACATTAATTAACTTCTAAGAAGGCACCCGGTAGATGACAAAGGGAAGATTCCAAGCGCTGAATTTATCAATCCAGCGTTTTTGTGATGTTTGAATGGCATCATTAGGAGATTTGACTTCGCCTAAAATATAGTCGCCCTTTTTCTTATAGAGGAAGAGATCAGGAAGGCCACTTCGATACTGACGTGGGTCTTTAAGAATTTGCTGGGTAATATTTAAGATGTGGTCTTTGGGAACAATCTTTAAAATCTTAATAAGATTTTTAACATCGGCTCTTTTCCAGTTGGTAAGGCGACAGGCCGTTAATTCTTTTTCCTTGTAAAGCTCGCTCAATTCATCTTCCCACTTAGGGTGATTGAGCCAATAGTCGACCTTTTTTTCAATGGCCTTTCTTTGCCGCTGATAAAAGCCACCACCATAGAAGTCTCGTGGAGCCTGTTCAAAGGGATGGTAGAAAATACCTGGTCCACTGGCCCAATACTCCTTCCAAAAAAGAAGAGCGGCCAACATATTCCAGTAATCATTTTCACTGTAGAAACCTTTAAGACCTTCAACTTCTTTAAGGTGATCGAGAACCTGTTTTTCCACCCGACTTTCCTTTGACCACTTAAGAGGCAAAACGACTTCTTCGGGTGTGGGCAGCTTCTTCTTCTTTTTGTAATCCAGGCCAAGCTTTCTTTTCATCTTTTCGCTGAAGAATTCACCAAAGTATCTTTCGCTCTCTGAAGCGGGTTCTTCACAAATTTCCTGACAAAGCGCTAGTGCTTTATCCGCTTGATCGAGCTTATCGTAGAGACGGGCCTGTCTTTCTCTTGCTGGTTCAAGGGTTGATTTCTGATAAAGCTTTAAAGCGACTTCACTATCCCCCGAGCTTTCATAGAGTTTGGCCATCATATTGCGAGAACGAGACAAGCGCCTTTTAAGAGGAGAAGCAGGCATTTTTATTTTCTCAATTTCTGCCATAAACTTCTCGGCCGCCTGTAAATCTTTTTCAGCACAGGCTTCCCACAAATAGGCATGCCAATAAATCCATTGGTAATGACCATCAAGATGAGCGCGACTTTCAAAGTAGCGAGTCTTCTTATCAATCACAATTTTTTCAAACTTCATGACCCCAAGGTCTTCAAGAATAAATTGCGCCATATCCCCTTGAGCACCTGGGCCACCAAGAGAACCAAAGAAAAGAAGTTGAAACTTTTCAACACTTTCCCCATACAAGGGCCAAAGAAGACGATCTCTTTCAAAGACCCATTCACTAAACTCTTCTTCATACGATTCTATTTCACTAAGAAGCTTGGCCCGTGAACCCGTCGGTGCTTTGAGTTCTAAGGCTTCCTTAAAGAAATCTTTGAGCTCTGAGACAGTAAAAGGATCAGCAATATCGGGAAACTCGATCGCGGGATTCACTTCAAGAAGCTTCGCCTTTTCCAAGCTCTTCACCGCTTCTGGAATTTTAATTTCAGGGTAATTGAGCTTGCCCTCTCTAAAAAAGACCTTGCTTCTGAGGATTAGGCGCACATAAAGAAGCTGGGCATTACGATCAAGTCCATCAAAATTTTTAAGGAAGGCCTTCTCCTCTTTTTGCAAAAGGTCACCATAAACCTCTCTCACAAAGACGAGAAGTTTCTGAAAATTGGTCAGGTAGTAGCCTTCTTCTAGCTCAACTTGATGAGAAGGCGTTTTTTTGCGTTTGGCCATGTCCCCAGTATCCCTTGATGTCATTAGACTGTCTAATTCCTAGGCCATACAATGCTGAGGATTTTAAAGACAAAAACTAGAAGTTTATGACGCGGTTTCTGGAAAAGTACCACGTACCTATAAAGAGGGAAGATTATGAAGTTGATGAATTACTGTTTGGGAAGTTGGCAAGAAGGTAAAGGCGATGGTGTTGAGCTTTACGATGCGGTCTATGGCAAAGTGGTCGCGACGGCCACCAGTGACGGCCTAAACTTTGAAGAGATTCTCAATTATGGTCGCACTACTGGAGCGGCTGCCCTTCAAAAAATGACCTTCCATGAAAGAGGCCGTACCCTTAAGGCGTTGGCCCTTCACCTCATGGAAAAGAAGAAGGCCTTCTACGAAATCTCTTATCAGACAGGCGCCACCAAAATAGATTCATGGATTGATATTGAAGGTGGCATTGGTAACCTCTTTGCCATGGCCTCCAAAGGCAGAAGAGAGATGCCCGATGATGTCATCTATGTTGATGGCAAGGCCGAAATCCTATCAAAGAATGGCACCTTCATTGGCCATCATATCTACACCTCTAAAAAAGGTGTCGCTGTTCATATCAATGCCTTTAACTTTCCTGTTTGGGGCATGCTTGAAAAAATTGCCGTCAATCTTTTGGCCGGTGTCCCTGCCGTTGTTAAGCCGGCAACGGCCACCTCTTATCTTACAGAAGCCGTGGTTAAAGAGATCATCGCCTCAGGAATTTTACCCCAAGGCTCTTTGCAACTTATTTGTGGCTCGGCCCGTGAACTCTTAAACTTCGTGGACTCGCAAGATGTGGTCACTTTCACAGGAAGCGCCTCTACTGGTCAAATGCTAAAGGCCAACCCCCGTTTAATAGAGCGTTCTGTTCCCTTCAATATGGAAGCTGATAGTCTGAACTCTTCCATCCTATGCCCTAAGGCCGATCCCGATAGTGAAGAATTTAAGCTCTTTATTAAGGAAGTCTCTAAAGAGATGACAGTTAAGGCCGGTCAAAAATGTACCGCCATTCGCCGTATCCTTGTACCGGAGTCGCGCGTTGAGGCGGTAAGAGATGCCCTAACGGCACGCCTGCAAAAAGTTGTCATGGGGGATCCCCGTGAAGAAAGTGTGCGCATGGGCTCACTCGCCTCGCGCGATCAAGTCAAAGAAGTTCAAAGTAAGATTGAAGAGCTTAAGAAGTCTTGTGAGGTCCTCTATCAAAATGACAGTTTTGATCTAGTTGGTGGCGATAAGGAAAAGGGTTGTTTCATGGCACCCACTCTCCTCTTAGCAAAAGATGCCAATGCTAGTGAGCCCCACTGTATTGAGGCCTTTGGTCCTGTCTCCACCATTATTCCTTATAAAGATAATGACCACGCCATTGAACTCGCTCAAAGGGGCGAGGGTTCTCTTGTGGCCTCCGTTGTTACTCATGACCCAAAATTCGCTAGAGAAATGGCCATTGGCATTGGTTCTCATCATGGCCGCCTCTACTTCCTTGATCGCGATTGCGCTAAAGAAGGAACGGGCCATGGCTCTCCTCTTCCTCAACTGGTTCATGGCGGTCCCGGCCGCGCTGGCGGCGGTGAAGAAATGGGCGGACTTCGTGGCGTCTTTCACTATATGCAAAGAACCGCCATTCAAGGTCACCCTACAACCCTTTCTCATGTCACGGGAGTTTATCAACCTGGTGGCGCTCGCCCAGAAAGTGAAAAGCATCCCTTTCGCTATCACTTTGAGGAGCTTGAAATTGGTCAGACCCTCACCACTCACAAGAGGACTATTACTGAAGCCGATATCGTCAACTTCGCCAATGTGACATGGGATCATTTCTACGCCCATACGGATGATACCTCTTTTGATGGCACCCTCTTTGAGAGACGAGTGGCTCACGGTTACTTCATCATCGCTGCGGCCGCAGGCCTCTTTGTCGATCCAGGCAAAGGTCCAGTTCTCGCGAACTACGGGGTCGATGAACTGCGCTTCACCAAGCCTGTTTATGTTGGGGCGACCATTCAAGTGAAGCTCACCTGTAAAGAGAAGATCAATCAAGAAGACCGTGAAGGCGAAACTCCAAGAGGAGTTGTAAAGTGGCAAGTTGAAGTCACTGATGAAGAACAAGAAGTCGTTGCGCTAGGAACGATCCTGACGATGGTAGCGAAACAGGTTACAGGGGACAGGTAACAGGCGGCCGGCGTCCCGGGGACAGGTGGGAATTATGCGTGAGCAGAGGCTAACCTGCCACCTGCAACCGGCCACCTGATACCCGTATTACGGTTTCTCTCCGTTTTGTGGAACCTTTTTTAAGTCATCGAGCTTATAGCCAAGCTCTTCAATGCGCTTTACGGCCTTGCGGTAGACTTCAGGGTCCATCGTATGTTTTCGGGCCATGATCCAAACATAGGATTTATCGGGTACTCCAACAGTGGTGTAGCTATAGTCATCGGCCAGATCGATGACGAGATAATCGAGCTTAAAAGGCCAAAGAGGTTGCACCTTCCAATGGGCTTTTCCCACCGGATCTTCAATCCAACCCTTTTGGGTGATCTCCTTCTTAGGTCCATTGAAGCCGTCTTTTCTATAGGTAAAAGAAACATCTATTCGGCTTTCTTTTTCATTCCAAGTATAGGTCTCTAATCCGTTATAAACCCCCTTTTCAAAGGGAGTGGGAATACTGGCAATAACGTACCAATCCCCCATAAAACGCTGGATATCGACACTTTCAACCACTTGGTTTTTCACATCTTTTGGCATTTTATAAGGCCCCGTCTGACAAGAGAATAGAAGAAAAATTGGCAATATAAGAATTAGCTTTTTCATCAAACCATTATAAAAGGAAGCCTTATCCTTGTAACCGAACTTCGCCTAGACACCCCACCTGCCCCCTGCCCCCTGTTCCCTGTCCCCTGCCCCCTGTTCCCCGTAACCTGTATACATTTTAATCACCCTTTCCCTTTTACCGAATTCAGGCACTTAACCTTTGAAAGGATCCTGAAAACTGCTATCTTAATGAGGATGAGTTGGCGCCCCCTAAAGAAAACAAATTCTAAAAAGCTGACCCTTAGTGACCTAAGGACAATGGAGCGTGAGGAGCTTCTCGCCACTCGTATTTGTGACCTTCCTCTTTCTATCAAGAATAGCTGGGTCCAAAGATGTATCACCAAGCTCTACCAAGAACTTGAAGCGAAAGATCTTAAACTCAAACCCCATGTGTGGATTTCTGACGATTGGTTTTCACCTGATGGCACCCCTGGGTTTGCCATCCCCTTCTTCATTCTTTACCCGCGCCTTATTGCCCTTGAAACTGAAATGATTGGAGAAGCAGAGGGTGGCGATCGTGCTTGGTGCATGATGCTCATGAGGCATGAAGTTGGCCATTGCATCGATAATGCTTTTCACCTGCGTAAGAATAAGAGACGCCAACTGCTCTTTGGTCTTACCAGTACCCCCTACCCGGATTCCTATAAACCCAACGTTCGCTCACGCCAATATGTGCGCCACCTCGATGGTCACTATGCTCAGGCCCATCCAGATGAAGATTGGGCAGAGACCTTTGCGGTATGGCTCACACCAAGATCTGCTTGGCGCAAAGTCTATGCTGATTGGCCTGCCATTAAGAAACTCAATCTCCTCAATGACATGATGATGGATATCCAAGGCACGAAGCCCATTGTGAACAATCGTAACCGAATGGATAACATCTCAAAGATCAAAATGACCTTAGGAGATTACTATAAGGACAAAAGAAAAAAACTCGGCCTTAATAAGTCCTCACCTTTTAAAAGTGACCTCAAAAAAATCTTCTCTCCAAAGGGAGAGCTCTCGGCCTGGCGCTTTGTAAATGAGTCAAAAGGCCAAATTATCGGACAAGTTGCCAAAAATACTCGTCTCCAGCATTATAAAATAAAGAGAATGCTGCGCGAGGTGCAAGACACTTGCCGCCAAGAAAACCTCAAAGTGAATAAACACCTTGGTGAAAGCCGCAAGCAGCTCATTGATCTTATGACGAAAAAGTCGGAAGGATTTATGAAGAGCACTTCACCAAGGATCATTATGTGAAAAGTCTGCGCATTTTAGTGTTAATGCATGCCGATCTGGTTCCACCAGAGGATGCCAAACTTAAAGATAAAGACCGTCTCGAAACACCTTGGACCACCGAATACGACGTTCTTTTGCACCTCAAGGCCATGGGCCACAAGGTGAAGCCCCTAGGAATTTATTCTGACCTCACCAAAATTCGTCAGGCCATTGAAGAATTTAAACCTCATATCGTTTTCAATCTCCTCGAAGAATTCGATGGAGAAGCCGTCTTTGACTCCAATGTTGTCAGTTATCTTGAGCTTCTAAGAATTCCTTATACCGGATGTAATCCGCGCGGTCTGATGATGGCGCGAGATAAGGCCCTCACCAAGAAAATTCTGATGTACCACAGGATCAAGACACCACGCTTTGCCGTCTTTCCAAAGAACCGCCGTACTAAAGTCCCCAAGGCCTTGACCTACCCTCTCATCGTCAAGTGTCTCGATGAAGACGCCTCTCTTGGGCTATCTAAGGCCTCCATTGTCACCACAGAAGAAAAGCTGCGCGAACGTATCGAATATATTCATAAGAAAATTGGTGTCGATGCTATCGTCGAGGAATTTGTTGAAGGGCGAGAATTCTATGTGGGTGTTCTTGGAAATTATCGCATGGAGCTTTTACCGGCATGGGAGGTTTTCTATAAAAAGGCCGATAATCCTGAGAAGGAATTCTATTCTCGTTCGGCCAAATGGAATGAGAAGTACCGCCAAAGAAAAGGCATCGATAGTGGCAAAGCAAAAGTCGATGAAGAGACTGAAAAACGCATCCAAGATGTGGCCAAGAAAACCTATAAGGCACTCGGTCTTAATGGTTACGCAAGGATTGATGTAAGGATGGATGAAAAAGGCCGCATCTATGTCATTGAAGCCAACCCCAATCCGAATATTGCCATGGACGATGAGTTTGCCGAAAGTTCATACCACCAAGACAAGTGGGATTATCACCAGATACTCCAAAAGATTATCAATCTTGGATTGAAATGGGCTAAGACAGGAAACGGGTAACGGGGATCAGGTTACGGGTTACAGGTATAAAATGTGCCAAGCCCAAAGCTCAACCTGCCACCCGCCACCTGTTGCCTGTTGCCTGTTACCTGCAACCCGTTACCTGTTAATGAACTAATCTCTTCTTGATTGTTTTCTTGGCCTCTTCAACTTCACACTCAAAAACAAATGAGTACTCTTTTGAGACTGTTTCAAGCAGCTCATTCATAAGCTGGCGCTCAACAGCACCCTTATCTTTAAGCTGATGAATTTCTTTAATAACAGACAAGATATTTCCAAGAGTTACTTGATTAGAACGGACACGTTCTTGATAACAAGCAATACGCTCTTTTCTATTTTCGTAAGTCTTTTTAACCTCAGCCTTTTGCACGCGGTCAAGAGAACGGTTGAATGAACCCTTTGTCGCCACCTTTCTGATGAGAATATCAGAATCCGTAGGAATCATATTCTTCATCTTTTGATGCATACTCTCAATCGTAAAGAATGAGCGCCCAAGGCCTGGCATATGCTCTACGCCCACCATGCGGCCGATGCCGAATTTTGGGGATACAACAATGTCATCTGGGTTGAATTTACGGTCCTCAAAAAAAGCTGTCTCGTCTTTTGTGGAGGCCATGTGAGTTTCGGAAGTTTGGGTCTCGATAGGACAATCCTTTGTTAATTTAAGCAATCCATTGCGTTAAATTGTTCTCCTAAGATTGTTCTGTAGTGAATGG
>JAUIBX010000057.1 GCA_030427595.1 Bacteriovoracia bacterium | reverse complement strand
TTTTGGGGGTCTTTGATTTCTTTGCCCTTTTCCTGCGCGTATTTGATGGTGACAGCGAGGTTATTAAAATCCTTACCCTCACATGCACTACTCCAGTTGGCCGGTATACGACGGTCTAGCTTCACTCTGACGGCCTTACAGCTAGAGGGCATGAGCTTTTGACGACGCGATGGCCACCAGTTGTACTTCTCTCCTGCCTGAAAGAGGAAGATGATCATAAAGAGCATGCCGATGGCGAGAATGGGATTTTTCATTAATGATTTTAAGGGCATAGGTCTATTATGGCCTGACATGACAAAAAAAGCACTAAAGCTATCAATGGAGTAACCGATAAGTTTGCTAAGGTATTTTAACGAAGACTTTGAGGCTCTCCAGTCGTTTAAGGTCTTGAAAACACTACTGTAAATTAAAGGTAGCCCCTATGACCAGCTCCAATAACTCTAAGCTCCTTAACAACAAGTTCTGGAAAATTTTAGCGACTTTGGATTCCCTCAATCAAGATGTTTCACTCTCTGAGCTTTGCCATCATTTCAGTGATGGGACAAAGGAAGAAGATATCCTTGAAGTCTTAGCGTTTATGAGGAAATTTGATTTTCCTTTAAAGGCCCACAAGAGAGAGGGCAAAACGTGGCTCACTTTTGAGAGAAAGAAAAGCCGCATTTCAATGGAGCTTTCTCTATCAGAGTGGTTATCTCTACAAGCGCACTTTCCTCTTCTTGATAGTTACAAAGGAAGAGAAGTTTATAACACCTTGGCGACCAGACTTAAGCGTATTGAGGCACGCCATCCTGAGTTTGACCTCTATCGTATTTTAGAGGAAGAGGACCAACTCAATAGAGTTCATGATCTCATTCCGCAAAATAAAGAGCAAACCTTATCTGATATTAATGAGGCGATCCTTCATGGAGAACTTCTCTATCTCAAAACAGGTGAGGACTCCACAACAGAAGTCTACGCTCATAAAGTTGTTTTCCTTGAAGGCGTCCTCTCCCTTATTGCCGAAGACACAAATGACCGCTGCTTAGTATGTTTAGACTTTGATCAAATTGAGTCTTGTTATCGGGTGGCCGATCATCGCTATAAACCCAATTTTGTTGGCCAAGAAGTTGATGACTTCATTATGGCCATGCGTTCAATCACCGGAAATGAAGAGCGGCTTGTTCTTAGAATTTCTGCACCAGAGAAAATAAACCTCAAACCCCAATTCCACTTTATGGGAAGTCCCTATGTGACGACCAATACGGAAGGTGAGTTTATTTGGGCAGCATCAGTAGAAGTCTCAGAAGAACTCTTTAAATGGATTGAAAGTATTAAGGATGAAGTTGAAATTCTCGACCCTCAAGAAATTAAGCAAGAGTTTGAAGACTATCTTAAAAATAAGACCCAGTCTGACCCTTTGAAAAAGGCTTCCTAGCACGCTATGCTAGGGCATGAGTAAAGTTTCTCAAAAGAACTTCTTTCTAATTTCTTTCTTACCAGCGATTGCTTACTGGTATCTTGAAGAAAATTACCCCATTCGTATCGCCATTACGGGCGGCCTAATCTTGGCCGTAGCCGAAATTCTTTTTGAGCGTTTCTACACCAAGCATATCCACACCCTTTCAAAGTTTAATTTCTTTTTGATCGCCTTTCTTGGTGGCATATCTCTTTTAGGTGAGGATGGTGTTTGGTTTCGTTTGCAACCGGCTTTTACAGGGGTGGGGATCGCCACTTTTATGATTTATCGCCTCATTGCTGGAGAGGGACTAATGTGGGAAATGATGGAGTGTATGCCCAATAAACCTGACCCTGAAAAAGTCCCACCCTTTCTCTTTAAAAATATGGAAAAGCATATGGTGCTGCTCTTTGGGGGCTACGGCCTCTTTATGGTCTTTGTGGCTTTAAAGCTTAATACGGATCAATGGCTCTTCTTTAAAACTCTTGGCTTCTATATCGCTTTTGGTCTATTTATGGTTTTTGAGCTGATCTATATGCGCATGACTCTTAAGAAGTGGCATAAGGCCCAACAGGCCAGTGCTGTTTTAAAGTCTTTTAAGCCTTAAGACCAAGACCATGGGGCTTTACTCCCTCAGGATAGGAACCAAGGACCTTTACATGATGAGCATCACGGTTGAGTTCTTTCAGGCACTCAATGGTTTTGGAGTCTCTTAAACCGCCTTGAAAATCCACAAAGAAAATATAATCAAAAGGGTTCTCTGCCATCGGCCGACTTTCAAGCTTAGTCATGTTGATGTCATACTTCTTAAAAATTTGTAGGCAGTCAAGGAGCGCTCCTGGTTGGTGATGGGCGGTAAAAGCGATGGAGGTCTTACTTTGAACCATACCTTCGGGAATATCCTCTTCTCGTGTGAGCAAAAGAAAGCGGGTGATATTGGTGGTGACCTTTTGAATGTCCTCACTCAAAATCTCTAGTCCATAGGTTTTTGCGCAAAGCTTTGAGCCGATAGCGGCTTCATCTCTTGCGTAGCGATTAGAAAGTTTTTTACAAGAACCAGCAGTGTCGTAGTCAGTGACTGCTTCAATATCATTTTTAATCAGAAAGTCGCGACACTGTGCTAAAGCAATCGGGTGAGAGTAGGCCTTTTTAATATCGGAGATTTTAACTCCAGGCATGGCCATGAGGTGATGGTGAATGGGTAAGTACATTTCACCAATAGCAAAGACTCCCTCTGAATAAATGAGGTCCATATTAACGCTGACATTTCCTACAATGGAGTTTTCAACGGGCAAAAGGGCCATGGCCACCTCTTTTTTAAGGAGGGCATTAAAGACTTGTTCAGAGAGGGCATAACCACAGGTTTCAATGTCCTCATTAAAGTAGCTACGAGCGGCCTCTTCAGAATATGCGCCAGGTTCTCCTTGAAAGCCAATCTTCACTGTTGGACCTTGTCGTTTATGGTCGCCATGCTCTTCATAAAGGCATGACGAGTTTCTTCAGCATAGGGATTATACTTATTCATATCTTCAAAGAGTTGCCAGCTATCATTTTCAACTGTTTCAAGGATCTTCATCAGGCGGCGGTAACCTTTTGTATCGATAGGAAGAGACTTGGCCTCAAAGTCCATTAAGGTACGCCCAAGGAAATGGGTTAGAAGTAGTGAATGGGCAATTTGTTGATCGTGCTCTTCTGGAGTCGCTTCGATGACCTTTAGTCCATGAGTTTCAAGGTAAGCCTTGATCTCTTGGTATTGATTATCGGGAAGGCGTACTGGGCAGGTGACAATTTTACGGCCAAAGAGAGTGTTCTTTGCCGAGTCAGGACCAAACATGGGGTGAGTTCCCAGAAGCCGTACATGATCAGGAAGAATATCTTTCATCCATTTCACAGGCATGGATTTAACAGAGCAGACGTCAATAATGAGAGTGTCCTCTTTAAGAAGGGGGGCCATCTCTTTGAGTAAGTTCTCTAGAGCACTCATGGGCACAAAGGGGATGACAATAGGGCAAGTACACACTTCTTTTAATTGAGCACTTTTGGCGCCGAGGGCCTCAATTTCATTATGGTAGTCTTCAATATCATAAATCAAAAGGTCAGCATCTTGAGAGAGATTCTTGGCGATAAGACGACCAAGACGACCAAAACCGATCATTCCTACTTTCATAGACAATCCTTAATTGCTTTAAGGCCCTGACGAATTTCATCTTCAGAAGTTGAAAAACAAATGCGCAGAAAACCAGGCATACCAAAGAAGGATCCTGGTAATAGGGCGACCTTGGCCTCATTGAGGATATGCATGGCGAGTTCTTCGTCACTTCCAAAGCGCTTGAGAAGGTCTTCTTGAATCTTAGGAAAGAGGTAGAAAGCCCCCTGTGGTCTTGGGGTTTGCGGAAAAATTTCTTTACAAAGCTCAAAGGCAATCCCACTTCTCTTTGAAAAGACTTCCTTCATATGTGCAGAGATTGCATCAGCATTATTGAGGGCCGCTTCAGCACCCTTTTGAATAAAGACAGGCGTGTTGCCACAAACATGGCTTTGAAGCTTATTCATGCCTTTGATAAAGTGAGCAGGACCAGCGACGTATCCAAGACGAAAACCGGTCATGCAGTAGCTCTTTGAAAAGCTTTGTACTATTAACGTGTTTTCGAGGTTGGGATCGGCAACTCCGGCTGGGCCAATAAACTTATCGTCATCATAGATAAGGGTTTCATAGGCTTCATCACTGATGAGGTACAGATCATTTTCCTTACAGTAATTTACGACCTTTTCCTTTAGCTCTTTAGAGTAAACTAGACCTGAAGGGTTATTGGGTGAGTTAAGGATAATGGCCTTTGTTCTGTCCGTCTTAAGAGCTTTGAGTTTTTCAAAGTCCAGGTCACCATTTTCAGACGGAATAAAAACAGGTTTACCACCTGCGAGTTTAATTGCTTCTGGAAAGCTTACCCAGTAGGGACAGGGTACAAGGACTTCATCCCCTGGATTACAAATAAGTTGAAAGAGAGAGTAGAGCACTTGCTTAGAGCCATTACTGACACAAATATTCTCAAGACCGATCTCGATACCTTGGTCTTCTTTCAATTTTTTAACAATGGCCTCTCTTAAGAAGGGCTCGCCAGGAACAAGGGCGTAACGCGTATGACCAGCTTCTAGCGCTTCTTGGGTGGCCTTAATCACGACTTCAGGAGTAGGGAAATCTGGTTCACCGACGTTAAAGCCAATAACCTTCTCACCACTTCGGCGAAGCTCAGCAATGACGGAAGCAAGTTCGACGGATTTAGAAGCCTCTACGGCCTCGATGCGATCTGATAAATTGGGCGTGCCCATTAGTCCTCACTTGAATTTGATTCACTTTGATTGTCTTTGAGGAATGAGCGCATCATTTCAGTTTGAACTTTAACCGACTCTTCATGGATCACATTGTAGAGTTCATGGGCAAAGAGTCCTCTGAGACCTATTTTTTCAGCAAGGTCCGTAATCCTCTTCATCATTTCATCCATACGGTGAACCTGAAGGGCGGTAACATTATTTTTCATCTTGAGATCGCCAATCCTTTCTACAATATTAAAGCGCATTTTAAGACTTTCAAGTAACTCTGAGTCGATACGGTCAATTTGTGAACGCAGGTCAGAAAGCTCATGTTCGAAGGTGCGATCAAGAGAAAATTCAGTTTTAAGTTTTAGGTTTTTAACAATATGGCCAAGAGCAGTTGGCGTCACTTGTTGGGCAGCATCACTCCACGCTTGGTCAGGAGTAGGATGGGTTTCCACCATAATTCCTTCCATGTCGACGTCCATTGCCTTTTGGCAAACGAGGGCGATGCGGTTGCGATCCCCAGTAATATGGGAGGGGTCACAAACCATAGGTAGATCAGGAAGTCTTCTTTTGAGCTCAATAGGAATACGCCATAGGGGCTCATTTCGATATTCACTTTTTTCCGCTGAAGAAAAACCGCGGTGAATCGCCACCAGCTTATCAATACCGGCCAAGTTCAGGCGCTCGAAGGCCCCCATCCACAGGGCCAAGTCAGCATTGATCGGATTTTTTACCATAACGGGAATATTAGTCCCTTTGAGAGCATCGGCGATTTCTTGCACACTAAAAGGATTAACTGTGGTGCGAGCACCAATCCAAAGAATATCGATATCATTTTTTAGGGCGAGTTCAACGTGATTGGCATTGGCCACTTCTGTTGTAACCAGAAGACCTGTTTCCTCTTTAACACGTTTGAGCCATTTAAGGCCTTCCTCACCAACACCTTCAAAGCTATTGGGGCGTGTACGTGGCTTCCAGATTCCAGCACGAAAAATACGGACATCTTCAATTTGAACCACGGCCTTTGCTGTCTCGAGGACTTGTTCTTCTGTTTCTGCAGAACAGGGACCAGCGATCACAAGAGGTCGTTTGAGGTTGGGGATCCATTTGTTAATAGGTTTGATGTCCATGATTAAACTCTCTTTATCCGGAAGTCCGGCATAGTTACATCCTCTCATAACGAGAGAATGGGGCCATTGGCGAAGGTATGACAAATACGTTGCAATGGCCATGCCGAATGGATGTCTATCCATAAGCCTAGCTTAGGGAAGTAACAGGCCGAAATTATGTTTTAGAAGAGATATATTGTTCCACTAGAGCGTAGAATAGTTGAGAACTGTTTAAACTTTTGACACTTTCACCTATTTGCCTAATTTAATTATGAGGCGTCTTTCTTTTTGTCGTGTTCTTTCTCTTTAAGGCGTTGAGTATTTTCATGAGCTTTTACTTTGGATTGGATTTGTTTGAGCTCGGCCATGGCCCCAAGGAGCTCTTGAGAAAGTTTGTCGACCAGCATTTGGTTGAGAATAGCTGCTCTTTCTAGAGGATCATCAACACCTTCAAGTTTCTTATCTATCTCGTCTTGGTATTTTTTGAGCTCAGGGTAGACCTTAAGAAGTTCTTCACGTTCTTTCTCTAAGGCTGCGATAAGGAGGTCATAATTTGTTTTCATGGGCACCCCCTAGGTGCTTACCTCCAATTATACCACGGCAAAAAGGACGACAAGCCCATGAAATCAGGATTAAAGAGCATTCTGGAGAAGATGGAGTTAGCTTAGGTGCTATTGAGACCGGCTGCGTCCCAAAAGGTACCACGTACCTATAAGTAGGTTTTTAAGACACTATTGAGGGACTTCTTTGACAGCACGGGAACCTCGGCCATGGGACAAGGTTTTCCTACTCCAAGAAGCATAAATGGCCTTTCATTTTGGGGGCGATCTAGGAGTTGAGTAAGAAACTGCATGCGCTTTGGGGTGTAGGTGAGTGTGCTGAGGCCACACATATGAAGCGCGGAAATGAGCATGCCTGTGGCAATACCTGCAGATTCTTTGGCATAGTAGTTGGTGCTTTTTTCTCCATCATCTTCAAGATCAAAGTGACGATAGAAAATCACAATAAGAAAAGGAGCTTTCGTAAGAAACTCCTTTTCTTTTTTGGGATGAATGTGGGCCAGATCCTTGATCCACTTCTTATTGGGTTTTTCTACATAGAATCTATGCTCTTCCAATTCTGAAAGCTCGCGAATAGATTCTTTGATTTGTTGGTTTTCTATAAGGGCAAAAGTCCAAGGTTGCTTATTGGCACCTGAAGGAGAGAGCCTGGCCACATCGATGGCATTTTCAACGATTTCGCGCTCAGGTTTCTGGCTTGAAAACTGGCGAATTGTTCTTCTGCGCGTGAAGATTTCTGTAAGGTTACGGCTCACCTCAAGGGCTTCTTCTTCGTTGAAAATGGGGGTCTTATACGGCTCTAACATTTTGTGCTCCTGCGTGTTCAGTCTCGATGGTAGGAATTTATGACAACTCTAGATATAAATAAATTGAAAAAATTTTAACTTTGACATAGTCTTTGGCTATACCAAAACAAAGGGTAAACCAATGTATTTACATGAGCATCTTGAAAAACTGCGTTACTTCTACGAAGTTGCCCGTCTGGGCTCCATGAAAAAGGCCTCTGAAGCAGTCTATGTCACCCAGCCTTCTCTCTCAAAGACCATAAAAATACTTGAGGATGTTGTGGGTCAGGAGCTCTTTATCCGTCTGCCACGAGGGGTTCGTCTTACTCCGGTGGGAGAGATTCTCTTTAACTACTGTAAGGATCTTTTTTCAAACCTTAAAGATCTGGAGATGCGCCTCGAAAGCTCCGATGATCCTATGGCCGGAGCCCTGAGAGTGGGAACCTATGATTCCATTGGAATTTATTTTTGGCCTAAATTTTTAAGAGAATTCTTACCTAAATATCCACACCTCTCTCTGGAGATATCAACAGGCCGCTCGCGTGAGATGCAAGATCTGATCGATAAAGGTGACCTTGACCTCATCCTCATCATCAATCCCAAGAAAACGGCGCAGGCGATAGTTGAGCCCCTTAAGAAAGATGTTTTTAAGTTCTTTCGCAGTACGAAGAAGAAAGTTGTCTTTGATGACCTTGAGACCGCTCCTTTTATTTTGATGCCAGATAGTTTTGCGCCAGATCAGTCCCTTAAAGAGAAGCTTGGTAAGTTTAATTTTGATGAAAGAAAAATTTATAAGACCTCAAGCCTTGAGTCGGTTAAAGAACTCACTCTCAATGGTCTTGGTCTTGGCTTTTTGCCCGAGTTTGTCTGTCGTGACTATGTTGAAAAAGGTCTTCTTGAATCAGTTGACCTAGGTAAAGGAAGTAAAGCAGGGCTTTTTCCCCACACCATTGGTCTTGCCTATCAAAAGTCACGTAAGGGCACTCCTCTTATTGAAAAGGTAATTGAAGAAATCAAAGAGCACCTCAACTGATCTTAAAAGAAGAGAAAGAGGATTCCTAAGAGAGGGGCGAGTCCTTGTATGAGGACAGCTCTTTTGAGATGGGGGGCAGAGGTGAGGAGAACAATAGCAGCTCCCACCATTGAAGCTGAACCCGCTAGGCAGAGGGTTTTACCCATGAGAATAAATTGCCCTTGATTGATAAGAATCAAGCCGACAATGACTTGAACGGCCAAGAATAAATTGTAAAAGCCTTGATTGTAAGCAAAGAGCTTTTGCTCATTGGCACTTTCTTGTGACACGCGAAAGACTTTGTTGGCCTTCGGTGTTCTCCAAGCAATAGACTCCAAATAGAAAATAAAAAGGTGAACAAAGGCCGAAATCGCGAAAAAGACCATAGACATGACCAACATGGAAGAGTCCTCGTGTTTATGTTGTTGATACCTCTAGTATAATGGACTTATGCCAGATAGCACTCTCATTCTCCGTATGAATCTCCTTAGTGAATTCATTGAAAAAGATTTAAAAACCGGACAAGACCATCTTAAAGAAAAGATCTCATCACTTTTTGAAGAGCTTAAGTCTTGCGATTTGAGTGACGAGGAAGAGCAGACCCTAAGTGACCTGAAAGCAAATTATGAAAAGCGCTTAGCAAAGAAGATGAATGCACCACTTGATGAGGTAAGAAGAAAAGCATTAAAGCGCGCTTTTCTTAAATATCGTGGTTTGGTCTTTGATTTAAAGACGCGCTTTGATTATTCAAGTGCAGAAGTCGCCATTCAAGATGGGCTTGATCTTAGTGAGTACGTTAAGGAAGTTATCGAAGAAATTACTAATGAATTGAATGATTCTTTAGTGGTAGAAAGTGAAAAGTTGTCTTTTGTACGCGATGAAATTGGCTCCTACTATTTCACGTTCTCTCGAGAGCGCTTACAGGAGCTCTATCCCCAAATATCTCAAACCTTTCGCACATTTCGTGAAGTCCTTGATGAATTTGAGATTGAGGTTTCCTGATTAATTTTAGGTACTTAAAAGTTTTTTAAAATAATGGTGTGAAATTTTGACAAACGCGTTGTGAAAAATAATAACGTGTGGCATAAACCCTTCAACGCACAGATTTCCTCTTTAAAACGATTTGGGTTGAGTTTTTTAGAGGCAAGTACTGAGGCAAAAGGTTAGGTAGCTATCTCCCTGATAACGGCCTGACGTCTCCTTTGCTCCAAGTCCTCAGTACGAAAAGAAGAAGGGTTCAAAAGTATTTCTCCCGTGGGTGTTGGGTCTTATTGAGAATACTTTTGAGCCCTTTTTTATTTCTTCTTCTTTCAACAGAAATTCAAAAACGATCAGTGGCCTCTACAAGAGTTTTGGTGATACTGGCTTCACTTAATGAGTGACCAGCGTCTTGAATCAAATGAAACTCAGCTTCAGGCCACGCTCTATGCAACTCCCATGCACTCTCTGCAGGACAAACAATGTCATAGCGACCTTGAACAATGATAGCGGGAATGTGACGAATTTTTCCGATGTTCTTTAGAAGGAAATTCTCCTCTTCAAAGAAGCCTTGGTTGATGAAATAGTGGCATTCAATACGGGCGAAGGCCTCGGCGAAATGATCTTGAGAAAATGAGCTCATCATATTTTGATCTTGAATAAGCTTAGAGGTAGAGGCTTCCCATACTGACCATGCTCTGGCGGCTTCATGGCGTATTTTTTCATCATCAGAGGTGAGGCGTTTGTAGAAGGCCTCAATCATATTGCCTCTTTCATTTTCGGGAATTGGTGCCACATAGTGCTCCCAAGCATCTGGATAAATGCGATGGGCGCCTTCTTGATAAAACCACTTGATTTCCTTATCACGCAGCATAAAGATGCCACGAAGAAAGAGCGCCGATACCTTGTCTGGATGAGTGACACTGTAAGACAGGGCCAAGGTAGAGCCCCATGAGCCACCAAAGACGGCCCAAGTGGAGATACCGAGATGTTCCCTAATTTTTTCGATATCACTAACCAAATCCCAAGTGGTGTTTTCTCTAAGGTCTGCAAAGGGTTTGGAGCGACCACAACCTCTTTGGTCAAAGAGGATGACTCGCCACTTCTCAGGGTTGAAGTAGCGACGGTATTGCGCTGAGCAGCCACCACCTGGGCCGCCATGCAAAAAGACCACGGGTTTTCCCTCGGGGTTGCCCACTTCTTCGTAATAGAGAGTGTGGATGTCACTGACGGCTAATGTTCCGCTATGGTAGGGTTCAATTTCAGGGTAGAGATGACTCAAAACTTGACCTTGATAGGGTGAATAATGGGCTTTAATTCCTTTTATCTGGAGCTCAAATTCTAGTGCGAAACAGGGAGCAGGGATAGGCATGGAGCAAAATGGCGCGCCTATTTATTATGGATTTCTTTTAACGGCCCACGCTGAAGATCAGGGGGGACGTCACGTTCTGCGTTTCTTTGGGCGAGCAAGCTTTGGTCCGTTTGAATTGATCATCGATAAGGAAAGACCGACTTGCTTTGTTGAGCGAGAGGCCCAGATTAAACCCCTGGGCGTAAATTTTCAGCGCAAGCCTGTAGGCCTGAAAAACTTTTCTGGTCAGGCGATGGATGCTTGCTACTTCAATACCCAAAATGACCTCTATAAAATTAAAGATGAAGGTGGTGTCAGAACTTACGAAGCCGATGTGCGTACCACTGAGCGCTTTTTGATGGAGCGCTTTATAAAAGGCTATGTTGAGTTCTCCGGTGAATTCATAGAGGAGCATGGAGTCCGCCTCTTTAAAAATCCTCAGATGAGAGCAAGTCCTTTTAGAAGAGAAATACCATTAAGCCTCATGTCCTTTGATATTGAAACCAGTAGGGGAAATGATCTGTACTCCATTGGTCTTCATTATCGTGATGAAAAGAAAGAAGTTCGCCGCGTGCATATGGTGGGTGAAAATCAAGGCGAGATGGATGAACGGGGAGAGCTCTTTTATTACCCAGATGAAAAAGGCTGCTATGAAGCTTTTGAAAGGGATGTGGCCGAGCTTGACCCCGATCTCTTTCTTGGTTGGCATGTGGTGGGCTTTGATATGGCCTTCCTTGATCGCAAATGCCAGCGTTGGGGTAAAACCCTCAACCTTGGACGTAAGGAATCTAAAGTCTTTATTAGTGAGCGCCAAGGGGGCAGTCAGTTTGCGCGCATAAAAGGAAGAGTTGTCATTGATGGCCCCAATGCCTTGAGGGCCGCTTTCTATCAATTTGATAGTTGGAAGCTCGACTCTGTTGCCAATGAGCTTCTTGGGACGGGCAAAGATATTGAGGAAACGGGTCTTGCAAAAGTCGCAGAAATTGAAAGGCGCTTTAAAGAAGATAAACCTTCCCTTGCCAAATATAACCTCCTTGATTGTGTGCTTGTGACGGACGTTATTGATCACACTGGTCTTATAAAGTTGATGCAAAAGAGGGTTGAACTCTCTGGGCTTCTCATGGATCGCCAAGGGGTTTCCACTGCCGCCTTTGATTTTTTCTTTTTGCCAAAAGTTCATCGAAAAGGATTTGTCGCCCCCAATGTGGTGGATATTTCTCGCGATGTCCATGCGGCTGGAGGCTACGTTTTAGAACCTCATAGTGGTCTTCACGATCATGTGGTGGTACTCGACTTTAAAAGTCTCTATCCCTCTATTATTAAGACTTTTAAGATTGATCCCTATAGCCGCTTGATGGCCGATCATGACCCCTTGCAGACTCCTGCAGGCATTAAGTTTTCTGAGACACATCATATCTTACCTGACTTTATTTCTGAGCTTCTACTGAAGCGCCAGGAGGCCAAGGTCAACAACGACCCCTATCTTAGTCAGGCCATAAAAATTCTTATGAATAGCTTCTATGGTGTCATGGGCTCAGCAGGAAGCCGTTTCTATCATGCGGATCTTCCCACTGCGATCACGGGAACTGGTCAGTGGATATTGCGTGAGACCATAGAGTACTTTCAAAATGATGGTTACGATGTTGTCTATGGTGATACGGACTCCGTTTTTGTAAAGCTCCCCAGTGGTGAGAGAGTTTTTGAAAGAGGGGAGACCTTAGCGACGAGGGCCACTGAACATTTGCAAAAAGTTCTCAAAAAACACTTTAAGGTGGAAAGTTACCTTGAGGTTGAGTTTGAAAAATACTTTCGAAAAATCTTCTTTCCGATTTTGAGAACGGGCGAGGGAGGAGCAAAGAAGAAATACGCTGGCCTTCTCTCTGATAAAAAAGGCGAGGCACGCTTACACTTCTCTGGAATGGAGTTTGTCCGAAGTGATTGGACTAAGCTTGCAAAAAACTTTCAATACCGCCTCTATGAAAAGTTCTTTCAGGGAGAGGAAGTGGAGAGTGTAATAAGAGAAGTCGTGGATGCTCTTAAAAATGGTGAGCATGATAAGGAGCTTATCTACAAAAAGCGCCTCTCTAAGAAATTGTCCGAATACACTAAGAGTTTGCCCCCTCATGTGCGTGCGGCGAAGATGGCCGAAGAGGCCGGCCACCAAGTTGATCGCGATGTCTTCTACGTCTATACCCGCCGTGGACCAGTGCCCCTTCAGCTTGAGCCCTCTGATTTCGATTATCAGCACTATATAGATAAGCAGATCCGTCCCATCGCCGAAGTGGTGCTAGAGCCCTTAGAGCTCTCTTTTGACAATATTGTCACGGGAGACCAATTAAGCTTATTTTGATTTCTCTTTTTGATGCAGAGTGTTTTGGGTAAGGTTTTCACGCCTATGGCCAAATATTTGGACTCTAGAGGATAGTGCGCCAACCGCAAATTTTTTAGCTTCGAGGAGCGCACATGAAATCACTTATTTTAGGACTATCTTTCTTACTTTCAGCACAAGCTTTTGCGACAGGAAGCGTTTACTGTTCAACTCCCGCCAAAGAATACGAGTTTTCTGGGACAACAGGAAGGGTAGCTGGAAATCCTCTTATTGATGGAATGCTTGTTAACACAGATGAGGAAACTCAAACCTTTTCAAACTCTCGTATCGTTGGTTATTGGAATATGGGTGAAACTCTCAAATTTGCTATCGCTGATGATCAGTTCTCTAACCTCCTTTACAGTGTTGAAGCCAAGTTTGTTTACTCAGATGAAGGACCAAGCTACGTTGGTGTTCTTACCTTAGCTTCTGGCGAGTTCTTTCTTGTTGAATGCGAAATGTAAAATTATCAAATCTATTTAAACGCTCTAAAAAGGCCGGCCAAGTTCTTATTTTGGGTGGCCTTTTTTCCTGTGGCATAGGTGCTGTAAAAAGGCCCAACCTGCAACAGGCTCAAACCAAAAGTCTTCTTAAAATGGAGATGATGGCCTTGTGGGCCAAGGCTGAATACCGCCGCTTGCTGGGAGATGAGCTTGGGGCACAAAACCTAGAGCGTGACCTTAAAAAGCTTGAAAATCAGATGAGCGGACTTGAAGCAGACTCTAATTCGGGCATTGGCGCCAATTAATTTCCTATTGTGACAACAGACCTTTCCCTCTCTATGATAGTTTTATGAGCTATCGTCGTTTTCTCATTCCCTACAAAGAAGCCTTCCTTCTTTTCTTTGAAAGAAATGGTCTGCAATTGGCAGCGGCTTCTGCTTTCTATGGGGTGATTTCTGCTGTTCCGCTCTTTCTCTTACTGGCCCGCCTTGTGGGTGTTTTTATCGGTGATGTCGATGAAGTTCAAAAGCTTATTTTTACCCTCGGTCAGGAGGTTTTCCCCGAAGTTGAGCCGGAGGTTCTTCTTAAGGTGAAAAATATTGTTAAAGGACCTCTCTTAGGTGCGGCCTCTTTCACTTTTATTAACTTTATTATCCTCTCCCTTTCTTCGCTGTCTTTTTTCAACTCCATTTGGTCAGGACTTTATAGTCTCTCTGGGGATAGGTCTCTCGTTTCATGGTGGAAGCATGTGAAGGCCATGCTCCTTATTGGGTTCACTGTTTTTCTCGTCCTCTTAGTCTTCTCTGTACAACCGGTGATGACCCTAGGCCTCAAGCTCGTCAACCACAATGTTATCGTGGATGCTGTCTATGCCAATCTGGAAAGTCTACGCCCTGTCATTGATGGCCTGCGTGCTCTCGAGGTGGACTCGTTTTCTTTTTTCCGGAGTACTTTTACTCAGGGCCTTCTTTTTTGGGTCTACTTTGCTTTGGTTTATCGCTGGTTTTTTAACTGGCGCCTCAAGAAGAGAGAGGCCTTCCTCGCTAGTGCTACTTTTGTGACTTTAATGCTCTTTGGTAAAACCTTCTTTGGCCTCTACTTTAAATACTTAAGGGTGAGGTTAGTGGCGAGTTATGGGGATTTTTACACCCTCTTGGTAGGGGCAATGTGGATTTATCTCCTTATGGCCTTTTTCTTCTTTGGTATTGCCCTTGTGGTGCGCCTGATTGAGAAATCTCCATGGCAGATAGGGCTCGAAGAGGATCTAGACCTTGAATCTTCACCCCAAGATGAGGGATAATTAGTCTTTATGATTCGCATGATTATTAATCTCTACATTCTTGTGATCATTATTGATGTGATTTTGAGTTACCTGCCTCAATTTCGCTCTCAACAATGGGCCCTTATGATTAGAAAGGCGGCCAACTTCACTTGTCGTCCTATTCGTCAGTTTCTCCCTCCTGATATGCCCTTTGATATTTCTCCTATGATTGTGATTATTCTTCTCAATCTTCTTGTCGCTCTTTGGTAATAGGTAAAAGAGAAGAACACCTTCAATTGAATAAAGAAAAAAGTCTTTGATTAAGTGCGCTCTTGCTCCTTGTCATCTTAAAATGGATTTCCTACAATTTTATTTAAGAACTCACATGGCCAACCCGTTCAAGGAAGAAAGGTGGTGAAACGTGTCTGATTTAACAATGGACCTGAATACTCTCGCTCAAGAAACCCTTGAGTTATCAGAAAATATCCGCAAAGAATTTTTGAAGAAGAAAAGAAATGGTCAAGGAGATCTTTTCTCTTTTGATGACTTTCAAGGGGATGAGATTGATCACCTTCTTCAAGAGCGAGAAGAAAGCGAAGATGCCTTTGACTTCTCTCATCCCGGTGAGCCTGATGATGAGTTTCAATTAGAAAACCAACAAGAGATTGGTCAAGAGGACTCTGGTGAAAATCAAATAGAACCCCCTCAAGAAGAGGTTTTAGAGGATTTAGGTCCTCAAGGACCAGGTCTTCTTTACCGTATTGATAAAGGCATTTCGACTTTTTGCCTCAGGGGCTTAGCTTCTGAAGATTTGATGTGGGATATTGAAGCGATTGAGCGCCAAGATGTCGATGTCATGCGCTCTCTTAAAATAAATGATGAAGAGCAAATTCAAGAAGTGCGTTTCTTTGAAACGGATGATTACCCCATGGCCGAAACCATCGTTGACCATATGGTTAATCGTCGTTTTCCTCGCCAAGAATCTATGCTCTGTAACTTAAGTGATCCTGGATTTTCATGGTGGATGGATGAAGGTTCTGGCAAGTTTGCTATTTACTTTCAAAGTCATGGCATTGAAAGAGACAGTTCTCTGGTTCAGTTAGGTCCCCTCGGTGACCCCATGATCGCTTATCGCCGTTTGGGTCGGGCCCTTTCCGTTTTGAGACGCTTCTTTCCAGTAAATGAATATGGGGTGACGGAAAAAATCTTTGAGGTTTCAACAACCAATGCCGCTCACCCTGGCTATGAAGCCTTTGCTAAGATTTTCCTTCATGGTGAATTTCCTTTTCAAGAACTTCTTCCTGAACTCAGTGGGGAAGAGCACACTCTCTTTCTTTACTTACGTGAAGTAGCGGCTCTCAGGCGCTTTTGGTTAACCGTGCAAAAAGATCTCCTTTAAGACCGGAAAATTTGACCAAAACACTTTTCTCTTGTGCCAAATTGTGTGGGACATTAAACTAGTAATTACAGGACGTTAACGCCAATAAAAACAGGACGTTTTTGTGGAATTTTCATTTGAAAATGAGCGCCCACGCAGCTCATCACCCTCATCATCAAACGCAATCGGATCAGACCGTTTACGTAAAGCGATTGAAAGAAATCGTGCTAAACAGGCCAAAAGAAGTGGTCAAGCCGCAAGAGCAGCAGCCCCTGCTGCCGACGACTGGAGCCTTCCCGGCAACTCTCGTAGATCAACCTCAGCTTCGCCTTCTTCATCTAGAGGAACTCGTAGGAGTGTCGCCTCTGCTGATAATGTTGAGTTTTCAACAGCGATTCGCAAAAGCTCTCGGGCACCAGCTCCCGTTAACTATAGTGAAGCTAAAACACCGACTGTTGTTTCAAGAAAGAGTACAAGAAAAGTTTCAACAACTCGATCTTCAAGTCGCTCAAAGTCTAAAAGTAAGCTTTTAAAGAATACCAATGAATATGTCATTAAAGGCATATGGGTTTTCTGTGCCATTCTCTTATTGCGTTTGGTTTTTTCTGACGGTGGTGTAAGAGACTACTATGCCAAGAAGGATGTCCTTCAAGGTCGCTTTGACGAGTTGGCACGTATTGAAAAAGAAAATAAAAATCTTGTTAAAGAAATTGAACTTCTCAAAAAAGATCCACGTTACCAAAAGAAAGTGGTGCGTGATCATCTCGGTTATATTTCTCGCGACGAGTACCTCATTCTCTTTCCAGAGAATATGTGATTAACAGGTAACAGGTAACAGGTAACAGGTTGCCGGAAACCGGTTACCGGCCACCGGATACCGGAATCAGCTTCATTCCCTTTTTAATTTCTTGAGAGAGAGGCGAGCTTGCTTTGAGTTCAAGGACATGATGGGCGTAGACGGTAGGTGTACGCGCAATCACCGGTGGCTCTTTCATGCCTGGGTGGGCCTTCACCTTTCTCTCTACGTGAATCACTTTGAAGTCTTCAGTCAGAAAGAAGATATCGAGATCAATATAGGTGTTGGGCATCCAAAAGTTGCGACGGCCAGGTTTTTCATACCAAAAGAGCATGGCCTCGTTATCGGCTAACTGTTGGGGCTTCACTCCGCTGAGTCCTTGGGTTTGTTCTTGGGGACTCCTCGCGATAAAGGCCTTGATGAGTTTGCCCCCCGGAGTCGCCATATTTTTGGTTTCGTAATCCCTAAAATTGGCGAAGACCACACCGGGCTTAGGGGTCTTTTGTGCAATGTGTTCTGATTGGCAACTCAAAAAGCTCGCACTTGTCAGCATCAACAGGCTTAAAACGGCGAAATTTTTAATGAGAGGTCGCTTTCTTTGCGTTATAGTCGTTTCCATACGTTAAAAGGATACTAGGGAGTCACTACTTATGGCCACCACAATTGGAAACACCGGACTAATGCGAACCCATACATGCGGGCAACTGCGTGGCGATCTTGAGGGTCAAAAAGTGACTCTTTGTGGATGGGTGAATAAGTCACGAGATTTGGGTGGGCTCTACTTTATTGATCTGCGCGATAAATACGGCGTGACTCAACTGAGCTTCAAAGAATTCAAAGGGGACATGAGTCTCCTTAAGCGATGCCACCTAGAATCAACCCTTATGGTGAAAGGGGAGGTGTGCCAACGTCCTGAAGAGGCCCGCAATAAGAATATGGCCACAGGTGACGTCGAAGTGATGGTGGAAGAGC
>JAUIBX010000056.1 GCA_030427595.1 Bacteriovoracia bacterium | reverse complement strand
TCAATGAACTTATCTCCCGAGGAAGAAACGGCATCCAGAACATGGGAGTTGCGGAGTTTCATGGCAATGACCAATCTCCTAAGGCCATTGAGGTTCTCATGAAGGCGTGGGCCCAAATGGGTCTACCTCGTAAGGCCTTAAGGTTTTACCAAAAAGATGCTATTAAATTTTACCCAGATGAAGCCCATCAAAAAGGTGTCGTTATTACCAACCCTCCTTACGGTGTCCGTCTAGAAGAGAAGAATGAAAACCTCATTACCCTCTACCATGAGTTTGGAGAGAACTTAAAAAATAATTGGAAAGGCTTTGATGCTTATCTCATTAGCCAAGACAGTGATTCTAGAAAGGCCATAGGTCTTAGAACCCACAAGCGCTTTGCTTTCTTTAATGGGGCCCTGGAATGTCGATTGTTGGGCTACGAACTTTTTTAAGCTCTTACCAACCAATAGTGCGGCCATCCCAGTTTTTAAAGAGACCTGTTCCTTCACCAGGACATTTTTCAAGAATATTTAAAATATTCTCTGCGGCTCCTGCAGGTTCCCAAACCTTATGCTGAATTCCTTTTAAGAAGTTTTCAGACAACTCAGTCTTTGTTGTACCGGGATGAATGGCCACGACAGAAGTCTTTAAGCGGCTACGCTCAAATTCGATGGCCATCGTTTTAAGAAACATATTAAGAGCGGTTTTTGAGGCACGATAACCGTACCATCCACCAATTTCATTTTCGCCAATACTGCCAACCATGGCGGAAAGAGTGGCAAATACAGAAGTCGTATCTTTAGAAAATTTTCTCTTTAGGTGCTTGGCCCATAGTGGGGTCACAAAGGTATTCACCTGAAAGACTTCAGTGAGTTGTTCAATATTAATATCTCTAAGAGATTTTTCCGGTCCGAAGTTTTCTGTAGAGAGCATACCAACACAGTTTATAACGAGGTCGAGCTGAGGCAGGTCTTCGCAGTAGCTCTCGACTTCGGTTTCGTTAAGAGGATCGAGCTTAGTTGAAACAAGGCCTGAGTTTAAAAGATTACTGGCTTTTTCTGCTCTTCGATAGGTTGTGTGAATCGATGCTTGGGGGTATCGGCGTTGGCACTCGAGGGCGAGGGCAAGACCGAGACCGTGACCGGCACCGATGATGAGGATGTTTTGGGGGGATAGGTTCATGGGGCTATTTTAGCGGAGATTGGGTGAGATGAGTGGTGGTGTCGAGGGTTTTGGGTGGGGGGAGGAGGGGTGTTTTTGTTCGACGCGGGCCCTTCGGGCCGACGCTGGTTGGGTGGTGCTTTTATTCGACGCTTAGTTCCCGTTGGGAACTGGCGCTGGGTTGGGTGGTGCATTTGATCGGCGCTCACTGCCGGCGGCAGTGTTGCTGGCTGGGTGGTATTAGGTTTGTGCTAACTTTGGGTCGAGACAGAGCGTTGCGCGCCCTTCGGGCACGCGCCTGTGTCTCTCCCTCAGGTGGACTGCATTGCGGTCATTTAGCTGCCCACAGGGCAGCTATGACGCAAATGCCTCACTAATCTTCATAGCTAATTGGGGGGTGGCGAAGCGGAGGAGGGCGCTTGAATTGGCGACTTTATTTGAGTGCTTCATCGAGCTACTAAAGAAGTATTGAGTGACATCACTGTCTTTCAAGAAGATTGTGTGACCTTTTCCACCAAATTTTCTCAAAATAAAGTCTGAATCGAGAAAGCAGATTTCTCGGATCCTAAAATTGCGAGCGATATACATGATGATTGTATAGTCACTTAAATCAGCAAGAGACTTTCTCACCTTCACACCCTTTGGGCTAGAGGCATCACCCCATTCAACTTTTATTTCGACTCTCTTGCCTTCAAGTAAGAAATCAAAACCTCTTTGAGATGTGGACTTCTTCTGTTCAAGGCCAAAGATGCACTTGGCGTACCACTCCCCTAATTGAACTGGGAGGTTCTTGTTGTTGAGAATGATGTGTTGATCACGAAGAATCTCGTAGCTCTTATTAACCTGCTCGATCGCATCAAAGATACTCTTATTATCTGGGCGATAAATAATCATGATCTTCTTAGCTTCTGAACGTTTAAGCTTACGAGCAAATTGATGCTCATACCACTTGATAAATTCTGGTTGATCGTAGAGATCAAGAGCATCGCAGACAAAGCCATCTTTGATAAGATTGTCTCTGCCCTCAATGTCTTCGCACTTCTTACAAAGATACTTCAAAGGAGCGTAGTGATTTTGCTCACTGCCTTTTACGAAAATTGTCTCTTTAAAATAGTCGCTACTTCCGTGGGTTTCCTTTGAGAATATCTCTATCTCTTGATAAAGATGTTCTTGGTTCATGAATGTCCTAAACTTTTAAAATTAAACTAGAAGAAGTTTACCACGAAGGCCTTTAAACCTCTACTTTAGTCCAATCTTGGTCAAAGTTTAGGATAGACTGAGCAATCCCACTATTTCTACTCAAGTAATGCTGACAAAAGATCTTAAAATCCAAGATCTTACTCTCAAGATAGCTCTTTTCTCCTTCACCCTTGTCGAGCATCTCTTGGGCAACGATGGCACCGCTAAGCAAACGCCATGCAACAATGAGATTACCGCAATAACTTAGAAAGTCAGTCGATGAAGCGAGGATTGAATCAAAGTCATTTTCTCCAGCATACTTTCCATACTGTTCTAAAATGGCCTGAGCTTTTTGCATGGATGTTGCTAAAGAAGCACACTCGTTCTTCCAATTGGCAGCTGCAGGGCTTTTAAGAGACTCTTGGATTTTTGCTCCTAAGGCCATAAAGGTTTCACCTTTATCCTTAAGAATTTTTCTCATAACAAAGTCCATGGCCTGTATGCCATTTGTTCCCTCATAGATTGTCGCGATCTTAGTATCACGAGCGAACTGCTCAATGCCATATTCAGTACAATAGCCATAACCACCGTGAACTTGAATAGCATCGACAGTGACCTGAAAGCCTTCATCTGTGCAAAAGGCTTTACAAACAGGTGTAAGGAGAGCGAGTTCTTTTTCAGCGAGTTCATCACCATTTTTTTCGAGATCAAAAAGATTAGACGTATAGAGAATGAGAGAACGCATTCCTCGACTCATCGCCCTCATCTTCAGGAGCATTCTTTTTACATCAGGATGATGGGCAATCTCTTTTTTAAACTGAGATCTCTCTTTGGCATATTGCTCAGTTAATTCATAAGCAAGACTCGCTTGAGACTCCCCCTGAATTCCACAAAGAAGACTGGCCTCATTCATCATGATGAACATATTCACAATGCCCTCATGCTCTTTGCCGATAAGAAAGCCACGGCAATCCCCCTCACCGCCAAAGGTGAGTTCACAGGTAGCAGAACCGTGAATTCCCATCTTCTCTTCAATCTTTGTACACTTCACATGATTAAATTCTCCAAGAGAACCATCGTCATTGATACGTGTACGGGGAACGATGAATAGGGATAACCCCTTGGTGCCTTCTTCACTTCCAGGTGTCCTTGCAAGAACGAGGTGAATATTATTCTCGTAAATATCATTCTCGCCAGATGAGATGAAAATCTTTACACCCTTTATTGAATAAGAACCATCATCATTAGGGGTCGCGGTAGTCTTGGCAGCCCCCACATCAGAACCTGCACCAGGCTCAGTCAAACACATGGTGCCACCCCAGCGACCTTCCATCATAGGTCCAACATATTTTTCTTTTTGCTCGTCGGACCCTACTTGAAGGATCACATTCATCGCCCCTTGGGACAGGCCTGAATACATAGAAAGCGCACAGTTTGCGCCGACGTATATTGAAGTACAGGCAAAAGCAACAGAGTGAGGAGCTGGCATGCCCCCAATTTCTTCTGGGTAGCCTAAAGAAAACCAACCATTTTCATAATATTTTTGAGTGGCGGCCTTAAATGATTCAGGCACAACAACGCCCTTATCTTCAGTGAGCTTCACACCGACTTCATCGCCTTCGACTCGACAAGAATACACTTCGTTTTCTGCAAACTTATCAAATTGAACGAGAATATCTTTAAGATCATTTTCACCAAAGTCCTGCACATGCTCTTGAACTTTGAGATCTTTAAAGAGGTTAAAAGCAATATCGTCGATGTCAGTTCTGTACTTTGCCATAAGGGTGTTGCTCCGTTTTTGTTGGTCCTTAATATTTTGTCCACCTACCATTATAGACCAAAAGCACGATCGTACGGAAAACTTCACCAAGCATAAGTGCTTGAAATCTCAAGCTTGTCAAAGATAAAACTACATCAGGTTAAAGACAAAGGGTTTTCTAATGGTGGTTGTCTTCCCTCCAGGGGTATTGGGATAGCGAACAGAGTAGAGAACTCTGGCCACACAATTCACCATGCGAGGGTTGTTAATTTGTGATGTATCCTCAAAACCTAAGTGGCTTAAGTTTCCAGTGGGTGCAATTTTAAGCTGAACTTTTAAAACACCTTCTTGAGAGTAACGACCCATTCGATAGCAAGAAAGGAGCTCACCAGTTTTAGAAGAAATTCTCTCATCCACCTCTCTTATAAAATCTTGGGATTTCCCTTGATGACGAGTGGGCGCACTCATTTGCAAAGAAAGATCATCTTCAAGCATCAGGTCCTCTCGATAAACGGGCTTTCTTCTCACCTGTCTTGGCTTAACTTTCTTTTTATCGTTCTTCTTTAACATATCTGGGCGACACTTAAGGGCATCCCCACTTTTAAGACACTCAATTGTTTTATTGTAGCCATCAATAGCTTTTTCATATTCAACTCGATGACCAATATAGGTTTCAAAATTCTCTTTAAGCTGTTCACTTTCCTCTGTGAGCTGACCATAGACCTTGGCCTTCTTTTTATAACCCCTCTTTAAACCTTTAACGTTTTTGAGTTCGTCTCTAAGGAACTTCAATTCTTGATCACCCTCTTTAAACTCACCATCAATATGGAGGGTCGCCGAGTTGACCTTCTTTTTCTTCGTTTCTGCTGCTAAAGAATGACCTCCAACAATCCAAGTTCCCAAAAATACAAATAAAAGTACTCTATGTGTCATATTGCCTCCTCAAGACTCGTGGCCAATTAAAAATTCCTAGGATAGGAGAATCATAGAGGAGAGACGGTCAATTTTTTTGCCCTTCTAGACATTCTGCACAAAAGCTATGGCCAATAAGTTTGATCACGACATTTGGATTCAGGAAAAGCTTGCTGAAAATGCAAGCTACTGTAGCTATGTGGCCTATTGGCCAGAAGAAGACACCAAAGTTTTTCTCAAAGTAGTGAACTCAAACCTCGATAGCGAGAAGAAAAAACAAGTTGAAGAAAGGCTTTTAAAAGAAGCCGCTATCCTTGAAGAATTTTGGTCTGCCTACTTTCCTAAAATCTATGACATCAGAAGAAAGCAAGAGACGGGTGAACTTTATATCCTAAGTGAATATTTTAAAGGTGAAAGACTTGACCTCTTTATAAAGCGCTCACCAGAAAAGGCCTTAACAGCCCAGTTCTATCTCCACCTCTATCAAGAATTAAAGTTTTCTCTTAGCTACCTTCATCATAAAAAGAAAATTATTCATTTTGACTTAACTCCAGACAATATCATCGTTGATCTTGACCTCAATATTAGGGTCATCGATTTCGAAAACTCTAAGGTTTTAGGTACATCAGTGGACTACCAAAGTATCCGTGCTAAAGAGGGCTACCTTGCTCCAGAGCTAGAAAAGACTATTAGAGAGAAAAAAGAAGTTTTCGCGACCTCTGCCATTGATATCTATGGCCTAGGTAAAGTTTTAAAAAATCTTTATGAAGAATTGCCCGGGTCAGAAAAGCTTAAACTTATCGGAAAAGGTCCAAACCTTAAATCAATGCTACATGACAAGCCTGGTCTGAGGTCTCTTGAGAGTATGCGCCCCCATCTCAACCCCAAGCCAATAGTGACTCTTCTTTTTATTGGCCTAACTTTCTTTGCCATGACCAAGGCGATTCGTGACCCTTCGCCAACAAAGACCATAATGAAAAAAGAAGCGTCTCGCTCTCCGGCCATTCCTCGAGCGAAAAGAGTTGCCCTCAAAAATGCCCCTATTAAAGATCAGATAAGCTTTAAGCAAAGTGCGATGAAGAAGGAGAAAAGTCCTCAAAAGTCCTTTTCACAACTCTTTCTGCAAGTTATCTCAAAAAGAGACAAGCAACTTAAGGAGTGCTTAGGAGCCTTCGAAGACTCTAAAATTTCTCATCTTAAAGTTCGTTACCATGTTGATCATGTCGATAAAGACAGGCAGCAGTTGGCCAAACTTGAAATTCTCAAGCCAGCAAAACTCAATGAGGATGCGGCAATTTGTCTCACCTCTCTTTATAAAGACCTTCAATTTCCCGTCCACAAGAGTGGAAATTCCTATACAATTGATCAAAGCTTTACCTTTTCACCTATTGAGAAGTAATGAAGATCAATAAGCACCGACGGCTTACTAAAATTATTCAAGTTCTAGAACGCTGGGCCCCCATGGAAGGTGCAGAGGTCGCTCAACACCTTGCTCATATTTTTAATGTGGATGAATCTGAAATTAAAAGAAATGTTATCAATGACCTTAAGTTTCTCCGTGATGAGGGCGAGCTCTCTACTCTTTACTTTAATAAGCATGGTGATCTTATTTCCCAAGATTTAGAACCAGAGGATTCTTTTTATCGGGTGAAGTGGCAACTGCGTGAACATAAGGACCAACTTATTTCAGGTGCCCAGGAACTCCTAGGCTTTGACACACACGTTATCGCAGACGAAAGCTTAAAAGACCAGATGAGTATTCGTGCTGGTGTTGGCCTTGCGTTGGCACAAGAGGGAGAGCACCTCCATGGCCTCTATTTCGAGTGTAACCATGAGATTTACCACCTTAGTGTCCCCAAACGCCCACAAAGGCCAGGAGGTCTACCAACACTTGGACTGGCCATCTGCAGAACAAAGGCTCAGTACCCAAAAGATATGGCCAAGGACTTTGAGACTCTAAAAAATAGTTATCCAGATGTCCCATTCATCATGATTTCTTTTAATGAGCCCTTCCTCAGCTCCTTTGAACTTGAAGCACCTTTGGTTCTTCTTTTTAACCATAATGATACGGTGACCTTCTTTAATGAACTCAACAAGAACCCTGTCGAAACCCTAGAAATTCCCAGCTCTCAGGCCAATAACCTTCTTAGTTATTTAAGTTTTTTTCGAGATCGCACTCAAACACGTCACTGGACGGAGCTCAAAAAGGAACAAGGAAAGGATTATCAAAAGGGTAACCTTAAAGACCTTGAACTCCCCATTGTCTTTAGGCTTAAAACAAACACAGGATTTCTTCTTAAATAGCAAAAGCCCCCTTTTCAGGGGGCTTTTTCTCACACACACTTCACACACATGAGCTTCGAGAAGCTCGAGGGAATTGTTATATTAGAATCTGTAAAAGTTGTTATACGGGTAAGTAAAGTTACTCATCGACGATGAAGCGTACTCAAGCATTTCAAAGTCACCAGATTGAGGATCTCTTACATAAACTGGGTTAGCAGCGATTGGTGAACAAAGATTGATACCGTAGATCATACCGTCAGTATGAAGAATCTCATGGTAACTTCCCATACCTGCGTGGTTTCTTGCGTTGTCTACAATTGACTTTAAGTGATTTAATACGGCCGTCTTAGTAGTTCCAACTTCATGAACAACGCGATCTTCACCTTTATAACTTGTGCGATCAAAAGATCCCATTCTTTCGAACTTGTAAGTATCAAAAATCCACCAGCCATCATTTTCTTTAAACTGGTATTCAGCGATTCTATAAGTCTCAATATCACGAGTCTCTTGAACAAACTCTCCGTTATGGACTTTATTTCTAAAGTCATTATAGGTTGTAGCTGTTGCACATTGAGACACACCATTAATGGTTGTTGACGTAACAGGGTTATTATTTGTTACAGCAGGCGCAGGTGCCGGTGGCGCACCTTCATTATCGCTACCACATGAGCTAAGCCCAATCGTGAGCACAGCTGCAAACATCAATACAAATAAGTTTTTCCTTTTCATGACACTCCCTCCACAGAAGTCTTTTTTCCAAAAAAGCATTCAAATCAATATGCCTAATATAGAAGCAAAGGTTGTGCCAAAAATATTGATATAAATCTAAGTACTTAGAGGTGTCTAAATAAAGAACAGTGTTACACCTGTTCAAACTTTAAACACTTTGTAATTTGTCTCGTCTCTATCTTTGAGACTCAATGAAATAGCGTCTGGAGCGCTTTTTATAGGATTCTGCCTTCTTTTCCTTAGCTTCTTGTGCCACTTCTCGAGCCACTTTACGCGCTCTCTCTCTAGCAAGAAGTTGGCCCATAAGATTACCCGCCCGTTTCTTACTCTCATTGGCCATGAAAAAGGCTATCTCTTCAGCAGAGTCTCGTGCTGCTTGTTTGGCGGCACTTTGAGCAGCAAGTTGGGTATAAAGTGGTCCCCATTGATCTATCCAACGCTCACATTCTTTCTTAGCAGTGATTTGAGCGAGATGATCCACAAGCCTTTCAACATCCTTTGTGTGAACCAACTCAGACTTTTTGATGACTTTCTTAATAACACTCAAGGCCTCATCTTTAACCGATTCATAAATCTCTTGAGAAACAAGTGGAGTAATCACTTTAGGTAAAAGTGTAAGAGCGTACTTTTGAGCTTCTTGCCAGCCTTTTTCATAACCCTTCTTTAAAACAGCCACTTTAGCCGCTCGATAAGAACGAACTTCAGCAATCCTCTCCGTCGATTCTCGATAGAGGTCCTTCTCATAATAAGTGGAAGCAGGATTTCTGTTTCCTAGGTAGCTCCCTTGAACAGCGATTGGTACCTGATAATCTGTAATATTCTTAGCATACTTCACACCCCATTTAAGAACAGAACGCGAGGCCACTTCCCCCACAAGATTCTCACTCGCCGTCCTTAATGCAGCAGGCATAAGCTGTCTAGCTATAACGGCACTTTTCTTTTCAATTATCCTAACAGCTTCGTCATAAACAATATCATGTACCCAAATCTCTCCTTTTACGGGATCAAACTGAGGGGCATCATCGACAAACTCTCTTGCCCCCTTCTCCTCAATAATGACTTGAATATCTTCAGCAGAGGCAAGAGAACGCTCTGGAAACTTAGGATTGAAATCATACTTATAATTTTTTGAGGAAGATTCCTCATTTTCACCAAAGTAAAGAAGGTAGGGGTAGTCATAGCTATAAGCCGAAAAAGGTTTTTTCTCCGGGGGTTGATCATAACTTTCTGGAGTGATCGACTCTCCATCTAAAATCATAGAGCCAGATAAAGATGTGATCTCTACGCGCAGTTTCTTATCAACTTCATGGACATCCCAGAGAAACTCCCCAGTTTTAAGTTCACTCTTTCCCCATGGAGTTTCGATAACCTTTAAGTTTTTTACTGAGAGAATTCGAAGCTTTCCTCGTTCAAGATTAAACTGGAAGTTTTGATTGTATTTAAGAGTTAGAGCCGATTTCTCCCCTACGTGAATGACTGAATTATCTTGTAACAAAATTTGCAAGTAACTTTGACTACCCGTCCTTAAGGCAAAGAACTCTTTGAATTGCTGACCAACTTTTACTTTCTTCCACGGCTCATCACTCGTTACCTTATACCAAATGTCTCCATCTACAATGACAGACTCAAAAGGAACTTTATCTTCGGTAACTTGAAAGCCAAAAACCGACAAATTAACTAAGACAAATAAAAATAGTATCTTGATAGCTAATTTCATGTCACCTTTATCGGATTTTTACGTTATTAAATGACAGCTGGGGCGTGAATATCTCCAACTAAACTAAAGGTTTTGCCGTTGATTTAAATTCATCCACAACAGAGTAAAATGGAAATGTGATATTCAGAACTTACAAAGCCGACACTTTTTATCAGAATAGTCCCAGGAGAGAGATCAAATCTTTTGCCACATTCTGTTTCTTATTTTTACTCATTATTAACAGTCCCATTCTTTTCGCTCAAGGTTTAAGCCCTGAACAAAAACAAGAGATTAGGTTTACTAAGGCCATAAGCCTTTTTAATAAAGGTTTAGAAAAGGAAGGTCTAAAATTATTAAGAACTAATCTCGATGGCCCTTTTCATTACAAGACTGAACAATTTCTCGCTCGCTATTTCTTTGATAAGCGCAAGTTCACCAAGAGTTTTCGCCTCTATCAACACATGCTCAAAAACACCTATTCAAGAGAGATTGTAGATTTCAATTTTAATCACAGAATTCGTACTAAGTTTTATGAACTCATTCGCTCTCGTAAAAAACCAGAGCCGCTTGCTCTTCAAGTGTCCTTTGAAGCCGCAGAAAAGTTCTTTGAGGCCTACACTCTCAAGGTCTTTCCAGAAGAGTTTTCTACAAACCTCCTTAACCTGGCTGAAAAGTACTTTAGTATCTGTGTTGAAAACGAACTCTATGTCGCTCCTTCAAAGTATTACCTCAGTAAGATCTACTTTGAGAGAAAGGAAGACCAAAGGGCTATCAGTCTTTTAAGAGAGGCCCGTGAAGACTATTCTCTTTCTCCCGATAAAAACCTAGAATTAGGTCTTCGTATCGAAGATATAGAACTCCTCCTTGGAGAAGCTCTGGCACGCTCAGGTAACGTAGATAGTGGAACCCTTATTCTTAGATCTCTCTATTCGCGAGACAACACAACTTCTAGCACGAAGAGCTATGCTCGCTCCTTTTTAAGAGAAATTAAAAGCTCTTACTTTGACGCCTCTGTAAGTTATCAGATGAAAAGTAAATCTAATATCAATCAACTTGATGCTGAGGATTATAGCAATTTTGATAATCTTGCTAATAAGGCGGCCCTTGGTCAAAAAGATGGAACCGTCCACCATAGAAGGTTTAATTTTTTTACCAGCCAGGAACTCTCTCCAAAGTATCAGGCCTCAGCAAGCTTCACTTATATTAATGAAAGTCCTACCCAAGAAGTTCTCAAGCATGCAAGATTCGATCAAACGACTTTAGAGGTCAATCTTAAAAGATATCGTCAGAAGAATTCTTTCTATGCCTTTGATTATCGTTTTAATAACCTATCCGGTCGGCGATTTCAGTCTCTCAACTTTATTCAAGCAACAAGCTCTCACACCTTTACGCCAAACTATAATTGGATTGGCCTAGACTCACGCTGGAAAATAAGCCTCCCTATTGAAAATAGGAGCTACCTTGATGGAAGAAGCGCCAGCTCCCTTGCACTCCAGTTTGACTACCGTCCCATACTAAAAGACTCATGGTGGTCACCTTCGTATTTTGGAACCTTAGGAAGAAGATCTGAAGGAGAGGATTTTGATTCAAGTCTTTTCTATCAATTAGGATTTAGCAACTCCCATGAGTTTTCAACCCGCCTTTACTGGTTAGTGCTTGGTGATTTCTATACCAATGCAAATAGTGATGCCCTTCTTAACTACAATGAATTAACCATAACCAATGCCTTCTCCTACTTTCTCAAAAATTACCCCCAGTTAAGCTTAGAAATTGAAACATCATGGCGCAGGCGCTCCCAAGATGGCCTAGGAAGCATTACAACCCTAGATGTTGGTGCAGGCGTCTCCTACAACTTCTAATTACCATGTGATCAAACTTTTCCAGCTCAGTATTACATGGTAATCTCATGACAAAAAAGGTGTGATTATGGACAGCGTCAAATCTCTTTCTCAGCGTGCACTACTGGTTATTCTCGATGGGTATGGCATAAATGAGAATAATACGAAAAATGCCATTAAAGACGCCAACACACCCAACCTCGACAACCTTTTCAAACACTATCCATTCACGACCATAGAGGCCGGTGGTCAAAAAGTTGGCCTTCCTAAAGGAGTGGTTGGAAATTCAGAGGTCGGCCATATGAACCTTGGAGCAGGTAAACCTGTTCGCCAAGACCTGGTTCGTATCAATGAGGCGATTGAAAAGGGAACATTTTCTGAACTTCCAAAAATAAAAGAACTCAAAGAAGTCGCCTCAAAAAGTAGCAAGAGAATTCATGTGATGGGTCTGCTCTCTGATGGTGGAGTTCACTCCCATATCAATCATATTAAGGAAGTCTTTAAGGCACTCAATAAAGACAGTGACCTAGAAATTTTCTTTCATGCCTTTATGGATGGGCGGGATACTGCTGCTAATGTGGGTGGCAAATATATCGAAGACCTCTTAAACGAGCCAGGCTTCCACTTCGCCTCTATGCAAGGCCGTAGCATTGGTATGGATCGTGACAGGCGCTGGGAAAAAATTGAAAAGACCTATCAAATGTTCACAGGCAAAGGACCTATCAGTGACCTAAGCCCGATGGAATACTTAAAATCAGAATACGATAAAGGGCGAACCGATGAATTCTTAGAGCCGGCCCTTTTTGATAAAGACCACGCCATGAGGGAAGGTGATTGCGTCTTCATGATCAACTTTAGACCTGATCGCGCGATTCAAATCACCTTGGCCTTAACAGACCCAACTTTTAAAGAATTCGAAAGACCCTTCATGTCTGCCTATTACCTTTGCATGACTCCTTATGTGCCTGACGAGGTTGAACTTCCCATCCTCTTTGATAAAGAAAGAGTTCCTGGCGGACTTTCCGAATATCTTAGTGAGTTAGGTAAGGCGCAATTTAAAATTGCAGAAACTGAGAAATATGCCCATGTGACCTTCTTTTTTAATGGTGGCGAGAAAAAGCCTTTTCCTAAAGAAGAGCAGGTTCTGATCCCTTCACCAAAGGAAGTTAACACCTACGATGAAAAGCCAGAGATGTCTGCCTTTCAAGTGAGAGACCAGCTCATCGAAGCCCTTGGAGATAAGAGCTACACATTCTATTTGGTAAATTTTGCCAATTCGGACATGGTCGGTCACACCGGAAAGTATGAAGCGGCCGTTAAAGCTATTGAAACTCTGGATCAATGTGTGGGCGATCTTATGAAAAAATGTGAGGAAGAAGGTATTGCCATGCTTCTCACTGCGGATCATGGCAATAGTGATCAAATGGTTTATCCAGATGGAAGCCCGCATACTAGCCATACTGGTGCACCAGTACCCTTTGCCATTTTCCACCCCAAACTTAAAGATAGTACGATCAAGGCCCAAGGAAATGACTTTGCACTCATGGACGTTTCCCCTACTGTTTTAAATGTACTAGGAATTGACCAAGCTCCTACTTTTGTTGGAAAGCCCATCTTCAAATAAGAGAAGAAAAGAGAAGTTTTATGAATCAAAAGAATGAATCAATTAAAACCATTGCCGTCCTTTGTAGTGGTGGTGACTCTCCTGGAATGAATTGTGCAATTCGCGCAGTTGTCAGGACAGCACTGGGTGAAGGGCTCAAAGTCTACGGTATTCGTCGAGGGTATGCCGGACTCCTTGAAGGGAGTTTTGTTGAAATGGATGCATCTTCAGTAGGTAATATCATTCAACATGGTGGCACCATCTTACAAACTTCTCGCTGTCCTGAGTTTCATGAAGCAGAAACTCGTAAAGAAGCCTTTCATATTCTCAAGAGAAAGAAAATTGACGGACTCATTGTTATTGGTGGTAACGGATCTTATAACGGTGCTTATCAACTTGCTCAGGAACATGGTCTCCCCGTTGTCGGTATTCCTGGGACAATTGACAATGATATTGAGGGCACAGACTATACAGTAGGATTTGATACAGCCGTTCAAACTGCGGTCGAGGCCGTGGATAAAATCCGTGATACGGCCCATAGTCATGCTCGAACATTTGTAGTGGAAGTTATGGGAAGAAAGTCTCCTGCCATTGCCCTTCATGTTGGCGTTTGTACCGGTGCGGAAAATATTGTTTTTCCGTCAGAGGATGTCGATTACGACCAAATTTCTGCCGACATCCGTCGTGGCCTAAAGCGTGGAAAATCCTCTTCCATCATTATTTGTGCTGAAGGTGAAGAACCTGGTCTTAGCTATAAAATTCAAGAAAAGCTTAAAGAATCTTCGGGCATTGATGCCCACGTTTGTATTCTTGGTCATATTCAAAGAGGTGGTAACCCCTCTGCCATTGATCGCTTCTTGGCCTCACGCATGGGATTTGTCGCGGTTAAGGCGATGCTTGAAGGAAATACCCCAGTGGCCACGGCTTATGTGAAAGGAGAGGTCGTTTCTATTCCACTAGAGAATAGTCTCAAAAAGAAAGATGATTATCTTCCTCACTTTGTAGAATTAGCCCGTTCCTTGTCGATTTAAAAGGTAACTAAAACCTCCTATCGATTGATTAAGAAGCTCAGAAACATCTAGAGTCTGCAACCTGCTATCAATAACCTCATCTTCACGTGGCCCAAGGTAAATAAGATTCTCCTCGCCATCGTAGTCCATAAGGACACCCCGCCAGTATTCGGCATCTAAACTTAATGGGTCTAGCTGACCATCGAGACTGACGCGGGCACTGGCAAAACAATTATCTAGCCTCTTGAGAGGAATCAGGTTCGCCATAGACCAGAAACAAATCATCAGAGGCAGCTCTAAATATTCTACTTGAGATTTATCTAGCTCAGTCCCCTCCACACAAAGAACAAACCTTTTTAAGGGGTAGCGTAAACGCCTTTTCTTAGACAGGTAAACAAGCTTTTCCTTTATAAGCCTCCCCTTACCGTTAAGACCTAGGACCTCTAGACCAGGTAGACCCTTTGTTGTGTAGCCAAAGACTTGGACCTGACTATGAGAATTGCGAGTGGGAATAATTGAGTTGATTTTAATTTCCATAGTGACCACAAAGCAATGGGATCAAAAAAAGGAAATTTCTAACTTATGAAATTACTTAGATTTCAGACTGTCTAAAGGTCGATTTTGAACTTTATCAAACTTAAAAAGATCCTTATCAATGACCAGTTCTTCTTCTTTATAAGGCCTATACTCTTTCTCAAGTTTTACTTGTTTGAGATTATCGGGATGAGAATAAAAGCAATTGAGGACTTCATCGACATCCTTTTCTATGTAGGAATAATGATTAAGAGTGTGAGAATGGGCATAGGCTTTGAGAAGCTTCTTACAACCCTTTTCTGGATCCTTACAAAAAGCGCGATCCTCTTTGTTACAGGCAAGACTGAGAACGGCCTCATCCCCCATTTCACATTTGACTTCTTTGAACTTTGAATTGACATAGCCTCTGAGAAACTTGTCCTTCTTGACCTTCTTTAGGCAGAAATCTTTTATGGAAACTTTCTTTCCCATGCAATCAAGTTCGATAGGGTTGATCACATCTACTAAGAGTAAGTGCTTCACACCCATTTCTTTACAAACTTCTTTGTAAGAAAAAACTTTTCTCTTATAGCCCGTAATATCAAATTTTAAGATTTCTGCTCGAGGAGAGAAAGTAAGGAAGGTGAATAGAATAAGTAAAAAGAGCTTCACCCTATTATTTTAGGATGAAGCCCCAGAAAAAACCAGTTTAGGATGGGAAAAGACCGCGCAATCTCATGGCATGGTCAATTCGCTTGAGAGCGGCGATAAAAGCCGCTTTCTTCATATCAACCTTAAACTCATCTGCGGTATCCACACAAGTCTTAAAAGACTGCATGAGGATATCGTGAAGTTTATTGTTGATTTCATCTAGACCCCAGAAGAAGTTTTGAAGGCCTTGGACCCATTCGAAGTAAGAAACAATCACACCACCGGCGTTACAAAGAATATCGGGGATCAAGAAAGAACCATTTCTTGTGACAATATCAATCGCCTCTTTAGTTAAAGGACCGTTTGCACCTTCAGCGATAATTTTGGCTTTAACATTGCCAGCATTTTCTTCAGTGATAACCCCATCAATCGCTGCTGGAATAAGAACATCCACATCAAGACCAAAGAGGTCCTCGTTACTAATCGCCTCTGCTCCAGGAAAACCAGCAATCACACCATTTTCAATAACGTATTGCTTGGCCTTAGCGACATCAATACCATCTGGATTATAAATGGCTCCAGAGACATCACCAACAGAAACAATGCGCGCACCTTGAGCCGAAAGGTCTTCAGCTGCTGGCACCCCCACCTTACCAAAACCGTGAATAGCAACGGTTGTTTTCTTATCAATGGTCATTCCAATTTTCTGAGCAGCAAAATTCACACAGTAGGCAACACCTTTACCTGTAGACTCTGCACGCCCTAGTGAACCACCGATACCAATGGGTTTTCCGGTAACCACACCTGGAACCGTATACCCAGCATACTGAGAAATGGTATCCATAAACCAGGCCATCGTCTGACCATTGGTACCGATATCCGGAGCTGGAATATCAATTGAAGGACCAACAATCATGGCAATCTCAGTAGCGAAACGACGAGTGAGAGATTGAAGTTCCTGACGTGAAAGGTCATTAGGATCAACCTGAACACCACCTTTTGCTCCACCAAGAGGAAGCCCAACAAGAGCACACTTAAAAGTCATAAGCATAGCAAGGGCAGCTGTTTCAGAAAGATCAACGCCAGGGTGATAGCGAATCCCCCCCTTACCAGGACCAAGAGTCATATTGTGTTGTACCCTGAAGCCCATAAAAGTCTTCACCTGGCCATCATCAAGACGGATAGGAACAGCAACTTGAAGAGCACGCTTGGGGTACTTCAGTCTTTCAATAATGTTGGGATCGAGACCTCCAACTGAACCGGCCATTTCAAGCTGGTCAAAGGAGTCTTTAAAGAGTGGGCTATCAAATAAGCTCATAGGGACCTACCTTAGGTTTAACCACAATAGTAATGTTCGATACTAGTTTAAAACGGTCCCTAAGTTACCGCAAAAGGTAGGCCAATGGCAGTAGGTTTTTCCTGTCATTTAAGAAAATTAGAAAGGTGTGCTGTACATTAGTTGCAGCGTATTATCACTGCCGGTTGGAACAACTTGCTCATTCTCTGACTGAGCCCGAGATAATACGGCCGTAATATTATTTCCTAGAGGTTTACTCAGCTGAGCAATCATAGTGCCGTCATTAACTTGATAGTTGAGATCGGCCCTTACTCCAAGATCTTGAAAGGTTTTTCCAATGCGCGAATGAACTTCGCCTCTAGCATTAAGAGTCGTTTCACATTCCACCCATGGGTTGACCACTCTCATGATGGCCCTCATGCGTAGAACTCTTGCCTTAAACTTTAGCTTAATATTTTGAGAAATCTGCGCCTCTGTATCGGGCTTAAGAGCTTTTTTAACCGATCTTACTCTTTGAAGGGTCGAGCCCTCCTCGGCATTTTTAAGTTCACCAGACAATCTCTTATCCGCATAGCGAAGAATCATACGATTAAACCAAGCTTGTTTTTGCTCTCTATCTGGAGTGACATAGAGGTTGGTTGAGCCAATATCCCAGTTGCGGCGATACTCTTCCATACGCTCCCATTGCTCGACTTGGTTCTTCATACTATTCATAACGCCTGAATTATCTTCAACCCAAACTTGGCTTAGCCAAATTTTGTTTTCAACAGGCATCGATTCAATGTGATCACTTGGAATGGCGGAGGCCGGCCCTCGAGAAGGACTTGAACTTAGTGATAGAGACTCAAATGTTACAGGCTGCTCCCAAACATATTGAGTGTACCTTTGTTTGGACACAGCATTTTCGGCGTGAATGTTAATCACGCTTAGCTGTAAAAGAATTAAACAAAGGTTAAATAGTTTACTCACCAAATTCTCCCTAACTTACTGAAATCTCCATTTCATTATCTCTCTCGGGATTTATTGTGCAATACGCATACCAGATTGCCGGATCAAGGGAGCAAAAATGAAAAAACTCCACTAAATAAAATTTAATAGTGTCACCTTGATCAACAAAAAAAGGGAGCTTATAAGCTCCCTTATGTAAGTACTGGTAAGAATATTTGGATAATCAACCACTTAGCT
>JAUIBX010000291.1 GCA_030427595.1 Bacteriovoracia bacterium | reverse complement strand
GGTGGTAAAAGAGAAGGACCTTAGCTTCGAAGTGAACCTCACTGATTACCTAGACACCGGTCTTTTCTTGGATCATCGCCCCTGGCGTGAAAAGATTATGACCATGGATCTTCAAAATAAGAAGGCCCTCAACCTCTTCTGTTATACGGGCTCCCTATCCGTGGCCATGGCCAAGGCCGGGGCGCAAGTCACCAGTGTTGACCTTTCCCCTCACTATCTTGAGTGGGCCCAAAGAAACTTTGAATTGAATAACTTGAATCCAAAAGATCATATCTGGATTACTGGGGATTGCTTAACAACAATCAAAGACCTTTTTGAAGTTTCAAAAAAACAGGGTGTACGCCCCTTTGATTTTATTCTAGTAGACCCGCCTTCCTTTTCGGTATCCAAAAAGTTTAAAGGCACCTTTGATGTAGAGAGGGATCACTCTTTTATTCTTAAGACCTGTGAGACCCTCCTCCAAAGACCAGGCCAACTGTGGTTCTCCACCAATTTGAGATCTTTTAAATTAGATCCTGAACTTGAAGGCTACAAGGACACCAGTTTTCAGACGATTCCTCAAGATTTTCACGACAAGAAAATACATAAAACCTTTGAAAAAATTCTTTCGTAAGCCCCTCGCCTAAGGAGTTTTACTTATGGCCGAACTTTTCGTGTTTTCCCCTTGGGTAACCCTCTTTTTGGGATTGTCTGTGATCTTGACGGCCATCATATCTGGGGTTGTTGGCATGGCCGGTGGCGTGACCCTTCTTTCGCTGATGACCTTCTTTTTAAAGTTTGAAGTCATTGTTCCCTTACATGGGATTGTTCAGCTATCTTCAAATCTGAGTCGCTTTCTCTTTCTTAAAAAATTCATTCACAAAAAAATGGTTTTTTACTTTTTCATAGGTGCGCCTTGGGGAACAATTGCCGCCTACACTCTCCTCACCTCACTTCCCTCAAATAAAATGGTCTTCATCCCCATGGCCATGCTCATTTTTTACACCCTATTTAAACCTAAAAAGTTGCCGGCCCTTATGATTCCCTTATGGTCCTTCTCTTTACTTGGTTTTGTCACAGGACTTCTTGCTCCCCTGATTGGGGCCACCGGTCCCTTGCTAGCACCTTTCTTCCTTCGAGACGATCTGAATAAAGAGCAGATTATCGCCACCAAAGCTGTGACTCAAATGTTCACTCATCTTCTTAAGATCCCCCTCTTCATAGGTCTGGCCTTCCCCTATAGTGACTACATGCTGCCTCTCATTCTGATGGTTATATGTGCTTTTATCGGAACGAAACTTGGTGTGCACCTCTTAGATAAATTAAGTGAGGACCTTTTTAGAAAGATATACCAAACCGCTCTACTAATAGCAGGCATAAGAATCCTGACAAAAATTTTCCTTGTTTGAGGTCAAATTGTTGATAATATTGATTTATCAATTGAGGAGATGAATTTTGGCGACGGATGATAGGTTAAAGGCCTTGGCCGGTGTTTATAAACAAAATGATGGCAACACATTTGTCGTCCTTCTCAAAGACAGCACCCTTCAACTTAAAACCATGGATATTAAGTCTGAAAATCTCGTTGCTCGCGGCGACGGCCTTTATGACGTTGAAAACACCCAGGCGAAAATCAAATTTCACTTGGGCAATAATGGCATGGCCCACTCCCTGACCTTCTACCTGCCTGACCGTCAAACAGTGGCGACACGTGACATCCCCTTTCTAAAGGAGAAGTCTTTAAGTGAAAAGTTTAGGGAACTCGGTATTGCAGGTATTGTTTTCTTGGCCTTGATCGGTATTTTCTTTTTAAGTTATTCCCCCATGAAAAGCGCCTGTCTCAATGGAGGGGGCCCTATGCTCTGTCGGGCAGCGGCCATTAGTGCACGAGTTATGGGACGCGTAGAGGACTCAAAGACTCTTGCCTCACAAGAATCGCGCCAAACTTATCTCGAAACAAGTGATGAAACAAAAGAGGCCTGTGCCGACGGAGATGTTCGCGCCTGTCTTGAACAGGCCAAGGCCTTAAGTCGCACCAATCAAATAGCAGAAGCTGAGAAACTTTTAGAGAAGGGCTGCTACCTCAATAAAGATGGAGCCACCTGTCAGTTCTGGCGCGACCTCAATGTAGACAAAGGCGAGGTCAGCAAGGCCGACACCATTATGCAACAAAGTTGTAACTTTGGCGTTGCGGCCGGCTGTCATGAGTGGGCCTGGAAAACCAAGAAAGAAGACGGGATGGCCCAGGCCATCCCTTTCTTTGATAAGGCCTGTGAGCTAGGAGAAGAAAAGAGTTGCTATGAACTCGCCCTTCACCACCTCAAGTACAATCGGAAACGTTCTCAAGATTATCTCATTTTATCCTGTCAAAGTTTTCATAGACAGGCTTGCGACCTCAAAGAAAAGGTTGAAAAATATTTTAGTCACAAGGAAAAGTGTAATACCGAAAGTAATCCCCATTCTTGCTTTCTCATGGCAAGCTTTGAGCAAGACTATGGGGATATAGGTCTCGCCCTAAAGCAGTATCAAAAAGCCTGTGACCTCGGTTACCGCCTCGCCTGCAATATTATAGAAAAGAAAAAGAAAGTGCGAGAGCTTAAGGAAAAAGGTACGCGCATCGAGACGATCTAAGAGCTTCCAACCTTCTTATGAAGCCTTTTTGTGACCATGCTTATTGATGATTTCTTGAATCTCCAATGCTTTGCGGTAAGATTGAATCTGATCATTGATCATCTTCTTCCAAGTATATAATTCTTCAAATCTTTTACGGCCATTGGTGCCGAGCTTTTGCTTGAGCTCTTGATTATTGAAAATCATTTGCATGGCATTACTCAGTTGAACAGAATCACCAGGCTCAACAATAAGACAGGTTTCATTCTTTAGGCCTACTGCTGGTACACCACTTTTGAGATTGGTTGTAACAACAGGCTTACTAAGGGCCATGGCCTCAAGTTGGACTATACCAAAATTTTCATTGGGAGTGATGGAAGGCAAAACCAGAAACTCACAGCCTATGTAAAGGCCTACAAATTTAACGGGGTCCATGACCCTTCCCATGAGAATGACTTTATCTTCTAGACATTTTTCCTTTATTTTCTTTTCGAGTTTTTCATGTTCTGGACCACCACCAACAATAACGACTTTTTGTGGGCCTTTGCTAGCTGCTTCAATAAGAATATCGAGTCCTTTATAACCTACGAGGCGACCTACAAAGAGAGCATAAGGTCCAAACTCTCTTCTGAAATTTCCTGCTTCTTTGAGGTTAGCATCTGTGGATTGAAGGGCCTCCTCACGAATGCTAAAGGGAATGAGTTCACACTTCTCTCTATAGTCAGGGAGAAAGCGACTGTGAAGTATATGATTTTCTGTGGGAACATAAATTTTTTGTAATCTATTCAGGAACCTCTTAAAGATCGGAGTATAGGCCTTTAACAGAGTCTTTTGGCGAACGACATCCCTGTGATAAGTGGCAACCAGTGGAATATGAGCAGGTA
>JAUIBX010000055.1 GCA_030427595.1 Bacteriovoracia bacterium | reverse complement strand
GTAGAATATGTTTGGTTAGGTGTTTGGGAACAAAACCTTAGAGCCATCCGATTTTATGAAAAGAATGGATTTAAAGAATTTGATAAACACATTTTCAGATTAGGTAATGATGAGCAGACCGACATCATGATGAAGTTACAATTAAAATAAAAACAAGATTAAAAATACATAATAATAGCAAATATATGAAGACACTTGGGCTTATCGGTGGATTTAGTTGGATTTCAACAGCTGAATATTATAAAATGATCAATGAAGGTGTAAATGATAAACTGGGCGGTCTTGAATTTCCACAATGTGCCATCTATTCCTTCAATTATGCTGAAATCAAAAAAAACAATAATACAGATAATTGGGAAAACACATACCAAATGGTATTGGAAGCCTGCAACGGTTTAAAAGCCTCTGGCGTGACAGGTTTTATTCTATGTGCAAACACTATGCACCTGATAGCAGATAGACTTGAAAAAGAAACCGGACTTCCTGTAATACACATTGCTTCTGCCACGGGTACAGCAATACAAAAATCCGGACTGAAAAAAGTGGGTCTACTTGGTACAAAATTCACAATGGAACTTGACTTTTTTAAATCTAAAATCATTGAAAAAGGGATTCAGGTATTAACCCCTAATGAAGCTGATAGGGAATTTCTACACAATACGATTTATGACGAATTAGGAAAAGGTATTTTCACAACACAAACTAAACAACGTTACCTGTCAATTGTAAAGGAATTAATCAACGACGGTGCTGAGGGAATAATTCTTGGGTGTACTGAATTGCCATTAATAATTCAGCAGTCAGATATTACGGTGCCAATTTTTGACACCACAATGCTGCATTCACAGGCCGCAATATCTTTTATACTTTCTTAAAGAGAATATATAATTGAATCATGTTTATTACTATATAAATAAAAATAAAACAATTAATCTGCTAAGAGCAAATGAGCATAAACACACAGCACATATTGGAAAATGAAAAAGTGATTCTTTATCCTTTACAGGAAAAGGATTTTGAAGTTTTATATACCACGGCTTCAGACCGCGAAATATGGAAGCAGCACCCCAACAAAGACCGTTGGAAAAAAGACGTATTCGAAACATTTTTTAACGGTGCAATACAGAGTAAAGGGGCATATAGGATTGTAGATAAAATAACGGGAAGCACAATCGGTAGTACCCGTTTTTATGATTACGATGAGCAAGAGAACAGCATATTTATTGGTTATACATTTTATGCCACAGCCTTTTGGGGCAGCGGTATAAACAAGATTGTAAAAACCATGATGTTGGATTACATCTTTCAATTCGTTTCAAAAGTCTATTTCCATGTCGGGGCAGACAATATCCGATCACAGATTGCTATCGGGCGTATAGGTGCGGAAAAAATCAGCGAGCAAGAAGTACCCTATTTTGGCGAAACTCCAAAGCTGAACTATGTATATGAAATAAAAAAAATGAATTGGAAACACCATTCTATAAGTTGAAAACATATTAGATAATAAATGGACAAGAAGACTTTATTTTTAGGTTTATTGATATTGGGTACTGCCTTTTGGGGCATATCTTTTCCTGTGACTAAAATGACAATAGGCGGCTATTCCCAATCTACATTTCTCTTTTATCGGTTCCTGCTTGCTACCATTTCAATTGCCATAATTTTTTCAAAACAGCTAAAAAATATTGACCGTTCTGAGGTTAAAATAGGGGTTGGATTGGCAATACCACTGACATTTGGCATCCACTTCCAGACCATGGGCGTGAAACTCACATCTGCATCGCAATGTGCTTTTGTGGCAGGAATGTGTGTGGTAATAATTCCAATTCTAAAAACGATTTTCTACAAAAACAAAGTAGAACTGAAAATTTGGATCGCTGCTATTCTTGCATTGTTCGGTTTAGGAATTATTTCGCTAAAACAAAATTTTTCTGTCAATATCGGGGATGTTTATACTTTGATTGGAGCATTAGGTTTTGCATTTTATTTAATCAGGGTAGAGCAATATTCAGGAAAGAAAAGTATTATACCTACATTGGTTCCGATGTTTGCAAGTTGTACCCTGATTATGTTGCTACTATCAACCTTTGACAGCACTGCAAACTGGTTTCCTCAAAATAGTAGGTTTTGGTCAGGGATAGGCTTCTGTGCATTGTTTTCCACTGCTTATATGTATTCTGTGTCCAACATCACGCAGAAATATATCAGTGCAGAAAAAGTAGCAATAGTATATCTCTTTGAGCCTGTATTTGCGGCTATAGCGGCATTTTTTATCTTGGATGAAAGACTTTCGTGGCGATTATTGCTCGGGGGAGCTTTTATATTGGTAGCTATCCTTGTCTCAGAAGTGAAATTTAAGCAACGTTTGGATGTATCAGCCAATTGATACCTGATAAAAATTAAATACGAGCTATAGGAAATGTAATTTCGAATTGTTTGAAAATGCCAGAGTCATCCGCTTTTATGAAAAGAAAGGAACAGTTGTTTAAATGCAAACTTGAACCGTTTTTATTTTATGTACGTTGAAAATTGAACAGTAAGTGCATAAAATCCGCTACCGCTCATATACGACACCGCCGAACGAACCTACCAAAACCTCAATTCATCGACCTAATCCGTTCCAACTTTTCTTTGTTTTTTTCGTAGGCATCTGGAAATACACCCTGTACAAACAGCAACACGCCAAAGCCTAAAATAACGATGGCTATTATTTTTTTGGTCTTAAAAATAAGTCGTGGGGTGAGTTTGGCTTTCAGTTTTTTGGCGATTAAAATTTTAACGATATCGCAAACAAAGTAGGAAAGCAGCATCCCAAAAATAAAGACCAAACTACCGTTTTCGGAGCTGGTTAGCGAATCTCCCAACACAATAAATCCCAGCCAGCCCAACAGCACGCCAATATTTATAAAATTAAGTAGAAAGCCCTTTACAAACAATTTGCCGTAGCCTTTTTTGAGTTCCACTTTATGGAATTCCTTTACAATGGCCCGAAAAGATTTTGAGGTTTTCATAAACGAAATAACCCCGTAAACCATCAATAGTACACCACCAAAAATGAGAAAATTGGGATCGTTGCTTATCTTTCCGCGAAGGTTGTTGGTACTGTAAAAAGCAATAATAATGAAAATGATATCGGCCAAAATAACGCCCAAATCGAAAATCAAGGCACTCCTAAACCCTTTGGTGGCACTGGTTTCAAGCAATACAAAAAACACAGGCCCGATGGTAAAAGCGAGAATTATTCCGAATGGTACGGCCGTTAAAATATCGTCAATCATAGATATTGAGAGGGTTTCAATACAAAGTAAAGAAATATTTTAAAAAATACAGGCTGTAAAACGTTTACATTTTTTTCAATAAAAAAGGAGTGCTGTTTCCACAACACTCCTCCTCAAAAAACCAAACAAACTAAATACTAAATTGCTATCAATCCTTTTTTATTAAATCTATTGGTAAACCTTTATATAATCAATGACGAAATCCTGCGGAAAAATAGCATCGTCAACATCCGGACCTCCAAAATTGCCACCAATGGCCATATTAAGAATGATATAAAATGGCTGATTGAACGGCCAAATATTTTCATCGTCAATCGCTTCTGGCGAAAAGGTGTAGAGCAGCTCGTCATCAACAAAAAATTCTATTTTATCTTGCGTCCAATCGGCAGCATACACATGGAACCCTTCTTCAATATTATCTATTTTTACCTTTTTAGTATTTACCGTATTACCATGGCTATCTGGTGTGTGCAGTGAGGTAAATACCATTTCGGGTTCTTTGCCCACATATTCCAAAATATCTATTTCGCCGCATTTGGGCCAGCCCACCTCATCAATATTGGCACCCAACATCCAAAATGCTGGCCACAGACCTTTACCACTTGGTAATTTGGCTTTAGCTTCAATTCTGCCGTATTTAAACTCGAACTTATCCTTGGTTGTAATACGCGTTGAAGTGTACACAGAATCTTTTAAGTTGGCCGTAATGGTAAGTAAACCGTTTTCCACCTTATGATTGTTTTTGGTGTATATCTGGCGTTCGTTATTGCCCCAGCCACAAAGGTTGGGGCATCCATCGCCGAATTCAAAATTCCAAACGGATTCGTTTAGCGAATCGCCCTCAAAATGCTCTTCCCAAACCAATGTTCTTTGGTCTTGTTTACACGAAAAAATAAGAGAAAGTAGTAATACAATTATTAACAAAACCTTCTTTTTCATCTGTTTATATTTTATCAAGAACCTATGGTTCAGTTATTTAATTATCTTGATGGGTAATGCCCTTCGTTTGCCAAACCTACACTGAGCGAGGCCTAAGCATATCCATAATGGGCTTTCATAGCTCGAAATCTGTTTCAAGAATGGTGTTTGAACTCCCTCCAACAAAAACACTAAACTTACCCGGTTCTACAACAAATTCGCCTTCATTATTATAAAACCCTAATTCCTTATCGGTGAGTTTTAAAGTGATTTGTTGTTCTTCATTCGGTGCCAATTCCACCAACTCGAAACCTTTTAATTCCTTTACAAAAAGAAGGATATCAGTGCAAAATTTACGCATCTTTATGGGATAATATTGGATTTCGTGAAAATCAATGGACGGGCAAAGGTATTTTTAACCAGATACGAAACTGACGCAACAATTAGGATTATCACCTTATATTCTTGATCTTCATCAAAGACAAAGATTCACCGAGGCCCTATATTGGAGGTGTTATGGTATCGAAATCACTTGTAGTCATACTCATTGGCGGCGCCCTCTTCTACTTCTTCTTTTTAAGGGGAGGACAAGGTGACCCCCTCCCGCAAAACTTTAAAAAGGTCTCGGCTGAGCTCATTAAAAAGCAGCAAGTCATCGGCATTGATGTCAGAAGCCCTGGAGAGGTGCAATCCAACCCAGCCGAGGGTGCGCTTCATATCCCTATGGGGGACTTTGAAAATGAAGCCAGTAATCTCGAAAAAGATAAGCACTATGTGGTTTTCTGTGAGACCGGGATGCGTGCTTCGGTCGTCATTAAGCAAATGAAGTCTATGGGTTTTAAGAAGGTTTCCAATATTCGCGATTGGCGCGCTTGGAACCGCCTCAAAGAAAAATAGTTCTTAAGGGCGACGTCTTCTTAAAAGCCTCTTCTTTCTTAATTTATTTCTAAATTTTTGAGGCGTAACTTTCTTCTTAGGTGATACGCTTTTGTGCCTATCTCTAAACCTATTCTTTAACGAGCCCTTTTACTTCACTTCTTCTTTTTTCACGTACCTTGGGTCGGTGAAAGCCACTATCAACAATCTTCTTAGACAAGTTCCAATTTATATTCTTAATCCAGGAATAGGCGATTGCTGCCGTTAACAGACCGCCCTTTTCAACAACAAGCCCTTCTCCAGGCCTTAAATTTTCATGATCTAGGGATTCGGGATTAAAAACGGTGACCTCACCTTCGTTTAAAGCAACCAGCCATTGCTCTTCACCCTCTTCCTTATCTTCTTCCTTTGCAATGAGAAATTCTGTCCCTCGCACTCCAACGCTAAAGTGCTTGCTCTTTACGAGGAGGGTCTCTCCGTCAGACCATTTTTTAAAGTCTACCGTTAAAGCCCCTTTTTGAATCTTTAGACTCCATGTGCTTTCTTTGTTCCCCGAAGATTTTGGAACACTCTCTCTTTGGCCAATTTCGATTTCGCTATTGGGATCTACTCTGAGCTTTGAACCTTCAGGAAAGGAGACAATAGCGAGACCATCTGCCCCGGTTCTAATTTTGCTGTTATATGAAATCGCTTTGCCCTCAAGCTTTTTAAAAGTCGAGGAGCCACCCACAGCGACTTCGACTCTACCTTTTTGGTGAATGACCTCTTGAGCCTCGACGCAAAATCCTCCCCCTAAGAGAAGTGTTAAGATTAAAATTTGCTTTGCGGCATAAATTTTCATGGGACCTCTCATCACTATTTCTTAATCATCATAGCAAATTGCCTGAAGAGCAGCGCAACAAAATAAATAATAAGCTAAATTCTTTAAATGACATGGTTGGTCATTTTATATTTTGCGGACACCCAATTACTAGAAATTTAATGCGCTACAAAAAAAACACCACAAAATCCCTTATGACAAGGGTTCTGACCTGCGCGGTCTTATGGATTTTCTGCGTGAGTCTTCAGGCAGAACTCACCATTTGGACATCTTCTGAGAATGTTGCTCGCGCCCTTCAGAGCTTAACCCCTGCCTTTGAAAAAGATTTTCAAGAGAAAGTCACGATTACTGTTCTCAACAAAGACCTCACCACTCAATTTAAAACGGCCGCCATCGCCGGCAAAGGACCAGATATTCTTCGTTGAGCAAATGATGTGGTTGGAGAGCTCGCCAGTTCTGGTCTTATTGAGCCCATCAACATGGCCAAAGACATTCGCTCTAAGTTTTATTCTAGTGCCCTTAGTTCTTTTTCCTACGGTGGCCGCCTCTATGGCCATCCCTATGATGTTGAGGCCCTTGGCCTGATCCGCAACATCCGCCTAAGAGATAAGCCCTTTGAAAGTTTTGAAGAGCTTCTCAGCTGGAGTGAAAAGCAAAAGAAAGCGAATAACTTCTATCCCTTCCTCTTTGATATAAAGAACTTCTATTTCAACTTTATGTTCTTTAGTGCAGCTGGTGGTTATATCTTTGGAGAATCCCAAGGACAGCTTAATCCCCTCGATATTGGCCTTGCCAATAAAGGGGCACAACAGGGTGTCGCTTTTTTAAAAGAGCTAGCCAAAAAAGATATCGTTCCTACATCGAGTAATCGCAATATTGCCTTTGAAAAGATGCTTAAGGGCAAGCTGGCCTTCACCATAGATGGACCTTGGGCCATTAAAGATCTTAAAAAGGCTGGAATCCCCTTTGCCATTGATCCCTTAACGACCCTTAAGGGGTATAGGCCTAGACCTCTTGTGGGCACCCACGGCTTCATCATCAGAAGATCTAGTCCTCAAAAAGATTTGGCAAAAGAGCTTATTGAAAAGTACCTGGTGACCGCCAATGGCATGGCAACTCTTTATAAAGAAGACCCGAGAGGACCTGCCCGTGCCGATACCCTGGCTCTTTTAGAGAGTTCTCTTGATGAAGAGTCTTTAGAAAACCTCAAGGCCTTTTCTCATAGTGCTTCCCTTGGTCTGCCCATGCCCAATATTAGTGCAATGGGACCAGTATGGAATGCCATGGGAACGGCCCTTGAACTCATTCTTCAAAAAGATAAACCTATAGATTTGACATTAAATAAAGCACACCAACAGTTACTAACCGCTATAAAGCAAAAACAACAATAGGAAAAATCAAGAGGGACCCATGATGAAAACCTATCACTTCACACTTGCCCTGCTTTTGATGGCCTTTACACTTCAGGCTAAAGCAACGCTTACGAGTTTCTACATCGATGACACTCCTTACTATCATCGCCTCTATAAAGACGGCTTTGATGTGCGCTTTCGCGTAGACCAAAAGGAATGTGGTGATGTTTTAGAAGCTCAAGTTCTTGTGAAAAAGCACCAAAAAACCGCTACGACTTCTTTAAAGGAACTCACCGTTAGAGAGCTTAAGACCTGGCCAGAGCTCTACCAAATTGATCTAGAAGATTGGGACCTCAATGGTTGGCAAGCAAGGAAGCTTCCTCCCAAAGTGGATCCTGAAAGTTATCGAGTCTTAGACAAAAAGAAGAAAAAGAAAAAACTCTTCGGTGAAAAGATTATTGTTGATCTATCCTAAAGTCATGTTTGAAGAAGAAACTCACCCCTGCCCAGAGTGTGGCACCCCCATGAACTATACTGGTATGCCAGATTTGGCGGGTCCAGTTAAGTTCCAATTTGATGACAGTGTTGGTGCACTGACGGCTGGCCCTAACTTCACGATTACTCGTTCAGACTAAGCCTTTAGTTTTTACAAGAGCGAGTAAATTTGACCTAGCACATACTTAAATTCATCCCCTGACGATATGACGTCTCCAGCAAAAGGAGACCCCATGAAAAACACCATCATCTTGTCATTATCGATGATAAGCGCGACACTTTTATTCTCTATCCCAGCACAAGCTGGACTCTTTGATTTCGGACGTGAAAGTTACAAAGAATGCTCATACCTTCCCCTTAAATCCAACTACAAAGAAGGCTATCGTCCTTATTACGACAAGAAGAAGGACTTCTGTGTTATTCCAGTAGAAACCGACGCCACTCGCACTCAGGTCTTCGAAGATAGCTTCGCTGTCTACTGGAAGAAGTATTTTTCGACTTACACGGACCACCTAGAGAAAATTAAAGCTGAAGAAGAAAGCTTAAAGAGCATGCAAGACAAAGTGGTAGAGTATCAAAATTACTTTCAAGAGGTTCAAAAGTACCTCTCTCAATTTAGAAATGCTCCCGCTTATGCACGCCCTGTTCTTGACCTTAGAGAACCTACAGCGCAATACCAAACCCTTATGAATGAAGTGGCGACAAAGACTCAAGAGCTTCAAGAACTCATAGAGATGGCGATAGACAAAAACCCTATTAAGGGAAAATCAATTCTTCATCACCGAGGGCATGATTATGCTTACTTTTGGCATCGTGGACGCAAGAAGTTTGCGGCCATTCTTCCTGTTCCCCATGGTCAAAAACTCAAAGATGTAAAAAAGAAGTTTAAAAACACCAGCCTCTTTAATGCGCTTTCCGACCTTGGAAGTGGCTTTGTGGACATCGCCAACGATGTCTCGCCGGCCATGAACACCATGAAAGAAGAGATGACAAATATGGCAGCTGACATGCGTGCCATGCAAGAGGATATGGAAGTTATGGCACAAAGTATGCCTTCTATGGCCCAAAACTTTGATGTTATGACCCAATATATGGGCCAAATGACCCAGACTGTGCAGGAGATGAATATGACCGTAGGCCGTATGTCCTCAAGTGTTGGTCAAATGGGCAATCAAATGTCCAAACCCTTTATGGGAATGTTCTCCTTTATGCCTTTTATGTAATTTTATGAGCTATCTCATTCATTTTAGGAATATTGTGTGTCATAGTCCCAGATATGAATGAGATAGAACAAACTAAATTTATAAGAGAACTGGGTAAAGAAGGGCCTGAAGCGGTCTACCAATACTTTCTTGAGCAAAACTTTATTACTGAAGAGCTGGTGGAAAAAATCCGCCAGGCCTCTAAGAAAGACATCATTTGTTCCGGATACCCCTATAAGAAGAAAATTAATCGCTCTGATTACGAAAAGCAAAAATATGACCTACAACAAGAGCTGGTGAAGTGGCAAAATCACATCAAGGCCAAGGGAGAAAAGGTCATCCTTCTCTTTGAAGGGCGCGATGCTGCCGGTAAAGGGGGAACCATCAAGCGCTTTACGGAACATATGAACCCACGTGGCGCACGGGTGGTGGCCCTTGATAAACCCACTGTAGATGAACAAGGTCAGTGGTTCTTTCAACGCTATGTAAAGCACTTCCCCACTGCAGGTGAAGTGGTTTTCTTTGACCGCTCTTGGTATAATCGCGCGGGCGTTGAAAAGGTCATGGATTACTGTTCCGATGAAGACTATTTTACCTTCTCTTCCTCAGTAGCAACTTTTGAAGAACTTCTCGTTCGCTCCAACATCCATCTTATTAAGTTTTGGTTCTCAGTTTCTCGCGAAGAACAGTTGCGTCGCTTTATGGGTCGTATTCTCAACCCCCTTAAGCGTTGGAAAATTTCCCCTACCGATATTGCCTCCCTTAAGCACTGGGGCAAATACACTGAGGCCAAAGAGGCCATGTTCTTCTATTCCGATACCCCGGCCAATCCATGGACTATTGTTCGCTCAGACGATAAGAAACGTGCGCGCCTCAATGCCATTCGCCACGTCCTTAATCAATTTGATTATGATGGCAAAGACGAAAGGCGGCTGCGCCCCACCGACTCTCGCATCGTTGGTCGTCCCGGTGACCTTCTCGGAGATCACAAGCTCAATAGCGATGGCAGCCCTCTGCTCACTCTTATCTAATCTAAAATAAAAAAGCCCCTCTATTCAGAGGGGCTTCTCAATTTACTAAAATTTCTTATTTCTTATAATTCTTCAACAGAGATGATAATCTTCACTTGCGAGTCACACTCAAGCTCACCGTTATCGGCGACGCATTCAATATCACTCATTTCAATCTTAGTCTCTAAGCGGGCACTTTCATCAGAAATTTGAAAGTTACTTAAAATATCCAGACCCTGCTGCTCAAAGACGGGCTTCATCACGGCCAAGTATTCTTCACTTTTAACTGAAATACTTTTGAGGTTACCAAACATACTCTTCTTAACTTTGGCCCTCATGAGAGTATTGATATTGTGAGTGGGTTCAATAAGGCGTACTTTATTCTTATCTAAGATCACCATTTTCGTTTGGTTTTCAACTTTTTGTACTGGGATACCCTGATTAACATTAATGCTCTCACCATAGAAACGTCCGGCGATATTCATTTGCCCACCGATAATGGACTGGGTCCCTCTTAAATGGTCTCCATCAATACTATAAACATCTTGGCCTTCAAGATTGATTGAAAGCACAAGCTTACTTTTGGCGAGAGATGAAAAGGTTAAGAGTAAACATAGTGAGAAGACGATCTTCTTTACAGAGATATTGCGGTACATGGGCTCTCCTTGGGTTGTTTTAGGCAACATACCCCAAAGAAGGACTTAATAGACCTCATTTGAATTCTCTACGGCCGTGAAGAAAAAATGACTAAATTTTTGACACACTTTACTTCCAGGGGCTTCCCTCTGGACGAGGGAGGGAAGCCCCATAACTACCTCATTAGGTGAGGCATAGGACCAGAAAAGAAGAAAGGTGAAGAAAAACAACCGCTCTCATATTTCTATTTTAGGGGCCTTCAAAAGTTCAAAGGTAAATTGTTAGAGACAATGGTCTCCAAAATGTCACAAAAAGGGCATTTAAATGGCTAGAATTGCGATTTGAGCAGAAATTCGCTGTGATGGGATGTTCTAGGGATATGAGAAAGGTTACTGGCGCGGCTCTAGGCCGTCTTCATAACAGCCTTCGGGGTCATCGCCTATCTTTATAGAGAAGTCTTCAGGGATGATTTTAAGGCAGATATCTTGGCCTTGAGACCTTATAGTGAAGACGTTATAGGCGATAAATTGGCATTCCCCAGGACTAAGGAGCATACCGTCTACTAGCTCCTCCTCTTGGCCTTCTTCAGTCCAGAGGACCTTGAGGTTCTGGATAAAACTCTGGCAATCCAAAAGAAGTCGCTCCTGAGGATGATCGGTTCTCAGGTCATATTGATAATCAAAGCCATCTACTCTGCGCACTTCATGAATACGAAAGCGGTACTCACCATCAATAATGACTGGTCCAGCACCATATTCTAATGAAGCAAAGGGGGAAACGAAGAGCATAAAGGCGAGGCTAAATATTTTCATGTAGCGACACCATATCAAATCTTTTCGCAACAGCCACCTGATTGAGGTCACCTTTTAAAAATAATTCGAAAATAAATTCGGGTAGTTAGAGTTATTGAGTGTCTGATTCTGCTGCCCCATCCTCTTGCGCTTTCATTTCAGCTTCAATCTGAGCGCGCTCTTCTTCACTAGGATAGTCCGTAATATCCTGAGTTCGAATGAGTTTCACACCATTCATCTTGCCACTACAGTCTTGAACCTCGGGCATGCCACTCATTTGCGCTCCAAAAGAAGAGATGTAAAGATAACCATCACCAGCGTCGGGCTTCACCCTAAAAACACCACGAGCTGTATTGGCCTCCTCTAACATATTTTTGAGAAAGCTTGGTGTGCGCTGACTCTGAGTAATGGCAGGGTTATTCGAAAGAAGCGGGTCCCTATCTGTCATTAAGTGTTTAATCTCATCATTATCTAAACGACTGACGGCCTGTTTATTACGAGGGTCTAGGTATCGGCGAAAGTTGGGTTTATAAACAAAGCGCTCCCCATCTTTGATAAGTGCTAATCCTGCTCCACGGGGGAGCTTTTCAACAGTGACCCCAGTACCTTTCATCTGTTCTTCTATTGAGTTAAAGAGGTCCTTTTTAAGAGAACGAAACTCCATTTCCATAAAGGGCTTACTTCCTCTTAAGGACATCAGATCATCAAAAATACCATCAAAAGAAGCTCTGATTGAATCAAAGCGAAAGGCAAGACCTTGGCCCCTTTTAAGTGGACCACCAGTGAGACGCTTATATTGGGCGGTATTAGCCTTTTTAAAGCCGAAGTTCTTCCCACGCTGATAGTATGCATTATAGAGATAGGTTGGAGGAAAGGAGGCCACCAATTGCCTAAAGGATTCCCCTGCCCCCATGATGAAACTCACGTCTTTCTTGGAGGAGTCCAAAAAGCCCGTTAGATTCTTCATGCGCCTATTAGCCTGAAAAGATACCTTTCGCGAGCGAGAAGATAGACCTTCGAGAGTTTCAGATATGTAGCTTTTGGCGCGCACTTCTTCACCGACAGCACCCTTGAAGTGATCCCCTCTTTGCGAGCGGCCCATCACCCGCCTAGCATTGGCCATGGCGCCTACACTTCGAGCAGCCCCCATGATGGCCCCCAAGGCAAAACCCGTCCCCACTTGGGACAGAAAGCCACAGGCATAAGTGAGCATATTCTCTGCAGTAGGACAGGACCAATTCATCTTTTTAAGACAAGTTGAATAATAAGGAGCCCCATCCCATTCAGTACAGCCTATTGTCTCCATGTAATATTCTTTAATATCACCCCAAAAATCCCAAAAGTTCTTTCTCACTAATTCATAAATTTTAGCAAAGTCAAAACCAGTAATGGCATCGGCCATCTCCTCACTCATCAAACTTGAATTCAATAGAGCTGAAGACGTTTCTTCCTCACGGCCCATAAATTTATTGAAGGCAGAAACACCTAGGTTCCAGATCCCCGTCGGTATGTGATAGGTAAAGAGTTTTACAGTTTCCCAAACTGATGACTTAATATTGGCAAGAATATTCGTAAGACAACCGGCCTCTACTTTTTCACCGTCACTATCAAAGAACTTCCATGGAGAAGCGAGGTTTTTAAAATCATCAACAAAGGTATCTAGAATTCGTTCAATTTTCCCCGTCTCTTGCTTGGGACACCCATTTTCATAACCTTTGATGGCCTTGAGTGCATCTTCTACAAAGAAAGGGCTCACGGCTTCTTCAACGCTGGCCTCATCAACACAATCCCCCTGCTCCAAAACAGTTTCATTAAGAAGAGGCACAAGGTCCTCGGCCATGGAAGCGGTGGACGTTCCGCCTCGATGACATTGAAGAAAAACAGGAAGAATATAACTGTCATTTTCTCGTTGAAAAAAGAAGGCATATTTCTTTAAGGGATCAAGGCGCGTAACTTTCTCCCTCTTCTTACAAAAGTTACGGGCATCACACTTAAGGAACTCATTATTGCGATAAAAGGTATCACCAAGGGTTTCATTGGGACTGTCACTCAAATAAGTAAAATGATTGCCCGTTTCATTAGCATTGGCATAGGAGAGGACTCCAAAGTGAGGTAGAATCAGAGAAAGGATCATGGTGAATATGAAAGCTCTATTACTTCTCATTTTCTTTTGTCAGTCCACCTTTGCGGAATACGCTTGGTACGGTCTAGACCTCAATCTCCCCTTTCCTCAGGATTGGTACGCCAATAAGAAGAAAAGAAAGGACCCAAAAGACCCCCTCGTCTTCTTTGGGAAGGGCGCCTCTCCGCGGGTAGCAGCAACCCTGTACCACACCAATTACGACCTTCTTCCTAAGGATTATTCGGCATTTACAGACCAGTTTCTCAAGTCAAAAAAGGCCTGGATGAAAAAAGAATCGGCGAACCTCTTGGGTAAGATCGTCACTAAACTACCGAAATCACCTAAAGAGCCCTTTTCCTACCGCTTTAGCTTCGCCAATAAGCGGGGTGTTTTTATGGAGGTAGGTCTGTACGCCCGCTGTGGGGACAAAGGAATGACCCTGAAGGCGATTCTCCCCCAAAGCAAATGGGAGACGCCTGAGGCCAAGAAAATCATAGATTTTATGGAGGTGGAAAGCCCCTGCCACAAGCAGAAGGCTTCCTCATCAGAAAAAGTTAAAGAGTAAAACTAGTAGACCCAATCGTGAAATTGAACACCTGAGCACTGACCTTCATCACCACCTGCAAGCTCAAACTCCCCAACGATCTTACCAACCTGATTGCCGTAAATGACAAAATCAATTTTAAAATACTGATCACTTACCTGATAAGGACCATAAGAAAAGATAACTTTTTGGCGAATATCAAGATCAAAGTCTTCTATGATGAATTTCTTAACACGACGAATTTCAGCATCAAGCTCATCTACACAAGTCTCAAAAACTTTCAATTCTTCAAGGGAAGGACTGCCCGATTGAGCAAAAGAAGTCATCGTCATCAAAACAAAAAAGGCACTTATAATAAGTTTCATATCCACTCCGTTTTTTGACCTATAAAGCATGGCCGAGCCAAAAAAACAAAAATCATGAGTTCTATCCCAAAGACGCTAGAAAAGCCTATAAGAAGTGCATAGTTTTTCACAAATGAAAAAAGGTCTCTCTAAAGCGTACTTTTCTTAAGTTCCTGAACCAGGTCCCTGAGAATACCTTGTTCACTAAAGTCCCGGGAAAGAATGGCCCAATAGGAAAATTTGAGCTTTTCTAAGTTTCCTAACACCTTAACTGTCTTTGCTTTCACCTTAGGACCAATATAGCTCTTAGGAAAGAAGCCAACGGCAGCGCCCCTTTCGACGACTTCAAGCATCAGGTCTAGGGCATGGAGATCACCCGCTAATTCATAATCTACTTTCTTGCGGTCTAAAAATTGAAAAACCTTATCAGAGGATAAGCACTGCCCAGGAAAGTTGAGAAGTCTCTTATCTTCAAGATTCTTAGGAAACTTCCCTTTTAACTTAAGATTTTTAGCGGCCACACAAACAATATCTTCACTCAAAAGTCTCATGCTCGTGACCTTACGACTCTTTCCACTATAAGGAGAATCAGCGAGGATCATATCAATATCGCCACTTAATAATTTTTGAGTGAGTAATTCAAGATCTCCTTCGAGAGTGTGGATTTGCAAGTAAGGATTAATTAACAAGGGTTTTATCGCCTCATAGAGGAAATTGTTAGGGAGCCAAGGTACAACTCCCATCATAATCGTCTTACTAAATCGCAATTGGTCAGAAGACAATGCCTGAATCATTTCATCACTTTGCCTAAAAATTTTCGTAGCATAATCTTTTACGAGAACTCCAAAGTCATTAAGGACGAGGTGCCTGCCCTCTCGATCAAATAGCTCTCGCCCTAGATCCAACTCTAAAACTTTTAACTGCTGACTTAATGCTGGTTGGGTCATATGCAACTTCTTAGAGGCAGCAACAATGGTGCCCTCCTGAGCAATGGTTAAGAAGTAGTAGAGGTGATTAAAGTTAATTTTATAGATAGGCACTCCCATATAGATTTTTATTATATGTATTTAATCATAAATGTAATTTTATTTATATTCAATTATGAGAAAATAGTATCAACAAATAGTGTTAATTCCATTCGCACTAAATAACTAAAAGAAAAGGAGGACTTTTGAATACGCTCAACATTAGAAATCGAGAACTTATTTATCGCGCTTCAAATTTACGTCAAAAAGGCCTCGTCCCAGGTGTCTTATTTGGCCCAAATATTAAGACTAAGCCCATTATGACCCGTTCTTCTGACCTTATCAAGGCGATTAACAAGAAGGGTGAGGTATACGAGGCTCCCCTTAAAGGAGAGGAGTATCTCGTAAAAATTGGTGAGGTTCAAAGGGAGCCCGTCACTCGTAAAATTATTCACTTCTCTCTGGTGCAAATGCCTCGAGGAGAAATGAGTCAAATTGATGTGCCTCTAGAGCTTTCAGGTACCCCAGAAGGTATCAAGAAAGGTGGTAACCTCGTGGTCTTAAGACCAGAAATTAAAATTAAAGGTGAACCTAAACGCTTTCCTAAAGTGATTAAGGGTTCAGTGAAAACTCTTGGAATTGGTGATAACCTCACCATTAGAGACCTTAAGCTACCTAAAAACATCGAAGTCTTAGAAGACCTTGATGAAGTTGTGGCCGTATGTCAGCCTCCAGTTAAAGAGGAAAGTGCCATGGCCACAGAGACTCTCGAGGAGACGGAAACGATGCCGCCTCTAGTGAGAGAGGAGTCTCAAGCTCAAGCTAGAACCTCCTAATTGAGGAGGTTCCCTTAGCCGCTCAGAGCGTAACATTCATCCAAAAAATAGGAGGTTTTATGTCAGAAGAAAATGTGCAACACATTTATGGTCCTTACAAACACGGGCTCTCAGATAATGAGGAAATACATGAAACCTCCCGCTCCCTTGAAAGGAAGAAAGAGGATGAAAATTATGTGCCTGTCATTGTTAAACGAACTGATGAGGCCATCAAGCACCCAGATGATACCTTAGAAAAGGCCATTGAAGAGGGCATGCAACAGCATGAAAAGCCTCTGGTTTCGCTCTTTCTCTCTGCTATGGCGGCAGGCTTCATCCTTGCCCTGGCAGGACTTTCGGTATCTCTTACAACTCATTTTCTAACAGAGGATATGCCCAAGCTTTACCACCAGTTGCTGCCTGCTTTGGTTTACCCGTTAGGATTTATCCTGTGTCTCATGAGTGGTAATCAGCTTTTTACAGAACAAACGGCCACCGCTCTTTACCCAGTCCTCGACCGCCGAACGAAAGTAAGAAGCCTTATTCCTCTATGGTCGATGGTGATTTTAGGAAACCTCGTCGGTACATTCTTTATGGCCTTTGCCTTTTATCAACTGGGGCTTCTCGATAAATTTAATGAGGGTGTCCTCGATGTTTACCATCACTTCATAAGTCCAAGTGCAGGCAAGCTCTTTTTAAGTTCTATGCTTGCGGGATGGCTTATGGCCCAAGGCGGTTGGTTGGTCCTATCCACCCCACCAGCATCATCACAGGTTCTTTGTATTTATATTGTAACCTTTTTGATTGGACTAGCTGGTTTTCACCACAGTATCGCTGGTTCGGCAGAGGTCTTCTTCGGATTATTCCAGACTCAAGGCCACCACTGGACCCAAGCAATAGGCAGCCTACTTATTTCACTAGCAGGCAACCTCGTTGGGGGATCATGCTTAGTCGGATTGTTGAATTATGGGCATATTAGGAAGATGCAGTCTTAGGACTGGCCTCTTCATTCCACGGGGTTTTTGATCCAATAGCATAGGTCAAAAGCCCCGCCACAATTCCTGGAGCAACTTCATAGAGAGCATCAGAAAGACCAATCACACGCCATGAGATAGTAGCGCCAATACCGTTCGCAACCATTAGAATACCAATGACCTCACTCACCCTCTTTTCAAGAGCATAAATAAAGAGAAGAGGTCCAAAGGCCGCGGCCAAGCAACTCCAAGAAAGGACAACGAGATCAAAAACATTAGAACCACCAAAGAGGGCCACCATCAAAGCAACAATAGTCACAAAGGCCGTGGTGAGCTTGGTGATAAGAAGAGTATCCTTTTCCTTTGGTAAAATATCACGAGTAAAGGCCGCACTACAGCTCAGGATTTGAGAATCGGCAGTGGACATCGTGGCAGAGAAAAGCCCCGCAAGAACCACACCAATGAGAACATCAGGAAGCAATTGCTGACTCATAGTAGGTAACGCTAATTCAGCATCAAAGTTGGAAGTCTCAGGTAGAATCACGCGAGAAACCAGCCCCACACCATAAGTAAGAATAGTAAAAATAATATAGAAGCCGTAATACCACATTTGAGTCTTACGCATATTCTCTGTCTGATCCACTGTCATAAAACGAATCATGATATGGGGCTGACCAATAACGCCAAACCCAGCAAAGACCCAGCCTAGAATAAAGAAGAAGACCCCCACATAATTATCCCAAGGTAAGCCCGTTGGTC
>JAUIBX010000290.1 GCA_030427595.1 Bacteriovoracia bacterium | reverse complement strand
CTATTTACCGATTGTTGCTGTTCAGCCAATTGGTACATCCAAAAGTGTAATAAATTTATAGCTAAGGAAGGGTCAGTGGCCACTATGGTGTTTTCAAGCCATTTGATTACCTCTCCCAATATTGCCTCCTCTTGGAAAGAGAGAATTTGTAAGCATTCAAACAATCTTGATATTTCCTTAGGATCATACCCATACCCTACCAACTTTTTTTGTACGTGTGAGGAGTCTCCACTTTCCTGTAGGCTTTTCAACTCTGGTCCTAACTTACCAAAAGAAGCTATTTTAATTTGGGGCGTTTCTCCTTTTCTAAGTAATGACAGGCACCGCTGGAAAAAACTATCTTGGTTTTTTGGTTTGAAATCAGAAAGCTGTAATGGAGAACTTAAATCTTTGACTTGAACAACTTCCGTCAACTTTCCAACTTTCCTAACACTGTAGTCTTCTTCCCCTTCTGGAAAAACTACTTCTTCTTCCTCTGATTTGAGGATGCGATAGAGCGTGAACAAAAATTGGGTGCGATAGCCTCTTAAAGCTGACACTGCACCGGCAATAGACTCTGAATTCATTTGGATATATAATCTTTATTTAACCAATTTAATGGTTTTTGACTATGTAAAAATCATTCTCGTGGGAAATATTTAAATACTCATAAAACAAAGTCCACACTACACCCAAATACAAACAATGTTTTGGCCGGAACAATTCGCGTTGTTTGTAGATTAGCGTGGTATTAAGGGCTTATTAATTGCTGCCTTAAAAAATCTCTTTAGATCACCGTCTTCCGGTCCTATTACACGAGCGAATTATAGGCACTCACCCATATTAACAGGCCTGAACTCTATCAATTCGTCAATTCCGTAAAAAATGAAAGGTCAGTTTCCCTTGAGAGTTGAGGATGGCCTAGGAATAGAGGGGATCACATGATTAAAAGGCACCACAGGTTTGGAGTGAACGCGAAATAGTGGACGATCAAGCCCAACAGATAGAGACGATGAAAAGTCTTTTACAAGATGATTATACCACTAACAGATAGAATTTCGTCTAATCTCTTTTAAATGAATAAGCTTCTGATGAGTCAAGAACTCTGAAGAGTTTCCTTGTTTCAATTCATTTCTATAATTTTGGCGCTGGGTACTATGGACAAGAATACAAACTTTCTTTGCACGAGTTGCTGCAACATAATGTAAATTTATTGATTGATGGAATTCAGGAAATTCAGCCCTCCCATTATTCCATCTCTTTCTAGGCAAAATATATTCGTATAAGTCTAGATGAAATACAAGATCAAACTCAAGACCTTTACTTTTGTGAAAGGTCATTATTTGGACTTCATCAGGATTGGGCGGAAAGTAAGATTCTAAGCTTTTCCTATCTTTTAATACTGCTTCTAGGAGTGTTATCGCCTTGCTATTTTTCCTCTTCGAAAAAAACACCTCTGCCACATCTACAAAAGAAGCTACTATTGGTTCCAGATTAGCGCCCTCAGCTGTCAGTCCTTCTATACTCCCAATTTCTTCAATAGTTGCCTTTACCTTTTCTATTCGTCGTATAGCTTTCTTTGCAAACCGCTTGTCAGCAAATATGTCCGAATAAGCAACAAATATCTCATAAGCACTGTCCATTGGATCAAATACATAAAGTAATAACCTTCTAAAAGTCATTCCCCACAAATTGATCTCTTTGTCTAGATCCGTAGTCACAAAATGTCTAGATGATGTGTTTAACGCTTCATTAAAAAAAGCTCCCTTACGGTTGCTGGATACGAGAATACCAATGGCTCCAAGGCCTGAAATCCCATAAGTTTCGCAATAAACAGGAATAGCGGTATCAATCCAAGATGCAATATGATGCTCATGACCGATCACCTGCTTTTCAAAAACTCTTATATCATCAGTCTCTATTATTGTTGGTTTAAAACCTTCCAGGAAGGTTCCTATAAACTTCTTAGCGTAATTTGAAATAGATACGTGACATCTAAAATTGGTCAGTAAAGAATGATGCTGAAAACCGTCAGTTCCCACTAATGATCTCAAGTATTTCATGTCCTTACCGGCAAACCCGAAGATAGCCTGATTAACGTCCCCCACTGCAACTGCTTTCACGCCTAGGTCTGCCAGTTTTGTAAATATCAAATGTTGTTCGTAACCAGAATCCTGATACTCATCAATTATGACATGGGAGTATCTCGCTTTGAGATATAAACGGCAAGCTTTGGAATTATCAAAAACATAGTTAGCAAGTATACCAAGGCTATCCAGGACAATTATTCCTTTCTGGAACAGCGTTCCATAAACTTTGAGATGGTCTTCAGTAAGATCGTCATAGCTACCCACTTCTGAAAAGCCTTCTACCTGTTGTTTGAAAGGTTCGGGTAACTTATCGGATTCAATAACATCAAATTCCTTTTCAGGATAGCCAAAAATATGTTTCCCAAAGGCAATGATAATCTCTACGAAACAAAAACTGTCTATTGTTCCAAAGAAAGAGTTCTTGGGGTTGTATCCGCCTTCTAAAGACCTCCTTTTTAATTCATCACTGGCCTTATTAGTAAAGGAGATAGCAATTACTCCCTTGTAATCAGGCACTTCATCAAGAATGCATTTGATTTTTTCCGAGAGTACAAAGGTTTTACCGCTGCCAGGGGCAGCTATAACAACACAGTTCCCTCTATCCTCAATAATTTTCCTTTGCTCTTCTGTCGGGATTAGTTTATTATTCTTCATCTACTCTGCTTTCAGAAAGTTCAACGCACCTCAATAAGGGTTCTGTAATTGAATGCCCCTCTAATTCACCGAGCTTGTCTTTGTGTTTAAGCAGGAAATGGTACATGAATGTAGCTTTGTTCTTCTGCATTGCTTTTAGTGGGTCAGCAACATCTTTGCTGTCTTGATATTCTTCTATAAAACTTTCAATATGTTCACTTATCGGACTGTCTATTAAATCTTGTTCCAAGTCTTTATCAGCTATGAAGAAACCAAACCCTTTTAAATGGTCTCGAAATTTGGTCATAGCTTCAACTGTATCATCTGACAAGTCATCAATATTGTCTTCAACAAATCCCCTTAAATCAACTCTTTCGTCAATAAGATTAATTACTTCTTCGTAGTATTCTCGGTCTTCATCCGTGATATTGTCTGTGTCGATTTCCAGATATTTTAAGAGAAAGCCAAAAGCTCTTTCCACGCCAGCGAGTCTGTAAATTGCCGGATTACTGCGCGGGATTTTAAAAACATCATTGTCAGTACGAAGAACAAAGTCTATCTCTAACTTGTCGAGTATTGCTATATAACTTTCAAAACCTACTCCATCAGCCATAAGGATGCTGATATTATACCTATCAAGATCAATACCTTGTTCTTCGGCTAATGCTCGATAAAATAGAATTTCTGATTGTCCTTCAACGAGGAATACTACATCAGCAAAAAATACTTCTGAAGCAATTACATCAAGTCTATGGCCAAAATCAATAAAAGCATTGGTAATAGATGGAGAAC
>JAUIBX010000289.1 GCA_030427595.1 Bacteriovoracia bacterium | reverse complement strand
AATCGCCACCTGTGGGAACTTAAGAGCGATGGCACCTATGTTCAAAGAAAACCTCTCAATAAGAAAACAGAGGTGAACTCTCAAAAAGAGCTTATTAAGAGTTAGCTTCTTGAACTCTTTCAAAGGATTGGCCTGCAATATCAAAGAGTAGCCCATGGATAAGACCAATATCCGGCGTAATAATTTTCTTACAGGGAATAATATCAATGACCTGCTCCATAATATAAAGCGCAGGAATGATGACATCGGCCCGGTCAGGCCTAAGGTTAAACTTCTTGATTCTTTTCAGATAAGGAGCTTCCTCTAAAGTCTCTCTTATGACCGGAACTTCATCGGGCAAAACAAAACGGATATTCTTCTTATCTAAAATTTTCTTTCTTAAACGACTAAGCCTCTTAAAGTTGCCACCAGTTCCCACAAAACGGATCGGCATGTCTTGAGGACAATTTTCCTCATAAAACTTCTGAATACTGGGGCTCAGCTCTTGAAGATAAGTTTCATAAGCTTCCTCTGGAGTAAGTCCTTTTTCCTGGGCTTGACGGGCAATTTCAAGAAGGCGGACAGTACCCATAGGAAGACTGATAGAACCCACTGATTGACCCTTTTTAAGGAAGGTCAACTCAGCTGAGCCCCCTCCAATATCAAAGAGCAGATAATTCTTGCGAGACAAGTCGATTTGGGTTTGTAGGGCCTTACGAATGAGGGCAGCTTCAAGCTTTCCATCTATGGGACGAATAAAGATTCCTGTTTTCTCTAAAATCGCCTGTCCCAATTCATCCGCATTGGCAGCATTTCGATAAGCACTTGTGGCCACAGCATCGAAACGTTCTACATTTTCTTGATCAATGATTTTTTTTAGGTCACGAAAGGTGTCTATGGCCTCAACAATAGTATGCTCAGAAAACCTTCCTTGAGAAAAGGCCTCACTACCAAGACGTAGAGGGACCCTTATCCTTTCGAGAACGGTCAGCAGACCATCACGATCCACACTGGCAACGGCCATACGGACGGCATTAGAGCCGATATCAAACGCAGCAATTTTTTCCATGAATGCCTTAACTATATGGCCCACACCTTAAGCTGACAATATGGATCATAAATCAGTAGGAATTTAGAGGCGTCCTAGCGCAGGTAAAATATCTCGAATACCCGAAGCAATAATTTCAATCGACAGGGAAAGGATGATTAGGCCCATAATTCGCGTCATCACATTGAGACCAATAGTCCCTAGCTTCTTACCCAAAAAGCGTGAATTTTGAAAAACAAATTTGATAAAGAGGCCAATAACTAAAACCACAAGAAGGGCACCTAGCCAATATGCCCCTGACTGCAGCTTATTGGAGTAAATAATGGCCTGAGAAATAGTCCCTGGTCCGGCCAAAAGAGGAATGGCAAGGGGGACAATGCCAATTTCATTGGGATCCAAGTTACTCTTTTCCTTGTCATTAAGTTTCTGAGACGCTGTTTTCGCACTCACCATTTGAATGGCCATCATAAAAATCAAGATCCCCCCACCAATGGAGAAGGAGGCCAGGGAGATACCAAAGAAATTAAGCATCCTCTGGCCCACCAAGAGACTAAGGATAAGTGTCATAGAAACCGTTACGGCACAGCTGGTGGCAATACTCTTAACCTTGTCCTCTGAGAAATGATCGGTAAAGGTAATAAAGATAGGGATAACCCCAAGGGGGTTAAGAATTGAGAGCAAACTGATAAAGAGCTTAAGAGTATCGTCTATTGCGAGAGACTGCCCCATAACCTACGACCTTTACAATAAAGAGAATAAAAAAAGGGGCTACCATAGGCAGCCCCCAATATTCAACTATAGTAGCAATGCTTACAGGGTTTCAAAAGGGTTTAAAACCTGAAGTCTCAGACGACGAAGAACCTCTTGATCGCCTTTACTTTCAAAGTGACCATAAAGAGCACCTTCAATGAGCACCTGCTCTTTGTAAAAAGACTTCATCCAGTCTTCAGCAATCCCTTTAATAAAGCTTGGCAGAGGAAGGAAAGAGAGACCTAGCTCAGCAAGCTGAACCACCATTCTCTTTCTCATGGTCTTTCCAGGCTTATCAAGATTGTAAGCGACAGCGAGCTTACGACTAAACATATTGTCAGTATTGAAAAGGTTAAGAACTACTCTCTCCCCTTCATAGGTCACTTCTTGAAAAGCGTAGTTTAAACGCTCACCAATATCAGAGTATTGTGAACGCATGCGACGGAAACGGTTGTTATTGACACGAATTGGAGTAAAGAATTTATTTACCCCAAACTTATCCCAGTTGGCCTGAGCCGCACGTGACTCCCAAAAGGCATACCAAGGAATACGAGACTCGTAAATGGAAGACATAATGTGATTGGCCTCCATATGAGTGATTCCCAGATTCTCTGCACTATTTTGTTCGATATAGTGAAGAAGCATATTTTGGTGATAAAGACGACGCTGACGCACAAGTTCTTCAACACGCACAAGAACATAACTTGCAGTATTAAGAATTGGAATTTGGCTTAGGCGCTTCTTGGCAAAATTAAGCGCCCAGGTAAGAACTTGATAAGTCACACGCTTTTGGTAAAAGAAGTCCATGTCCTGAACATGGGCCAAGACTGTTGGATCCAATTTTTCAAGAGCATCACCTAGCTTCCACTCAAACTCTGTCATAACATTCTTAAAACCAGGGTCAGAAAAGACCTTATCAAAGTCAACATTCTCAATTCTCTTAAGAGAATCAACGATGATTTGGGCCTGACCATTACTCTTTTCATCACCGTAACCAAGAAGGTTTTCAGCTTGGTCACCGTCAAAAAGTGCTTTAACTTGGCCTTCATAGTCACTCTTGCTCTTCATTAAAGCCTGCTCTTGCTGAAGGCTTTCCTTAATGAACTGCAGGTAAGGCGCAATAGAGAACTTCATACGAATGGAGCTATCTTTAACCTTAACTAGCTGACCTTGATCGTCCCTTACAAATTGAAAGCGCTTTTTAAAAGGAGCGAGGTCTGCTGCAGAGACTGAAGCCGTTAAAAGAGAAAAAAGAAGTACCGGCGTTAACCATAGGCCATGCCGTGAGGTAACTTTGTTATTCATACGAACCCTCCTTAGTCGCTATTAGGTGGTCTCGTCCTTGACCTAAACCTTGCTTGAAATAACAAATCTAATGACAATTGAAATAATAGCGAGAGAAAAACCGAAAGGCATCGCGTGTAAGAAAAGAATAGAAAGGCCGACTATTTAAGTTCGAATTAACCATAAAATTGAGACGAACCTGATGACTTTTCCTATGGTGATCATCACAAAACTCAAGCGCCATGGGGCACGAAAGAGACCAAGAGCAACAGTAATCGGATCGCCAATGAGGGGAATCCAGGCCCATAAACCGAGAAAAGGACCCCATTTTTGAATCTTGGCCTGCCAACGCAAGAGGTCCTCTTCCTTAACCCTGAGCCAGCTCGCTTTACCTAAGCGCCCAAGTCCATAGCTAGTAAAACTCCCCAGACTATTTCCTAAGCT
>JAUIBX010000054.1 GCA_030427595.1 Bacteriovoracia bacterium | reverse complement strand
ATAAGAAGAGGTCGCGATGACCGCCGCTTGGTCCAGTACAGCCATCAGTGAAGTGCTCTTCTTCATAAGTATTTTTAAAGAAGCAAACTTTCGTTAAGAGAGGAAAGGAAGTGTTGGGGCACTTATAACCTTTTTCCATCCTGCCATTGAGCTCAGCACACTTAGCTTCAAAAGTGTTGGCGCTAACAGCGAGACTCATAAAAAGGAGAACAAAGATAAAGCTAAGTTTCATAATTCCATTTTAAAAATTTGTCCGAAGGATTCAAATCCGTCGATTTCACATTCAAAAAATTCCCGCGCAAATTGATACGGAAAATCTATGTTGTGATTAAAATTTGTGATCAAAAAGTAAAAACCCCGAGAAGACTCGGGGTTTTGATCGACCTAAAAGCACTCATAAATACCGGGAGGGCTTTGAGTAATACTAGCACAAAGAAGTAGGGAAATCTCCTTCCCCCTCAATGATGAGGGCCTCTTTCGGAGGTATTCATGGAAGAGATCGACCTAAAGGTGTTTAAGCTACTGATTTTGCTACTCAACTTAGCAATTCTTCTTTATGAGATGCGAGTAGCTTAAATGCCGGGAGGGAGGCGAAAGTCTCCCTCCTTCTTTTGCAAGGAGTCCCAAAAGGTACCACGTACCTTATAAGAGCTCTTCGGCCTTGCCGGGCAGAGTATTGGCCTGGGCAAGAAAGCCAGTAGAGGCATTGGTTTTGATGGAAGAGATCGCCTTCTTAGCGGTGGCATCAGCAACATCAGTATCGCGAATACGCGAATTGGCGGCGGCGGTATTTTGTCGTGAGACTCCTAAATTCTGAATGGTCGCTTGCATACGACTTTGGGTCGCACCAAGAAAAGCGCGCGCTCCACTCACCTCTTGGAGCATTTCATCGACTTCGGGAATACTCGACATCGCGCCAGCTTTAGTGCGCACACTGGCACTTCCTAGACTCACTTTATCAGCAGAGCTTAAAACTTTTCCCATGTCATATGAGATGCGTTCCCCTTGGCCATTACTATTGATGCCCACCTGAAATTCATAGAGACCAGCATTTCGATCAAGGATTTTCTTTCCATTAAACTGCGTGGCCGTGATGATCCTCTTAATCTCACGTTTCATTTGTTGAAACTCACTATCGACCATCGCGCGCTGATCTGCTCCTAAAGTATCGTTGGCACTTTGAAGAGCGAGCTCTTTCATCCGCGCGGCCATGCCTTGAACAGAACTTAATGAGCCTTCAGCCACTTGAATAAGGGAGATACTATCATTAGCATTTCTCTGGGCCTGACCAAAGGAGCGAATACGCGACTTCATGGACTCCGAAATAATGAGCCCTGCCGGGTCGTTGGCCGCCCGATAGATACGATCCCCTGTGGCCAAGCTTCTGCTTTGCTTATCCACATCGCGAATGTTGTTGTCTAACTTAGCCCGCGAATTGATCGCGACTATGTTAGTTGCTATACGCACCTCTTCTTACTCCTTGAAAAGGTATAGTCCATCAATACGGTATCGGGCCGGAGTGCTGAAGGTCTTTTAAGAAACGGGAAAAAATATCCTACCGGAAAACTTTGCCGCCTAAAGGTGCTTTCAAGGCGTCAAAAAACTAGAACTTAAGAGGTGTATCCAATTTAGAGAGCTGACTATTGATATAGAAGAGCTGACGCTCAAGCATACGCTTGCGATCATCCATTCGCTTGAGGTTTTGGCGTGAGCGATCGGCCTTAAAACCATGAACATCCTGAGGACCACCAACAGCAGTCGCCCCATCAGACATCACCGTATGCTGATCCAGCATACGCCCTTCCCTTTCCTCTTGGCCCTTCATGACAGCAAGCTGATCTTGAAGGCGTTGGCGCTGCCCCTCAAGCCAACGCTTGTACTGAGGCTTCGTCATACTTTCTTCAGCACGATTGGCAAGCTCATAGAAATCGCGCTTTTCTTTATTAAGATTGGGTGCCAGAGAACATGAGGCTAAAGAGATGAAAACCAAAAGAAGGTAAAAAAATGGGGGAACTTTCATTCCCCCATTGTGACAAAGAGACTTATCTTTGGCGAGTTATAACATTATGTCAGTCTCGCAAAAAACGGTGCGGCAACACAGCAAGGTTTAAGTCTCCTTCTCCCACTTTAAAGCGTATTTCCAGAACATTGGCGGTTAATGGCCACCACTTCATTCAGATCATCACATTGATAACTTCCTAGACGACCACAAACAAATCGCAAACAACTGCCATCTTCAAGATCACGACAGCTTGAGGCTATAGCAGTAACTTCTTTGAGATCATCTCTCTCATAACTTGATAAGTAGGAAGAGGTCGTCTTAAGACAATCACTGCCCCAAACATGGCGGCAGCTTGCGGCCAATTGGCTCATCTCATTTATGTCATCAGTTTTATAAGAGTCCAATTGACCTAGGAGATTTTTAAGACACTCATCCCCATAATTTTTCTGACAGGCCAAGGTGAGTTTTCTAAGCTCACTTTGAGAGTCACACTTATAACTATCGAGAGTAGAACAAGCTGCCTGAAGACACTTGCCTGGTCTGTAAGATCGGCATTGGCTTGAATTCTTTAGAGTAAAATTATGGGTCTGATGATAGATCTCAACGAGTTCACTAACCGTATGGGTCTTCTTGATATTTTCTGACGCCTTACCCGGCCAAACTGCAACTAATGCGGCAATAAATAATAGATAACGGAACATCCCTACTCCTTAGATTTTGTCTCTTATGAAAACTCTTTGCTCAGTTTTCTCTAGTGTGAAAACTTAAAGACCCTTCGTAAAGGAGCTTTCTTTCCATAACGCAGGGCGACTCAAGGGGTGTAAGAAGTTTTTAGGTAGAGAGCCTATTCAAGAGCTATTTAAGGAGCAAAATGACCTTAAATAAGGAAATATTTCATTGGTGAATTCGGTGACATTGACTCGCCGCCACCAATTTCCTATGACCATTACAAACCCAACCAAAACCGAGGCAAATATGAACCTAAAACCCAAGCACCGCCCAATTACTTGGATCATGCTCTTCCTCTTGAGCTTGCCTGTCTTGAGTACGCCCGCACCTCAATACGGTGACTACTGGCCGACCAAGAGCTGGAAGAGAAAGAGTCTCGAAGACGCAGGCTTTGACCGCGCCAAATTTCAAAAACTTCTCGACTATGTTTGGGAAGATGAGGGCAACCACTTTAGTGATGCCTTTGTTGTGATTAAAGACGGCTATATCGTCTATGAAGGTTATGACCGTGGTTATAACCCTACCAAGAAACATATGTTCTGGTCTTTTTCAAAGAGCCTCACTTCGACTCTCATCGGTGCGGCCATCCAAAAAGGCTATGTGGACTTAAAGACCAAGGCGGTTGACTACTACCCAGAGATGAATAGAGAAAAGGCCCGTGACGTTACCATGCGCCACATCCTCAATATGAGTTCAGGCTTTAAATTCTACGAAGAAAATCCCGTTAATATCGCCCTTAGTGACTCCATCTTTGTTTACTACTCAAGAAGCGCTTATAAAGACGTTGCTTTAAAGGTCGCCAAAACAAAAATGAAGTATGCCCCTGATGAGCAATTCAACTACGGTACTCACGAAGCCATGTTCGCTATGGGTATTCTTAAAAAGGCCATGCTGAAAAAAACTGGCAGTATGAAGGCTTATGAGAACTTCCCTTGGGATGCCCTCTTTGATCCTCTCAACATGAAAAGTGTGGTCCTTGAAAGGGACCTCTCCAAGACCTTCCTTGGTGGAAGTGGTGGCTGGGGCGTGGCAACCGACTACGCGAAGCTTGGCTTCTTGATGCTTAATGATGGAGTGTGGGAAGGAAAGCGTATTCTTCCTAAGGGCTGGGTTAAGTTTGCCACTCAGACAGTGGCTCCGGCCCTTCTCAAAAGAGAGAGTGAAGACGGCCAGCAGCGCCTCAATGTTGAATCTTATGGGGCCATGTGGTGGCTCAATAAGAAACTTAAGATGAATAAGCAAAGACCTTACCCAAGCGCCCCCGATGATCTTTATCAGGCCATGGGCTTTCGTGGTCAAACCATGGGAGTCATTCCTTCTAAGGGTCTCATCATTGTGCGCATGGGAAGTGATGGCAGAAAACCAAAGAGAAAACTTAAGAGAGACAAAATGTATAAGCTCTTGCTCTCTAGTATGATTGAGGAGGGTGAATAATGAAAAAGCTCATCGCCCTTATCCCTCTCCTTCTTATGATCAACTCCTGTAAGTATACAGAGGCACCTTCAGCTGGCCTTGCCAAAGAAATGTGCTCTTGCCTCTTCATTAGTGGCCAAACCGAACAATACTGCCGCATGGTCACCAAAGAAAGTCGTATCCTGGCGAAGTTTGAAGCTGACTACAATAGAAAGGAAGTTATCGCTCGTGGTGCTAACTTTATTTCGGTCGCCAAGCTTGGTGACAATCCTCGCTACGGCTGCTCGATTCAATCAATTGATGTTGATCCTGAGTCGTATGAGGATAACTTTCCTCACAACGACCGTTAGTTCAAAAGTTGAAAATCCGAGTACAAGTCAAACTCAAAAGTAAAAAGGAGGGAGTTGAAGCTCCCTCAGAAGCCCTAAATCAAGACGAGCCCTATATCGTCAGGGTCGCCGCTCCCCCTGTTGATGGAAAGGCCAACAAACGCATCATTGAGTTGTTGGCCAAACACTTTGGAGTAGCAAAGTCTCAGGTTTCTCTCGTTGCCGGAGGCAAAAGTAAGCTCAAGACCTTTAAGATCGACGAGCTTTAGGTCCATCTGTAAAAAAATCCCATTGACCATGAAAAATCTCGTAACTTTAAGCACATAGAGGGGCGAATCCCCGCCGCCGTATAGACAAAGCCCCTGTGTTTATGATGTGTTAGGGCATCTGATTCGAAATTAAGGTAGAGTAGACCTATGAGTGATATAAAAGCCGATACCAAAGCAAAACGCCCTGACTGGCTCAAAGTCAGGGCCCCCACCAGTAAGTCCTATCACAACATCAAAGACATGCTCGGAGAGCTGAAACTTGCTACTGTTTGCCAAGAGGCGATCTGCCCCAATATTGAAGAATGTTGGGGCGGCGGTACGGCCACCTTCATGCTCATGGGTGATACTTGCACCCGCGCCTGTCGCTTCTGTGCCGTTAAAACAGGTAACCCTAAAGGCATTCTTGATGAGGAAGAACCTCAAAAAGTAGGATGGGCCATTTCGCAAATGAAGCTCGATTACGTCGTTTTGACTTCCGTTGACCGTGACGATCTTGAAGACCTTGGCGCCAACCACTTTGCCAAGACCATTGAGGTCATTAAAGAAAATAATCCAAAGATGATTGTGGAAGTTCTCACTCCCGACTTTAATGCGGTACCAGAACTTGTCGAAAGAATCATGATCGCAAAGCCCGATGTCTTTGCCCACAATATTGAAACCACAGAGGCCCTCACCCCAAGAGTTCGTGACCGTCGCTCTCAATACAGAAAGTCTCTAAGAACCCTTGAACTCGCCAAAGAAATTCGCCCTGAACAATACACCAAAACGTCCATCATGCTTGGTCTTAATGAGAAAGAAGAGGACGTTATGCAGGCCTTAAAAGACCTAAGAGATGTAGGCTGTGATGTGGTGACCTTTGGTCAATACTTGGCCCCCACCAACCGTCACAAGAAATACCTACCTATTGAAGAGTATGTAAAACCTGAAGTCTTTGATCACTGGAAAGATGTGGCCGACGATATGGGCTTTCTCTACTGTGCTTCAGGACCTCTTGTAAGAAGCTCCTACCGAGCTGGTGAGTTCTTTATGAAAGGCGTGATTGAAAAGCAACGCAAAAATGAAGAAGTGAAGGCAGCCCGCCCGGCGTATCCCACCCTTTAATTTAAAAATGAGTCAGTTGCGCATCCTCAATATTGGCCAGCAACCCTACGGCGAAGTTTATGAGCTTCAAAAAAGAACAGTTGAGGAGGTCAAGGCCGGAGAGCAAGAAACACTAATCGTTTGCTCTCACCCTCCCATTGTCACTCTTGGTAAAAAATCACAACCAGAGGATTTGCAAGGATGGACCGGAGAAGTTCTCGCAATCGAGCGAGGTGGTAAGGCGACTTACCACGGACCAGGCCAAATTATTATTTACCCCATCATCAATCTCACAAAGAGAGGTCAAAATATTGCAGGCTTTCTTGAAGTGATGGAGCAGTCCATGGTCAATGTCCTCAATAAAATGGGTCTCACGGCAAGTGGCAACACCGAAAGGGGAAAGCCTGACTATACAGGTGTCTGGGTTAAGGGTGACGAACATGCGGCACCTAGAAAAATTGCGAGTATCGGCGTGGCGATTAGCCGTTGGGTGACCTACCACGGCCTCGCTTTTAATCTTGAAAAAGACCCTCTAGCATTTACAGGTATTAGCCCTTGCGGCTTCACAACCGACACCATGATCAGTTTGCAAGAGTTGACTGAATCCCCCCAAAGTCCAGTGTATGACACCAAGCTCAATAGACCTCAGATTGAAGACGCCCTTATTACCGAGCTTCAGGATGGCTTTTCAAAACTTCTCCTTTAGGGGACAATAAGCCCTGTCTATAAATCCCAAAAAGGAATGAGGGAATATGAAACTCTACGAATATATTCAGCAAGGCGGCACTATCATGTATATTTTAGTGCTCCTCAATATTATTGGCTTTGCCGTGATGATCACCAAGTTTTGGCTCTTCAATAAAGAGAAAAGCAACACCGGCTTTCTTGCCGACGAGATTGGAAACCGCATCAAAGGCAGAAAAGACCAGCAAGACCTTCAGGCCATTATCGAAATTGCAAAGCAAGAAGTGGCCTCCTATATTTCTCAAGTTGAAAGGGGCCTCAACACTGTAAAGATCATTGCCAGTATCTCTCCTCTTCTCGGACTTCTTGGTACTGTGATTGGGGTTTTGGTCGCGTTTCAAATTATGTCTAATAAAGGCTTAAGCGATCCCAGTTATTTCGCTCAAGGTATTTCCATGGCCCTTATCACTACCGTTGGTGGCATGATTGTCGCCATTCCTCACTTTGTTGGTCACAGCTACCTTCTTGGTATGCTCGACGCCCTTGAGTCCAAGCTTGAAAAAGAAGTTCTCACGAAGGTGCTATAAATCATGAAGAAGCGCTCTCGCGAAACAGCTATGCCGGATATCACACCACTCATCGATGTGGTGTTCCTCCTTTTGATCTTCTTTATGGTTTCGACCGTCTTTAAAAAAGATGAATTGGCCCTTCTTCTCAACCTTCCTTCCGTGACTGAAGGAGAGGCCCAGGCCCAAGCTAAGAAAACCCTCATCCTCGAGCTCTCTAAAGAAGAACTGGCCTATGACGGCAAAAAGATTGATATCAAAGATCTCGGTAAACGCCTTGAAGGCATCACTGATAAGAAGATGCCCGTTGACTTGAGAGTTGATAAAGACGTGCGCTACGAGCGCGTTGTTAAAGTTCTAGATGAACTTAAAAAGTACAAACTCAATAACCTCTCTCTCATCACCAATAAGTAGGCTTCATGAAAAAAGTCATTGCTCTCATTTCTTCCCTTTTTACGACAACTCTTCTTGCCTACACACCCCTTGATATCAAACCAGGGATGTGGGTTTATAAAACAGATCCCTCTGCAGTAATTGAGTCAGCACTTGCCAATGTTCCAGAGGCCCAAAGGGCGATGGTCAAGACGATGATGGAGAAAATGGGCAAAGATAAAATGCCTGGAACGACTGTCTACCAATGCCAGACAAAAGAAATTATCAATGACCCTGAGGCCATCTTTAAGCAACAGGCCAAGGGCAATGACAAAATGAAAGACTGTGACTTCAAAGTTGTTGAAAGCACCAAGAAGAAAGCGGCTTTCACCCTAAAATGCCCCAATGGTCTCAATGCTAACGTTCGTATCGTGGTTAAAAGCTCTACTGAACATGACACTTATGCCAAAGTTAAAATGCCTGAGGCCCCTCAAGATACTGAGATGAAAACCACGGCAACCTGGAAAGGAAGTGATTGCTCAAAGGTTGAAGAGCTCAACAAAGAGGCCATGAAGATTTCTATCCCCAATATAGGCTTTCCTGGTCAGTAGAGGCCAATAGCTTAAAAATAATCTAAGGCAGAAGCTCTTGGTAGACCTCGATCATCTTTTGCGAGGTGTTCTTCCAATGAAATTTCTCGGCATAGGCACGCCCCTGACGAATCATGCTCGCTTGCAGATCATCATCGAAGAGCACCTTCTCCATTTTTGCGACTAAATCCTCTACCGCGTAGGGATTGCAATAAACAGAGGATGGCCCGCCCGACTCGGGAAAGCATGAGCCCTCTGAAGTAATCACGGGAACTTCACTAAAGAGAGCCTCTACATTGGGAATGCCCCAGCCTTCAAAGAAAGACGGATAAACAAAGAGATCGGCCATCTGATAAAAACCAGGTAACTCTTCATTGAGAACATGGGAGTGAATGGTTACGCGATCAATCATACCATTGTTGATAATTTCTTTTTCTACGAGCTTTTTATAGTCCTTGCCGTCTCCCACTAAAATGAGCTGATGAGGGATTTGATTTTTAAGGCGAGCGAAGGCCTGCACCAAAGAAACAGCATTCTTACGTTCTTCAAGGGCACCTACATAGAGAATATAGTGTTCTGGCAAATTGAACTTGTCGCGAATTTCTTGCTTTCTTTGTTCAGATAAACCTGAATAGAAGTTGGGATGGCAAGATTGATAGACCACGCGAATCTTTTCTTCAGGGCAATTGAGAAAGTGAATAAGGTCGCGTTTGGTTTGCTCACATATCGCGACCACCAAGTCTGCCGAGTTGATAGCGTGTGAAAACTTGCGTTGATAAACCTGCCGGTCAATCCACGGAAAGTAATCGGGAAACCTTAAAAAGATGAGGTCATGAACCGTCACGACAGACTTAATCCCCTTCTTTGATAGACCTGGAGGCAACTCATGAGAGAGGCCATGGTAGAGGTCAATACCTTGCTCTTTAATGGCCTGAGAAAGAAAGAGTGAGCGCCACGAAGAGCTAAAAAGCTTGCCCATACTCGACTTTGGTGTCACCACATCAAGATTGGCAAAGCGCTTATTCCACTCTTTAGCACGCGGATCAGAAAAGGGTGGCGTGAAAAGGATATATTCATTTTCAGGATAGTGCTTCACCAGACTCTCTACCAAAGTACGAGAGTAATTTCCAAGTCCCCGAAAATTATGAAAGATGCGCTTGGCATCAAAACCGATCTTCATAGTAGTTTAAGTGTAACTTCTCAGTTGCACTTAAGCTACTCCCTCATCAAACCTGAAGCCCTTTGACGTTAAATAGGAAGGATAATTTTTTGTTTAGGAAAGATGGTTTTTCCTTTAAGGGAGTTGGCCTGAACAATTTTCCTCACAGAGACGCCAAACTTGCGAGCAATGCGATAAAGGTTGTCTCCACGACGGACAACATAAACGCGACTACCTGAACTTTTTAAACGTAACTTTTGACCTACAAAAATCTTATTTGATCTAAGACCATTTATTCTCTTAAGTTGAGAAACACTTAAACCGTGACGAGCAGCAATCGTTGAAAGATTATCTCCTCTTTTTACTCTGTAGGTGACGGCCTTAGCTGGTCCTCTCACCTGAAGTTTTTGACCCACAAAAATTCGATTTCTCCTCAGACGGTTGTCACGCTTAATTTTTCTAATCGTTGTGTTGTACTTGCGAGCAATCTTATAAAGACTTTCTCCCCTTCTCACCTTATGAACGACGGTCTCACTGGCCAAGCGACGATAACTTCTTCCCGCGGGCATCCCCTCAATCTTGGCCTTCGCCACTTTCTCTACTTTCTTAGGAACATAGAGGCGAAAGCCCTTTCTTCTTTTAGAAACATAATCCCAACGAATATCTGGGTTTAATGTTTTAAGAGTTTTTCTTGAAACCTTTAAAACCTTTGAAAGCTTCTTGAGAGAGATGCCTTTATGAACTTTAATTTCCGAGGCTTCTTGATAAACCTTTGGATTACCATCTGGACTTAACTTATGAGCAATTTGATCAAAGAGTGTTTTGGCCGCGGCCACTTTAGGAATATAGAAGATTGTTTCCTTAGGAAGAAGTTTCTTTGAAACCAATTCTTTATAGTCGCGCGTATTTCCCTTTCTGATGGCATTAATAATACGGTACTCACCTGCATTATAGGCACAAAGAGCAAGCTCCCAACTACCAAAAATATTGTAGAGATCTTTAAAGTAGTTAGCGGCAGCACGAGTCGCCTTAAAGATATTGCGTCTTTCATCAAGTTGCTTATCAACGCTCATATTATAGCGTTTAGCCGTTCCCTTGATAAATTGCCAAGGGCCCACAGCACTGGCGCGAGACTTGATATGGGTGTTGTAACCAGACTCAATGAGACCAACAAAGAATAGCTCCTTAGGAAGTCCCTCTTCTTCTAAGATTTGATCAACAACTTTTTTAAACTTGAGACCGTTTCTTACATGCCTTTTAAAACGCTTGTGTTCTCTTTTGGTGAAATACTTAAGCCAGAAGTCATAGTGCTTCTTCTTATAATCGAGTGAAAAGTCAGGACCGCTGTCTGCCACGGTACTAACAGGGTCTTCTTCCTTGAGATCCTCTTTGGCGTAAGCTTTGATAATTTCATTTTCTGCTTCTTCTAATTCAGAAAGAGAAGGTCTGTCTTTGTCATTTGAATCCTTTGAGGTTTCTGCTACTTGTGAGCTTCCCTCAGGGTTGACCTTGATCGCATTGAGGTCCTCCTCTCTTTGAGACAGGTCTTCAAAATCAGCAGTAAGAGAAAGTTCCTTTCCTCTCGCTTCCTTTTCCTTTGCTAATGAATCACTCTGACTTGGCAGCGGCCTAATCGAGGAACATGAGGGAAGAATCAAGAGAAGAGTAAGGGATGTGATTAGCTTCCGTGCCATCATAGAGAATTACTCCTTAAGCGGGACATTATGTCCTCGACACCTTCATTTTAGGGCAAGGGGAAATTTGGTACAAGTCATTGAAAATAATACGCTTTGTGGACAAATGGAGAATTTTGATTTCGTTTCTTAGAGACCGATTTTAAGACCGACAGAAACCCCAAGGTCGCCACCAATCTTCATTTCAGTGAGAGGAACGCTTTCAACCACAAGCTCAGTATAGATGACAAAAGTCCTCTGGCTTTTAAGGATTTCGCGCCAGTTTATATCTTCGATATTGAGGCTCAAGCAACGTCCAAGACAACCAAGATTTTCCACATCTTCCTCTCGATTGTAACTGGCCACAAGAATCCCCTCACCTTGGCGATCCATTTGTCCTTCTGCTGGTAGTGTGAAGTCGATATAAATTTTGAGGTCTTTAATAAAATCAAATCCGGCCAATTCATAATCGACAGCATCAGCAATAGTCAGGTTTATATGTTTTAAGGCGACGTTTTGAACAATACTCCAATCCTCGATCTGATCGAGCTCTGGAGCAAAGTAGATCACAGGATCAATTGCATATTGCTGACCGCCTTCTTCTCCTAAGGCCACATTGGCAAAGACACCGGCGAGCTCCCTAAAGAGAGGACCGAGCTCTTCCACCTCACCAAAGTCGGCACCAAATTCTTCTACTTCCATACTTTCGATGGGAATACTTACCTGAAGAGGCTTTTGGCTCAATTGATCGTCAATAGGAGTTGCCTCCCATGTGGGCTGAATAGACTCTTTCGCCCCACAGGCCATGAGAGCGATCAGAAGAGTCGCTAACAGCATGAAATTTGGCAATTTGGGTCTTATATTCATCATCATTTTTATCTGGTTTTGATCGAGGCTTGTGCAGAGCGTTTTACCAATTTTCATAGCTACTGTACACATCCTTTGAAAGCTTTACCGCATTTTATTTAGCGGCCAATACCCTATCTAAATATTTGAAATTAATAGCGACATCATAACCATGAAAAAGGTTCTGGCTAGCCCTTTTCTTATAGCGCATAGCATAAAAATAAAGTATTTTAGTTGCCATGCCCAGACCGCGAATTTCAACACTTTTAAAGTGGAGCACGCCTCGTGTTTTCACAGCAGCCAAAGCTGCCATCATCATCAGCTTGATTGGTTCAGGACAAGTTTTAGCGGGCTACTACGACACCCTTCCTCGCGGTGTAAGGATGCTGGCCTTACGCCAAGTTCACACCACAACTATTGGCTCGGCCTTTGATCGCCAACAACAAGAACAAGAATACTTCTTTCGCCTCAACCTTAATGCAGAACAACTTCAAGGTGCTGACGAAAGTCTCAATGGTCTCTTTGAACAGGTAAAGGCCATCTCACCTGAAGCCTATGAGAAGCTTACCTTTGGTGAATATCAAGCGCGTGGAGAGGCCCAAGTTAAAGTTGATGGAGCTGGCCTTGCTTACGGTATTAATAATCGCTTAACCGTTTATGGAACCTTCCCTTGGTATGACGCCCGAGTAAATCTCGATATCCAACGGACCCGTGGCAATAACTATGATGAAGTTGCTACGGCACTCGCTAATTCTGGTGACTCAAGCACCGCCCAAATTCTTGCTCAAGTGGCGACTGATCTTCCCGATGTGAACGGCGGTGTCGTTCAATCAGTTGTCACCAACACCATGAACTACCGTCCACTTGGAAACTGGCAAGCTGAAGGCATGGGCGATATGGAGCTTGGTGCTCTCTACCGCCTCACCGACTGGGAATATTCAGGCCTTGCTCTTAGTGGTGGTGTTGTCCTTCCTACCGGAAGACAAGATAATCCCGACATCCTGCAAGACTTTGCGTTTGGTGACGGACAAACCGACGTCTTCCTCGAATTTGGTGGAGGTATCCGCATCCCTAGTACAGACTTAAGTTTTGATAGCTTCTTTAGGTACACTTATCAGTTTGAACACAATAGAGTGATGCGTATTCCAGACTCTGCAGACTATCCCTATGGTTCTGAAAATGCTGTCTTTAGAGAAAAACTAGGAAATATGATTGACTGGCGTTTTGAGTCGACCTACCAATTTGCCCGTTGGTTTGGGATCTCTGCTGGTGTTCACTACAATTATATCGGTCAAGCAGAGTATGGTTCTGAAAATACTCAAGCCAATCAAATCCATGCGATAGGAACAGAGAGACTGCAAGAGATGGTACGCGGAAGCATCAACTTCACGACTGTCCCGCTCTACCGCTCAGGGGATTTCTTTTTGCCATTTAACTGTAGCCTTACCGCCCAACAAATCGTTGGTGGCCTTAACACTCCAAAGTATGGCCGCTATGATATTGAATTTCGTTTCTATTTTTAATTATTGAGAATGAGACATGTGAATAGAACCCTTATCCTCATAGACGAGGCCAAAGGGATCCTTTTCGAGGTGAAGAAAACCATCTAGATCGTAGAAGTCCACACCATTAGCTATATTCATGGCACAAGAAATTCCTAAACTTGTTTCAATCATACAGCCAAGCATCGTCTTAAGACCTAGTCGACGTGCTTCTCTAAGCTGACGCAGGGCTTTGATATAACCACCGGCCTTTTGCAACTTCACATTCACTCCATGAAAGGCCCTTTGAAAGTCATCAACGACGGCCCGATCTTGGAGGGACTCATCGGCCATCAAAAGGAAGGGTGACTTCTCTCTCAGCTTCACACACTCATCAAAGTTTTGATGAGAGATCGGCTGTTCAAAGAATTCGATATTGAGGTCTTTAATTTCATGGCAAAACTTAAGGGCCTCATCCGCACTAGAAAAACCTTCATTGCCATCAAGACGAAGGGGTCCCTTAAAATCCTTTGCGACTTCTCTTACATACTCCACATCCTCTGGACCAATCACTTTTATCTTCAAAAAGGGAAAACGCAAAAGATCGTGCTTCTTTAGAAAGTCATCCACACCAGATGGCTCCATATGAGGTAATGAATAGCTGGTTTGAATATGGTGAATATCCCTCACCCCAAGAACTCGCGAGACACCGTCTTCCATGAGCTTAGAAAGAAACTCAACATAGGCCGCTTCAATAGCAAAGCGGAGATTTGGTGGCAGACCTAGCTCTTCACTGGCCTCCTCTAAAACTTCCGTCAGGTGATCAAGACCATTGAGGTCTGGGGGAACAAAGCTGATAAATTCATTAAAGTACTCTAGAACTTGAGCCGGTGTGATTTCACCGTGGGTAATAAAGGCCACTTCCCCTCTGCCACTGAAAGGACCCTCTTTAAAGGTCACCACCAGGTTATTCTTTTCAGCTAAAGACCATCTGACTATCTTCCAGTTGATCTTTAGTGGGAGGTGAAGCTCTTCAATGGACCAATGCTTAACTTTTCTCATGCCTATCTTTTTACCCATGCTCCTTTAAGCTAAAATCATAACATGCTTAAAATGGATTTGATCATTAAGGCCTTTAGCATTTGTGCCTTAATCTACATTATTGGTAAGGTTCTCGCTCCTATTCTGGGGGGAACCCTGCAAAACCTCCTCTTTGGTACTAAGAAGAAGAAAAATAGCGACATCAATTTTGATCATATGATCGAACAAAAGAAGGTCATGCTGCGCGGAGATGGGAGCATCAGTAGTGATGGAAAGGCCTTCGCCCCTCAGTCTGCACGAAAAGGTCGTACAGAGGAGGCCCTCCATAAAGAATACAACACGCTCAGTCAGAAAAAGAAGAGAAACCCTACCGAAGAGAAGCGCTATCAGGATTTAAAAACCTTTATGGCCATGGTGGATTCCCTCCAGTGGGGAGCGGGACCAGAACTCAAGGCCATCGGTAGTAAACTTGGTCAACTCCTTGGTCATCGAATTGATGAGACTGTCATTAATCAAAGCTTTACTCAACTTAAACAAAGGGAGGCCTTTCTCAATGCTAAAGGTGAGCTCAAAAGCTTTATAGAGATTCAAAATGCTCTAGAAAGTTACACTTTCCTCAAGCTGCTTCTTGAGAGGCCTGAGGTCCAAAGTGCTCAGGCAAAGAAATGGAATATGGATGTCGTCAACCTCAAAAGAGGATTGTCCTTGGCCTTTTCAAAGAAGAAAGGTGGCACTAGTGTGAAGGAACTCATCAAACAAAGTAACCCTCCCTTGCCCCAAGCCAGTTCTCAAAATCTCATGAGTTTTCTTTTACAAGGTGGCGCAAAAATTCAAAGCCGTCTAGAAGTCGCCAACCTTATAAAGGAAGAAGCCGAGGTTTTTCATACCCTCTCTCCCATGGCACCGCTTAAGGGAAAGAATGACCGTGAAGGTGCTCTTAAATCTTTGGGTCTAGGGCCTCAGGCCAATCTTGAGCAAATAAAAAAACAATACAAGAAATTGGCCCGCCTCAAGCATCCAGACAGACTCAAAGGAAAGGGTATTCCAGCAGAATTTGAGTCTATTGCTACGGAAAATTTTACTCAAATAAAAGAGGCCTATGATATATTGATAAAGGAATCTAAGTAGAAAAGAGTGGTCCTTTATGCCTCAAAAACAGCAATTAATTGACGAGCTTACTCATGAGCTCATCAACATCATTAGTGAAACCAATGGTATCAATATCTACGATACACTCGAGCTTCTCGGTCACTCTCCCAATATTCAAAAAATTCCCATGGTCCACAAACAGATTCAGGAGTTTAAAAGACTTCTGTGGGGTTTTCATCAGGATGAAGTTGATATTGAAACTCTCCTTGGTCATCCCCTAAGCGATGCCTTCTTTAATTTCTTTAAGGAATTTCCTCTCAAGTATCGTGAATCTCACATTCACCTCACAGGATCACTTAATGCAGAGTTTATTTACCCACGTTTAAAGAAACTGATCGAGGGTCCCAATAAAGAGATCTACAAAGAAAAAATCACCGAAGTCTATGGCAAGGACGCATGGCCCATCACCAGTGTAGAAGACGTAGATAATCTTATCCGCCTTCAAGACGGTGAGCAATTTATGACTTACCTGCGTATCCTCTATCTTCCCAAGCTCGTTTTAGTAGATCGCAAGGCACACGAAGAAGCCGCCTACCACATGGCAGAAGAACTCTATGAAAAATATAATGTGGGTCATCTCCGCTTAAAATTTACTCTCAATAGAACAACAAGTAAGAAGTCAGAACAAGTACCTGGCACAGAAAATGTCACAGAAGAAGATGTGGTCTTTGGCCTCTATGATGGTTTTAAAAGATTTCAAAAAGAAAACCCTGACTTTGAATTTGTGCTCTCCCCTAGTTTTAGGAAAGAAGCCGAATTCTTTGACAAAGAGAACTTTGAAAGTAAACAAGACCACTTCCTCGTTCAAGTGAAAAAGCTTTTAAAGTTGGTTGAAAATAACCCAGAGCTCATCCCTCACCTTGTAGAGATTGATACAGTTGGAGATGAGAAGGAACTCTATCGTAAAAAACACTTCAAAGAGATGAAGGCCGGCCTTAGACGCTTGCAATATAATGGCTTTAAAATTCGCTCCCACCATGGAGAAACGTGGAAGACCCTTAGAAAAGGTGTTCAGTCGGTGGATAATGCGATGAATATTTGGCATATCGATACACTCGAACATGGCCTAAGTCTTGGAATCAACCCCAACTACTACTTCCACCGTCTCTACCAGAGGGTCATGGAGTGCAACCGCAATGGAGAAAGTCTTGATCCCGCCTCTCTTGAGTTTCGAGAGCTGATGGATATGGAATGGCAGGAGCCTGAGGTTAGAGATAAGATCATCGCTGGTGAAAAACTAAATGAAGCCGAGGAAATTTTCTTTATTAAAACAAAGTTTCATATGGCAAGAGAAATTGAACATTACCAACACGATGTTCTTAACCGCATGATTAACAAAAATGTTTCCCTTGTGGCGCTTCCCACATCCAATATTCGTCTGACAAATTCTTTTCCTGATATTAAAGACCACCCCTTTTCATGGTGGGAAAAGAAGGGAGTAAAGCTTGGCGTGGGTACGGACAATTACATTACCCTTTCAACCAACTTCATTCGGGAAATGCTCATTCTTCTCTTTTCTGACCCAGAGAATCTTAAGATCACAAAACTTCTGATGGTTGTATCTGGAGAATCAAGAAGGCCTTATATTAGTCACCTTCTTTGGAAAATGAGAAAGAAATTTAAGGCTTCCTAGAGAGAATAATTTCCTTGGCCACCATCTCTGGTGTTAAGAGAGTCATACATTCCTGATAAACCTCACGAGAGCACTTGCCACTGCCATCTTTTGAGCATGGCCTACAAGGAAGATCTGCTTCTAAAACTTTCAATGTTCCCATCGTGGGAAAGCCAAAGGCCGTAGGTCCGATTAGGCTTATTCCCTTCCTTCCGGCCAGGTCAGCAACCTGTTGCAGGCCGGTATCAGCGGTCACAATAAAGTCGGCATGAGCGGCAAAGGTACAACTTTCTCTTAGGCCATAACAACCGGCCCAATTTTCCACCCGCTCAGGAGCCACCTTTTTTATGTCTTCACAGAAATTATCCGTTGGTCCTCCTAGGATCACGAACTTTTCTTTGCCTAGGATTTCCACAAGCTTCTTCCAATTCTCAACTGGCCAACTTTTCATAGGCCATGCTGTTGCAGGAACCAAAACAATTCTATCTTTAAGAATTTCCTTTTCGTGGGGATCGGGTTCCAATGGCCATTCTTTTGGAGACAGACTTCCCTTAAAACCCAAGGCCTTTCTCATAGGCTGCCAATAAGAGACCATACCTCTAAAGGGCTTAGGGAACCTATTGATACCAAATTTAAAGAGTAAAAAACGCTTCCAGCGCTCTTTTGGACGCACAATAACCTTAGGACCCCAGAGACCAACAATCAGTCTGACAACCAGTGAGCGAATATTATTATGGGCATCGTAGAGGACATCATAATGATTCTTTCTTAAGTTCCATGCCAGCTTGATGAGGCCAAGAAGGCCTGCCTTTCGCTCAAACGGGATAAGATTATCAAGGTTTGGTTCCTTTTCTAGAGCACCCACAAGATCTGCACGCACTAACCAACTTATTTCTCCCACGCCCTCTTCTTTGAGGGGCTTTAGTATACTTCGACAATGTATGATATCGCCAAAGCTTGAAAAGCGAATGATGAGAATCTTTTTGATCATAACTCATATTACCTGAGTGGACT